>DATHVH010000280.1:0-43098 GCA_035461405.1 Anditalea sp.
TTTAAAAAAGGAAAATCATTCAAGCAAAAATTCAGCTAGATTACGTATTATTGTGCTAGTTATCCTCTATGTTTAAAATATTTCATCTAAATATCGGCAAGATTTCCTTATTGGTAGCCATCCTTACTTGGTTGTCGCTACTATTTGTAAATCTTACCCGACTGTTTGGCACCCTGAATCAGATGAATACAGGAGTATCCGGAGAGGTAACCTGGATCCTGCAGATTATTTTTTTCATCATGGTTTATTTATTCTATAACCATAACATAAACCGTCATGAAGATCCGGGATTTCTAAACAATATATGGAAAGGGACTTCGACTGGTTTGTTTGCCGTAGGTGTAGCTATTCTTACCGATTTTTTCTATTATCTATTGGGCAATAGTAGACTGTCCGAGGATCCTTTGCTTAGAAATTTTTTTTATCATATCAACTTTGGACTGATCACAGTATTCTTGGTTTCCGTCACGCTGATCTGGAGGCACCTTATCCTTTACCAAAAAGACAAAAATGTAGTTCAGCAGTGGCAGGCTTTTGAAGTGATATTGCTCATCAGCATGTTTTTTGTTTTTTTTAATCAGGATTCCTTTAATTATAGTTTCCTTTTTGGGCTATTTTTGATTTTCATTTTTGGAATCATATTATCAGTTAATCTTAAATGGATACCTTATCTGACCTTTAAAGAAAAATGGAAATCAATCCTTTATCTTGCCATTATATTAATATCTACAGGCTATCTTTTTTTTACCATAGTCAGATACAGTGAATATACTCTTCTTCCTATCGGTCTTACAGATAACCTATTCTTATTGGGACTTTTTGGATTTGTTTTTATCTATGCACTTTTCAGCTTTTTGGTTACTTTGTTCAATTTACCCACCTCTTCTGTATTTGAGCAAAAGCTTACTGAAGCTATTAATTTTCAACGCCTGAGTCAATCCATACAGCCTGGGCAAAGTGAAAGTCAGGTACTGGATATACTCATGGACAGCTGCATGAGCGCTGCCTATGTAGATGCGGCATGGCTGGAGCTCGATCCTAATTCATCCGACCCAAAAATTATCCATCAGCGGTTTATCGAAGATGATGAGAGGTCCGAATTAGAAGATTATCTTAAAAGCAATAAACCCTTTAGAGATTTTCTGGATAAGGATCAGAATAAATCATTTGAATATATTTCCGGAAAAGTCAACCATATAAATTATAAGTCGGCTTTAATCATCCCCATAAAGATAAACAAGGACATACTGGGCTATATCTATCTGGTCAAAGAGGTTAAAGATGGATTTAATAAAGAGATGATTAACATAATAGCCACTTTTGTAGGCCAGGCAAGCATCTCAGTAGAAAATCACAAACTGCTAAACGAAGCTATCAAAAATGAAAGGTATAAAGAAGAGCTTAAGATCGCTCAAAGAGTTCAGCGAAGTCTTCTGCCTGCCATTTTGCACAGTAATGATAGTTTTGAAATAGCGGGGATTTCCGAAGCAGCAGATGAAGTCGGAGGTGACTATTACGAAACCTATAAATATACCGAAGATAAATTTGCCATTATAATAGGAGATGTATCAGGTAAGGGAACATCGGCAGCCTTTAATATGGCCCAAATGAAAGGTGTATTTCATAGCTTGGTACAGTTAAACCTTTCACCTGCAGAGTTTTTGACCAAAGCAAACGGAGCTTTAAGCAATTGCCTAGAGAAAAATCATTTTATCACCACCACATTCTACCTTCTCGACACTGCTTCCAAAAGCATTAAATTTAGCCGGGCAGGCCATTGCCCTACCTTATATTACTGCGCTAAGACTGGTAAGTCACGATATCTTCAGACTGAGGGGCTAGGTCTTGGCATATTGCGTAATGGTCAGTATGGGAATTTCGTAGATGAAAATTACATAGAATACAGTGCAGGTGATATTATGGTCATGTATACCGATGGCATAGTAGAGGCCAAAAATAAAGACAATAAGGAATTTGGGTACGATAATCTTTTAAAGGTATTACAACAAAATCCTGGACTCGCTCCGGGTGAAATTGTAAACAAAATTATAAATAACGTGTATGAATTTATAGGGCAGACTGTAATACCAGATGATGACTACTCTATACTGGTCATTAAATTTTTAAAATAAACAATTACAACTTATTAGCGTATAACAAACTATGTTGCAGATCGATAAAATTGAGGAAAATGACCATGTAATATTAGTCCTGACCGGAGAGGTTGATGCAAGCAACTCTGTAGATCTGGATAATGCTATCCAGGAATTAATCGATAATAATAAGAAGATACTACTGGATGGAAGCGCTCTCGAATACATCTCTTCTGCCGGACTTGGAGTTTTTATGTCCTATCTTGAAGAATTTGAATCAAAGGGGATACAGTTTGTCATTTTTGGACTGAACACTAAGGTATACAATGTGTTCCATATCTTAGGTCTGGACCAACTTATCACCATCAAAACGAATAAAGAAGAAGCACTTCAGGAACTTTATGAAGCATGAAATAAAATTAAACTGCGAAAAAAGCAGATTGGTGGACCTTAGGGCTTTCTTAAATAAAGTTTTAGCTAAAACCACACTTACCGAAATCACCAAAAACCAAGTCATCCTGGCAGTAGATGAAGTGTGTTCAAACCTTATTATTCACTCACATGACTGCAATCCTTCTGATCAGATAGCTTTGGAAGTAACCAATTCTGGAGATCAATTGGTATTCGAGATTAAGGATCATGGTGAAGGATTCAATATATTGGAATATAAACAACCTGAACTTAACGCAGTAAAGAAAGAAAGGCGAAAAGGAGGGTTGGGAATTATGTTGGTGAGAAAAATTATGGACAGTATAGAATTTGAATCCTCCGGCAACCAAAATACCTGTAGATTAATTAAGCAAATTAATTCCAAATAATTGTTAATTATTGCGATATATCCCCCCGGAACCCTATTTTTCTTCTATTAAATTTGTAACATTGCACTATCATTTTCGGCAAGCCAATAAATATGAAAATTAATTATTTCCATTTCCTTATCCTGGGAGGCATGTTTGCTTGTGCCCCTACGGCTAAAGTAGATACCCAAACCACAGATCTTACTTCCCCTGTGCCACTGGTTACTCTAGGAAATGATAGTATTTATGCAGATGAATTTTTATACATACTGAAAAAAAGCCAGCATTTACAGCCAGTAGAAGATAAATCCTCTCAGGCAAGCTTTGAGAAAAACCTTGACCTATTTATCAATTATAGACTCAAAGTAAAAGAAGCGGAAGATATAGGCATGGCTGAATCTGAGGAGTTTGAAAAAGAATTTTCAATTTTTAAGGAGGACCTAAAAAAACCATTTTTGCTCAAGCATTCATTACAGGAAGGCGAGCTACAGAAGGCTTACTTCCGGTCTAAGGAAGTATTAAAAGCTAGCCATATATTACTTCAGTTTCCTCCGAATGCCAGTGTGGATGATTCCATTGCTGTTTATAATATGGCAATCAAGATAAAAGAAGAAGCTGAGGATGGAGTGAACTTCAATGATTTGGCTTTCGAGCATTCTGATGATCCTTCGGCTAAGCAGAATAGAGGTGATTTGGGTTATTTTTCAGCACTCCAGATGGTACATCCATTTGAAGATGCAGCATATGCACTCAATGTAGGCAGCATTTCTGATCCTGTCCTTACCTCTTTTGGCTACCATATAATAAAATTGGAAGACCGTAAACCAAACAGAGGTGAAATAAGGGTCTCCCATATATTGGTTCGCCTTAATCCTGCAGACCCAATAGCTGAAGATAGGGCAAAAAGGAAAATATCTGACATATTTACCGAACTTCAGAAAGATGACAAATCTTGGGAAGAAGTAACAAGCATGTATTCCGACGATCAGAATACAAGATCTACAGGCGGGAAACTTCCTTGGTTTGGAGTGGGCGCTATTATACCAGAATTTGAAAAAGCTGCATTTGATCTTAATGAAATCGGAGATATCTCTTCTCCTGTAAAGACACCATATGGGTATCATATTATCAGACTTGAAGATACTAAACCGGTTGCATCATTTGAAGAGATGGAGCCAGCACTTAAATCGAGAATACTTAGGGACAGTCGATCTACTATGATACAGTCACAGGTGGTCGCAATGCAAAAGCAGAAATACGATTTTAAAGAAAACACAGAAATCATTTCAGCTATTAGTCCTCTGGTAAATCAGGCATTGAAGGTCAGCCTTTCATCTGTGAAACGCCAGCTTGAGGAAAAAGAACTACTGGATACTACTTTAATGTCTGCCCGGGGGGCTCAATATAGTATAAGAGATTTTATAAATTTTATAGAAGCAGATCAAGCGATCGTCAAGACAGACCCTAATGATTTCTTCAATCCATGGTATGACAAATTTGTAGAGAGGACTTTGGAGCAGGTGGAAGAAGATGATCTTATGACCAATAATGATGAGTTCCGTCAACTGATCAAAGAATATAGAGATGGCATACTTCTGTTTAGCCTGATGAATGAACAAGTCTGGCAAAAAGCTCTTGAAGATACTTTAGGCCAAAGAACCTTCTTTGAAGCCAATATTGAAAAATATCAATGGAAAGAAAGGGTTCCGGCAGTAATTGTGGAAATGAACAAAGAAGAACAACTGGGTAAAATCAGAAGATTTCTTTCAGATAAAACCTACAGCTCACGATTGAAGCCCAGACTCGAGGATCAGTTTCTTAATGATTATCCTCTTTTGTTTACCTTGCAGGAAGGTACTTTTGAAATTGAAAGCCATCCATTACTAAGCAAGGTAAGTTTAGATCAAAATTATCATGAGTTAAAGAATGAAGGTAAAACGCATTTCGTTATACTAGGTAAAGTTATGGCTGCTGGTCCAAAAAGATTTTCAGAAACTAGGGGCAAAGTGATCCAGGATTATCAGGAGTACCTGGATAAAAAAATGATAGCTGAATTACGTGAAAAATATATCATCCAAATCAATGAGGATGAAAAAGAAAGAGTATTTGAAATCGTTAAAGAATAAAGGAATATTGCTTCTTGGCTTCGTAACCTTAATCTCATCATGTGATTCATTTAGGTTTAAGAAGGAGGAAAACGGGGATGACGCGGTTATAGCCCGTGTGGACGAACAGATTTTAAAAAGGTCCGAACTCTTATCCATTACGGGTTCTACCAATAATCCAGCAGACAGTGCCAGCTTAGCTGATAGGTACATACAATCTTGGATAAAAAAGCAGCTGATGATAAGAGAAGCTGGAAATGAAGGAGATTTTGATGAAGCTGAACTAAACAGAAAGCTGTTGGATTATAAATATGCGCTAATGGTCTATGAATTTGAAAAGTCACATATAGACAGGAATCTGGATGAGCATGTTACCGATGCGGAAATAGAGCAATATTATAATCTAAATAGGGATAATTTTATTCTTAAAGAAATAATAGTAAGACTCAATTTTATTAAAATAGAGAAGAATTTATCCCAAAACACCCAAATTGATAAGCTTCTGAAAGCTAATAGGGATAATAAAAATGAAATTGAGCAGTTGGCTATAAAGAGTGCATCCAATTATTTCCTTGAAGATTCTACTTGGGTAAAGTTTGATGACATCACCATCAATACTCCATTGTATAATCATCCGAATAAAGTGCAGCTACTTAGACAGAATAAGTTGATTAAAGTAGATGATGAAGATTATACCTATTATCTAAAAATATTAGAATACAAGCTGGAGGATCAGGTTCCTCCTATAGAATTTGTAGATGACGAGATTACTACCATAATTCTGAATAAAAGACGAGTAGCCTTGGCAGATCAGCTGCAAAAAGAAGTTTATAACCGAGCACGTGAAAATAATGAGTTTACAATATATGAATAACATCAAAAGAGGTTTAGCATCATTGATCCTAATTCTTTCATTTGGGCAGATATATGCACAGACAGCTGATTCAGTAGCACAGAAGCCAGCCGCTGTCACTCCCAAAACAGGGCAGGTGGTGGATAAAATCATTGCCAAAGTAGATAACTATATCATTTTGGAATCAGATCTACAGAAGTCTTATTTAGAGGCAGTTTCTCAGGCGCAGGAAGGTTTTGAGACCCCTTCCAGATGTGATGTTTTCGAATCATTACTTATAAATAAGATGATGGTGGCCAAAGCGGAAATTGACTCTGTAGAAGTATCAGCTGCAGAAGTTATGGTACAGGCTGACCAGAGGTTTTCTATGATTATGGCCCAATTTGGAGGCGATGAGAATACCTTGGTAGAAATATACGGAAAAACCTCTGAGCAGCTTAAAGCTGAAATTGAGACAGCATTGAGAGAGCAATTGATTGTAAACAAGATGCAGTCTAAAATTACAGCTCAACTTTCAGTTTCTCCTGCGGAAGTACGAAGGTTTTATAACAGAATACCAAAAGACTCCCTTCCACTTTTTTCCAAAGAAGTAAGCGTGGGTCAGCTCGTGAAAAAACCTGAGGTGAGCAGAAGTGAAAAAGATAAGGCCATTAATCTTTTATTATCGTTAAAAGAACAGATATTAAACGGAGAAAATGATTTCGGCCCACTGGCTAGAAAATATTCTGAAGATCCAGGTTCAGCGGCCCAGGGTGGGGAATTAGGATTCTTTAGAAGGGGTGAGTTAGCTCCAGAGTATGAGGCTACGGCTTTAGCCCTTAAGCCAGGCGAAATCAGTGATCCGGTTGAGAGCATGTTTGGTATTCATATGATACAATTATTAGAGAGACGCGGTAATACATTTAATACAAAGCATATCCTTATCAGGCCCAAACCTACCGAAGATGATATGATACGTGCCGAAAACTTTTTAGACAGTTTGCGTACATTAATCCTAAATGACAGCATCGCTTTCTCCAAAGCAGCTAAGGAACATAGTGATGACAGAAACACATCTGATAATGGTGGATATTTCAGCGACCAGCAGACCGGTGCTAACAGACTGACACTTCGTAACCTTGATGACCCAATTTTATACTTTACTATAGATAGTATGAAAGTAGGCACCATTACTAAGCCTATGAGATTTCAGAATGAACGTGAAGAAGAGCAAGTAAGAATATTATATTACAAAGAAAGTTTTCCTGCCCACCGTGCCAATCTAAATGATGATTACGAAAGGCTTAAAACAGCAACGCGAAGACAGAAAGAAGAAACACTATTAAGTAAATGGTTTATAACCGCTAAAGAAGAAGTATTTATTGACATAGACCCGGCATATGACAGGTGCGAAGTACTCAAAGATAAATGATATTGAAATTAAAAATAGAAAAGGGATCTCGGAAGATCCCTTTTTTATTTCTATACTCATATAGGTAATGAACCTATTTATATTTTCTACAATAATGGCCTAAATTGTTTTAAAAACCTGATGTCATTTTCAGTAAATAGCCTAAGATCTTTGATCTGATATTTCAGCATAGCAATCCTTTCTATCCCCATACCAAAGGCAAATCCTGTAAACTCTTCTGAATCTATTCCACAGTTTTCAAGCACATTTGGATCTACCATACCGGACCCCCCTATTTCTACCCATCCTGTACCTTTACAGACATTGCAGCCTTTGCCTCCACAGAGTTGGCAGGAAATATCTATCTCCGCACTAGGCTCTGTAAATGGGAAATAGGACGGTCTAAACCTTACCTTTGTGTTTTTGCCAAACATCTCTTTCGCAAAGTGATATAGGGTTTGCTTCAGATCTGAGAACCCGACATTTCTATCCACATAAAGCCCCTCCACCTGATGGAAAATGCAATGTGCCCTTGCAGAAATCGCTTCATTTCTAAATACCCTACCTGGAGAAAGTGTACGGATAGGTGGCTTTTGGTTTTCCATCACCCGAACTTGGACAGACGAAGTATGAGTTCTTAAAGCTATATCTGGATTTTTTTCCAGAAAAAAAGTATCCTGCATCTCACGGGCAGGGTGGTTTTCAGGAAAATTCAGTGCAGTAAAATTATGCCAATCATCTTCTATTTCTGGTCCCTCAGAGAGATTGAAACCTATTCTTTCAAAGATCTCTATGATCCGCTGACGAGTAGCCGTCAGCGGATGAATACCGCCCACGGGAAGCGTAGTAGCGGGAAGTGTTAAATCTATATCTTGAGACTTTGTGCTCTTACCTCCAGCATTTACATTTTCTATCAACTCCTGGAATTTTGCATCAGCTGCTTGTTTTACCGCATTGACCTGAAGTCCATAATCCTTCTTTTGTTCATTGGGTATCTCCCGCATAGCAGAAAAGAGTTCTCCCACCACTCCTTTCTTATTGATAAAGCGCATTCTATATGCTTCCAGTTCTTCAGGATTATTGGCTGTGGATGCGGCTATTTCTTTTTGTAACTCCTCTATTTTATCTTGGTACATGTACGATTTCGAAAATTTGCAATTACAAATCTAAAACTTTCTTTAAACTATTCACAATCTTAAAGATCTCTCTACTTAATCCTCTAATTTAATTTCATCCTCCTTTTTTGGGATTTTTGGTTGGCCTAAACCCGCAGATCCTTTTAGCCCGGTGAGGGTTGCCTGCCACCAATAATTAAATATAAATCTATTGGTATCTCTAGGTAAGTAAATATCAGAAGTAATCATTGTGTTAAATAACTTTCTAGGATTATTACTACGGACAGCAAAAGTATTAATAACAAAAGTCAGAATTCTTTTTCTACCCCTGCCCCGTTCCAGAGTTCGCTCATTTAATAATTTAACGTTTAAATCATTATATCTCAGAGCCATTTTACCAATAGCACGCTCATCATCAGCATTGATAGTCCATTTGGCACCCCTAACCACACCATCTCTTACTGTAATAAAAGCATTGGCTTCCAAAATTGGATTGATCAGTGTCAGATCAAATTCTTCTACCTCTGCATCTAACTGGAGTGGAAACTTTCCTGAGAAAAACATTTCTCCCTCCAACTTTATAGGTGCTTGCTGATTAATATATCCCTCTCCTGATAATATAATGGAAGAATATTTATAATCTTCCGGTTTAATAGTCAACTGAAACGGAGCCACTGTGAGGTTTACATTAGTAAAATCTATATTTCCAGGAACCATGCCTTTCTCCGGAAATTCGTTATAGAAAATATTTCCCTCATATATTATTAGAGAGTCTATAAGAACATCCATCCCTGCATTCATCATCATTTCCTGCGGCATAGGTCTGTAGAGTTCCTCCTTTTTAGGAAATCTTTTATCTCTGAAAAGTCGTGCTGAAGGTTGAGATATGTGCATTTTACGACCGACCAACTTGTTTTCTTCCACAAATAAATCCATATCAAAGCCCTCCATCACTATAAGCGGTATGTCTATAGAAGCCACATCAGTTTGATGACCTACTTTGCGAGTATATTCATATTTTCCGTAAAGGGGGATCATCTTTACATTTTGCAGGATAAGATCTTTCCCAGATAAAGTGGCCAAACCTATTCTAATGATATTCATACTATCCTTCATCATGATTTCATAATTAGGGATTACGATCTCATATCTCGAATTAAAGAAAAACTGTCTGTCAAACCTTCCACCTTTTGCAAGATCAAAATCTAGATCCTGGAGAACTAAAGAAATATCGCTAAATGCCTGTACCTCCCGGCCGGTTCTTTTTTCTCTTATATCTATAGCACCACCTGATATTTCAAATAGATCCAACTGTAACCTGGACACGATATTCTGCACTATTTTTTCGGAACTTTCTTCCGTAATAGCTCCCTCATCCATTTCCTCTAAGTAAATCTGGATATTTGGATCCTGCAGCACCATTGAATTTATAATAAATTCTCCCGTCTGTTGAATATCTCTTAATGAATGTGTATTTACTTTTACTCTAGGAATACGGGCAGAGATGACCGGTGCTCCAAGATTGCCTATCAAATTGGTAGGTATTATTGAAAGGTCAGTAAAAACGAGTTCATCTCCCCTTGTATTTAGTTCTACTTTTGAAAAATTCACACTGTGAATACTGTCCCTAAGCACAAGTGAAAAATCATCCACTTCTAAAGCAAGATTACCAAAAAATGCAGCTATATCACCTTGGGCAAGTTTGGCAGAGTCCAATAAAAAATCAAAAAATGTAATATTTATCCCTGAATTGATTAATTCTCTGCTCACTCCATCTTCCCGAAAGGCTACATTGATATTGGAATTCTCAGCATCCACGGTATCAATCCTGATAATCTCAATTGTTTTTGGAAGATTCCTCCCTCTTTCTCTTCGTTCAGTGGCATCTTGTGCGCCATTTTCATCCCTATTTATGGACAGCCGTACATCTGTACCGCTAAGCTTTACTTTCTGAAGTTCAAGTGCATTATCAAAAATAAATGATTCCAAATCCACTCCGGTAAAACTCATCTCTGGTATATCTGCGCTTATCGAAACCTTGGCATCCAGATTTTCTCTAGGTCTAAGCCTTACATTCGATGTAAATATTTCTTCCCGGGCTGAATTGAACCTAATCCTGTCTGCCACTATGGTATACTTACCCTCAGCAAGATTAAAAACATAATTATCCAATCCAATATCCAACTCTTCTGCAAAGAGTGTCTGAAGATCTTCCGCACGGCTATACTGATCTAGGTAGAAATTCTTTATCCTGATGGAAACGTTATCTTCTGCAAAAGTTCTGATACGATCCTCTCCTAAATTTTCATATTCTAAAGTACCATTAAGCAAACTAAGAGAATCTACCTTAATCTGTGAAAAATAGGCGGTCAGAAGATCGTAGATATCACCTCGTTCTAACTTCACTTCCTCAGCGTCTACCTGCCTCCTGCGGTATTGGTTTATTTTAATGACTGGTGAAGGTACCTCAATATGATTAACCGATAGCACCCCCTGAAAATATGCCTCAGGCAGATCAACTCCCCTTGCATAAAATTCTGGGATTTCAATATCGAGCGCGGCACCTTTACCATACCTATCTAAGGTAGTCTGAATATTTCCAGGATCTGCCGGCCTAAACCTAAAATTGCTAATCTGTAGAAAATCTACTTTAGTATCTATAAAAATTCTGTCCGCGGTAAAGAGGTGAAGATTATCGGAAAGTTTTAAAGCATAGTCCTGTATATCCAATTGGAGTTCTTCTGCCAGAAAGATTCGGGTATTCTGATCCTCACTTACACTTTCATCCAAACGGAAATTTTCTAATACAAAGCTTATTTTGCCAAACGAGAGGCTATCTTGCCGCGCTCGGAGATGATTATCGAGTACAAGGTTGCCTTCTTTCATTTCCAGACGCTCCACATAGATCGCAGTCAGAAAGTCCCGGGTGAGATCCTGAATAGAAGTCACACTTACATCCTGGGCATTATCTCCAGCCCTTACATCTCGTAATACTACAGATGGTTCTACCAATACCATCTCCCTTATATCTACTATGTTTTGATTGTAAATTTTTTTAAGGTTAGCTTCGGTAATAGATAGCGATGGTACCTGAATTTCAAAGAGAGTGATTTCCGGAATTTCATCCGGATCGTAGATTGGCTTTATCTCGACTCCGGTAATTTGAATGTTGTCATCAAAGGATGAAAGATAAACTTTCTCACCTGTAACCCAGTGAATACCGTCTGCAAGGGCTATCCGGACATTTGATATATCCACGGCTGCATCCTGAGCATGGAAAAATTGATCTCTTTTCCTATTCAAGTCCGGACCTATATATACCTGTTCCATTTTGAAATTAATAGACTCAGCTTCTATCCTTCCTCTATTTGGATCTTTAATACTCCTTTGTAGATAACTACCTTCATTAATATCTAAATTGGCTATACTGATAGAAGCTAATATATCTCTGATCAGGGGGTATAGATCATAATCCACGGTAGAATCATCCTCAGTAGGCACTAATTCAGTATATACAGAGAATATGGGACTATCTAACCTTAGAGAACCCACATTGACCTCTGAGGTATAAAATACCCTATCAATATCAGCATCCGTCAGCTCTAACCTATCAAGGTTTATTTCATAGTAGGTATCTGCCGGCAAGGTAACATCCGGTACAAGTCGCACATGCTCTCCCCTTATATATTCTTCTAGTGATGAAACCTGTACTCTACTGGCCTTAACTGTATGTATGCTGTCAGCTAGTAATAGTTCAAAATGATCAATCCTAAACTCAAAACCTTCCGCATTAAAAGGCGTCGCAGTTTCTCTTTGTTTGAACAGGTTAATATTTTTAATATAAATATGGGTATGTTCACCCTTAATGGCTTGCTGGCTAATAAAATTTTGTAAAAGCAGATCAGCATCATCGATATATAAGTTTTTGACAAATATTTCATCAATATTTGGACCTATAGATCTCCTAATTTCCTTTTCGAGCATTCGAATGGGTGAATCTCTCTGTCCATCCGAGATCTCTTCAAGACGGGACTGTACCATTGGTTCCCTGAACCGGATCTGCCCTAGCACCAAAGTATTGTCTGAAAACCGGTAATTGATACCCTTAATGGAAAATTGAGGTATTTCTATATGATAATAAGCTAGATTTCCCCCATCCATATCAGCTACATCCGTAGGGACAAGTTCGAATCCATCCACATAAAATCCTCTTTCTAAAAGAGATAAATAGAACCTATCAAAATCAACCGTATATTTTCCGCCGGAACTTTGCTCAACTTTATTCTTGATATATCCTCTAAGAAGAATATCTGATGTAAAAAATACAGCTATCTGAATAAATACTACTATAATTACAAATATCCCCATATAGCGAAGGACTTTTCGCTGACGGGAAGAGATTTTTAATTTATATCTAGAATTTTTTTCGGCCATACTGATTCAAAGATCAGCAAAATAAAATATATCTAGCTATAAAGGCTAATAAGAGCCGATAATTTGAAATTTTTTAACGAAAAAAATAGATGGTTTTTAATTTTTGAGAGAAGTATTAAACCTCACAAAAAAATATAAGCCGAATGCCGACATTATTGCGCTTTGGTGTAGTCAACTATTAATGGGATCAGTCCTAAAAGTGGGGGATTTGAGTAAATCGATTTTCTTTGTTGACAAAACAAATTGGAACAAAAGGATTATCTCAGTTTACTTTTGCCACTAGGGAGGCTAGAATAATTCAAGGTAACTTCAAACTCTCTTCAGGGTAAGGCTTATTTAATTTATATGGAAGAGCTCAAAATACATCCTGAGCAGTTTATAGGGATCAGATTTCTATGATGAAGTTACCATACAGTATTTTCCGGGCCTTCTCAAAAGTATAAAAAATAAAAAAGCTATGAGACAAAATCTCATAGCCTTAGTCAATTAACAATAAACCCAAAATAACCTGTTGTAAGAGAAGGAGTCGAACCTTTGAAAGACTTTTGGTCTCTGCCACCGCTTGGCTACCGTTGCCGGCTTCTTACATCAACCAGTGCTTTTTGCCTTAATTGATATTACAAATATAAAGTATAGATCTAATAATTTAAAATAAAATAATTAAATAAACGAAAATTTACATTATCGTCAATGGAAAACGAAGTCTCTTACCGATTCATTAAAAACGAGAAGTATGTATATACAGTTTTTGAAAACTCTATAATGAGAAATTGGTTTTCTTTGCTAAATTTTCAATAAAACAGTAAAAACCATATAATTTATTGGGCAGTATTTGTAAATAATTCATTCGAGCCTAATATTATACTGCTAATCCTCGAACTGCACATATTCCTCCCACTTACTCATAACTTGCTGAAAATCACTTGGCCAAGCTGCTTCAAAATACATATTATCCCCGGTAACAGGATGGACAAACCCTAATGACTTGGCGTGGAGAGCCTGCCGTGGAATAATTTCAAAGCAGTTTTTTATAAAAGATTTGTACTTAGAAAATTGAGTACCTCGCCTCACTTTATCCCCACCATACATGGCGTCATTGAAAAGTGGATGATTTAAATATTTCATATGAGCTCTGATCTGATGAGTCCTGCCCGTTTCGAGCCTGCACTGAATCAGCGATACGTACCGCAATCTTTTAATAACTTCCCAGTGGGTAATAGCATTTTTACCTTGTTCACCTTCCGGGTAAGTATCCATTATTTTCCGGTTTTTGGCACTTCTACCTACATGGGCATCTACAGTTCCTTTATCCTCCAAAGGTTCTCCCCACACTAGTGCTTCATAAGTCCTGTTAATGGTATGGTCAAAAAACTGTTTGGCCAGCCCTGTCATGGCAGACTCTGCCTTAGCCACTACCAAAAGGCCACTGGTATCCTTATCTATCCTATGAACCAAACCAGGTCTTCCTGAATTTCCTGGAAGTTCTGGTAATTTACTGAAATGGTAGGCAAGCGCATTAACGAGAGTGCCTGTCCAATTGCCATGAGCTGGATGGACTACCATCCCGGGCGGCTTATTTACTACCAATAAATAATCGTCTTCAAAAATAATTTCCAGAGGAATATCTTCCGGTATGACTTCAGATTCACGAGGAGGATGTTCCAGCAGAACAGTGATCACATCACCTGGCTTGATTTTATAGTTTGATTTAATGTTTGCCCCATTTACTTTAATAAAGCCGTCATCTATTGCGCCTTGCACTTTATTCCTAGTGGCATTGGCTATTTTATCGGTGACAAATTTATCAATTCTTATGGCCGCCTGTCCTTTGTCTACAGCTATTCGGTGATGTTCATATAAATCCACATCCCCATCATCAAATATTTCTTCTTCCTGAAATTCATCTTTCATCCTGCAAAAGTACAAGCCTTATGATTAGAATTTGATAATTTTGCAATAAATCTACTTTCCTGCTTTGCTTAATAATCAAATCATACCCTATACTAGAGTTTCTACTCCCCTATTGGAGCGGAAAAATATAAAGCTTCTAATGAAGCGACTGGACTTAGTTCATCCGCTTATCTCAGGAAACAAGTTTTTTAAGTTGAAGTATAATATAGAATGCGCAAAACAAAAAGGCTTTAAAAAACTACTTACTTTTGGGGGAGCTTATAGCAATCATATACACGCATCTTCAGTGGCTGCCCGGCTAGAAGGGCTTTCTATAGTGGGAGTCATCAGAGGTGAAGAAACGTTGCCGCTGAATCCTACACTCCAAAGTGCAAAAGAAAGCGGTATGGAATTATACTATGTTTCACGAACAACCTTTAAAGAAAAATCTTCCCCTGAATTTTTAAATCACTTACGTAAGCAATTTGGGGATTTTTATCTTATACCTGAAGGGGGTACTAACTCTCTTGCTATTAAGGGCACTAGGGAAATTCTAGAAGGGAATGATTTTGATGCAGACATTATTACATGCTGTATAGGTACTGGAGGAACTATGGGAGGGATTGTAGCCACTGCCAAAGATCATCAAAAAGTTTGGGGTTTTTCTTCTTTAAAAGGAGAGTTTATCAATGATGAATTTGAAAATTTACTTCATAGGGAGACCATAACCCCTCTGTGCACTTATGAAATTTTTACCAGCTACCATTTCGGAGGTTATGGAAAACATAAGCCGGAGCTGATTACCTTCATAAAGGACTTTTATAGAATTACCGGTATACCTCTGGACCCGGTTTATACAGGAAAAATGATGTTTGGAGTATTTAAGAAATTAGAGGAAATACCAGACAATACTACTATTATATGCCTTCATACTGGAGGATTACAGGGAATCGCCGGATTTAACCAAAGATTTGGGAGGGATTTGCCGGATATGTGATTTTCAAATGGATTATAGGATATTAATTAATCCTCTCGTCTTAAATCACCCCTTTTGATACTGCGAATAAAATCTCTCCAAGCAAATGGATTCAATAGTGGAAGTGAACGAGGACCGTGGCGATCCTGAAGCTGCATCATTTGTTGATTTTGGAATCCTCTAAAATTTTCATTGCCAGAAGCAGGCATTTCTTCAGCCCATCGCAACAATAATTGCGGACTTAGATTTCCCCTTCCCAATGTGATCTCATCATCTAGATTAAGTGCCAGTACTGCTGCTTTAAACTCTTCTTCTGTAGGATATGGCATTACCTCTATTTCTCCCAAAGTAAACTCATCTTCCGCCATCGTCAGTACCAGGCTGACTTTATCATCACGAGCATCATCAGGTACTATAAATGATTGTCTTTGTAATCCAACAAATGAAAACACCACACTATCTCCTGCAGCCACTGGCATTGAAAAATATCCAAACCGGTTACTACTAGTTCCCCTACCTTTTCGAGGTACGTAAACATTTACTCCAGGAATGGCATCCGTACTATCAGCATTCAATATGATACCAGATAGCTGAAGAATCTTTCTTTCAGGCACCTCCTGGGCTTTGGCATCTTCTATACAAAAGAAAACCCCTGCTAATACCAACAAAAGCGCAATATATAAGTTTTTAACCTTCAAGATAATACTGGTTTATTTTACCAACCCCATATTTTAATAAATGGTTTCTCTGGTACCTTTAAATAAGTACGCTATATTACTCTATTTTGAGATGATTTACTTAATTTGAAGGCAAAATTATTCGTTAAATTTATTTAAATGCGATTAAAAAATATAAGTTTAAACTATGGCATGAAGGTCTTCAAAGCCCTTTCCGAAGAACCTCGTGTGAGAATTCTGCATCTATTGATCAATAACAAAGAGCTTTCCATTTCTGACATAGAACATATTCTGGATTTCACCCAAACCAAGACCAGCAGACATTTGGCGTTTCTAAAAAATGCTGGATTGGTGGGTTTCCGAAGAATAGACCAATGGACATTTTATTACATATTAGAAGAAGCTATAGAAATCATTATTCAGATTTTTAAGTTTATTCAAAAAGATATCAATCTGATCAAAGATCAGGAGATATATGAAATTCTCCAATCTAACAGAGAATTAGCCAAAAATAAAATAGAGAACAACCCATTTAGAAAATAAGCATTTTGAAAAATTACACCCATGTCTTTTTTGATCTAGATCATACTCTTTGGGACTATGATAAAAATGTAAAGGAATCTCTTTCCGAGTTATTTGATCATTACACCTTACATAATCTGGGTATCCATACCAGTGATCATTTTTACGATGCCTTTATAGAGGTGAATTATGGTCTATGGGGACTTTATAATTCAGGTAAGATTGATAAGATAAATTTAAGAAAAGAAAGATTTAAGCGAATATTTGAGCATTTGGGGGCGGACGGATTTTCTGTACCTGTAGATATGGAGGAAGATTTCATGAACAGAACTTCCTCAAAAAAGCACCTTTTTCCTTATAGTGTAGAAATACTGGCTTACTTACAGGAAAAATACCAGCTGCATATTATTACAAACGGATTTAATGAAAGCCAAGAACTTAAAATGACCTCTTCTGGCATACACCCATACTTTGGACTAGTGGTCACTTCTGAAACTATAGGATATAAAAAACCAGACAAAAGAATTTTTGAATTTGCGATGTCCCAGCTGGATACTACCGCTGAAGATTGCATCATGATAGGAGACAATCTGCAATCAGACATCTTGGGAGCCCAAAGTGTAAATATGGATCAGGTATATTTTAACCCTGAAAATAAGCCCTGTGTTATTATGCCGGAAGGTAAAGAAGTGCACCCCTCCTTTACCATAAAATGCCTAAGTGAGTTAAAATCTCTTCTATAGGGCTCTTTTGATGAGAGATGAGGCTTATTATCCCATATTCTTTATCTTTGCATAAATTATTATTTTGAACCCTAATATAAACTCCAAATAGATATGTTAAAAGGTTTTTTCAAAGTACCAACTCCCGTAAATGAACCGGTATTAAACTATGCTCCGGGATCAGCCGAAAGGTCCGAATTACAAAACACACTAGAAGTTTTAAGATCAAAGGAAATAGATATACCTATGTATATAGGAAGTGAAGAGGTTCGTACTGGCAATAAAAAGCCCCTAAATCCTCCCCACGATCACCAACACCTATTGGGTTACTTCCACGAAGGTGATACTTCCCACGTGGAGCAAGCTATCAATGCGGCCCTTGGAGCTAAAGAAGCATGGGAAAAAATGCAGTGGGAACAGAGAGCTGCTATATTCCTCAAAGCAGCCGACCTTGTAGCCGGACCATATAGAGCTAAAATAAATGCGGCCACCATGCTGGGACAGTCTAAAAATGCCTATCAGGCAGAAATAGATGCTGCTTGTGAATTTATAGATTTCCTTAGGTTCAATGTGCAGTATATGACAGAAATATATGCTCAGCAGCCACCTGTATCCAGCCCTGGTGTTTGGAACCGCTTAGAGCAGCGTCCTTTAGAAGGATTTATCTTTGCCTTGACTCCATTCAACTTTACCGCTATAGCAGGTAATCTTCCAGCAGCCCCAGCTATGATGGGAAACACGGTAGTCTGGAAGCCGGCGTATACACAGATCTATGCTGCCAATGTTATCATGCAGGTATTCAAAGAAGCTGGGTTGCCTGATGGGGTGATCAACCTAATATATGTAGATGGACCTTCTACGGGAGAAGTAATCTTTAAACACAGAGATTTTGGCGGAATTCACTTTACAGGATCTACAGGTGTATTTCAGACGATTTGGAAAACCATAGGAGAGAATATCAATAAGTACAAATCCTACCCCAGAATAGTAGGAGAAACTGGTGGAAAAGATTTTCTGATCGCCCATAAATCATCTAACGCCAAGCAGGTGGCTACAGCGCTGGCCAGAGGAGCTTTTGAATATCAGGGCCAGAAATGTTCAGCAGCATCCAGAGCTTATATCCCTTCCAATCTATGGGATGATGTTAAAGAATTTCTAGTGGCGGACCTAAAAAGCATGAAAATGGGTCCAACAGAAGATTTTTCAAACTTTGTCAATGCGGTGATAGATGAGAAATCTTTTGATAAGATAGCAGGTTATATAGATGGAGCCAAGAATTCAGAAATGACTGAAATCATAGCAGGCGGTAATTATGATAAATCAAAAGGTTACTTTATAGAACCTACGGTGATCGTAACCCAAGACCCTTCGTCCACTACAATGTGTGAAGAAATCTTCGGACCGGTACTCACCATATATGTTTATAATGCTGAGCACTTCGAAGAAGCGTTAGAATTAGTGGATCAGACGTCCCCTTACGCCCTTACTGGAGCTGTATTCTCTACAGACAGATATGCTGCAGAGCTGGCTACCTATAAGCTGAGAAATGCTGCTGGTAATTTTTATATCAATGACAAACCTACTGGAGCTGTAGTTGGCCAGCAGCCATTTGGCGGAAGCCGGGCATCAGGCACCAATGATAAAGCGGGATCTATGATTAATCTGTTAAGATGGGTTTCTCCAAGAACGATAAAAGAAACCTTCAATCCTCCTATGGATTATAGATATCCATTCTTGGGTGAAGATAAATAGAAATTCTGCGGTGGGCTTTAAAAAAGCCCACCGCTATTTTTTTGACCTAATAATTATAGCCAAATAAAATAACCTGTTGTCTATGGTCCGTCGACCCTGCTCCCACGCATAAGCGTGATAATATTATCGGAATAAAATAATTTATACGGCCTAATAGTAACCGGACAATTAACTAATGGCAAAAAAGAAAATAAAAGACATAATCTGCCAATCTGATGAGTTAATTTTAGTGGATTTTTATGCAGACTGGTGTTCTCCCTGTCAGGCTATGGAAAAGGTGCTCAAAGAAACTGTATCTGAGCTAGGAGACAAAATCACTATAATGAAAATTAATGTGGATCAAAATAAGCAGGCAGCATTAAGTTTTTCTGTCAGATCCATACCCCACTATATCTTATTTAGAAAAGGAAAAATCCTCTGGAGAAAAGGCGGGATAATTCCTAAAAGGGATTTGATCAGTCAATTGAAAGGATTTATTTAAATGCTTTTTTTAACTTATTGATAGGTGAAGTATTTTTATTTTTATAGCCATGGTATCCTGCCGCTATAAATAATATTGCAGCGGCAATAAGGGCAACCCAAGAGACTTCATCCACTTGACCCCAGTGCTTTAAAGTTATGGCTATCAATCCCCATACTCCTACCAGAGCAGCTTCCCTTAAATTTCTCTTAAATATTAAGTAAAAGTAAACTCCAGCAGAAATGGCTATTAACAGTATAGTCCAATATATTTCTGGAATCGAAAGATTTATATTTATTATATATTTTAAAACAATGGAGAAATTCGTCATTGTAGCCAATATGATCCAACCGAAATAAATACAGATTGGCCACCATATAAATAGTATGATTCGAAGAGGTGCATCATATATTTCTAACCTGTACTTTATTACCAATTTAATCAGGCAATAAAGTAGTAACAGCATTACAACAAACGAGAGAAGGATATACTCCAAACTCCATACTATAACCCATGCTCCATTCGCCAAATTAGAAAAGAAAAACCAAAGCCCCCCAATGGAAATTACTTTGGCTGTTTTTTTTCGGATGATTAAGTACCACTGATGACCAATAAAGAGCGCTAAAAAAAAGTATATCAAACCCCAAATGGAAAAGGCATAACCTGCTGGAGTAAAGAGGGTATTATATTTATCACTTAATTCACCCATGGTGGGCAGACCGCTTTCTCCGGATGCTATATAATAGTTTATGTACAGCACTATTATAAAAGAAAATGTATTCAGTGATGCTAGAGATACTTTTGTCATAGCTGCCAGTTTATATTAATACTTTTAAATAGGAGTTATGTTTTAACTGATGTATGCTATCCGATGACCGATGAGGACATTACAGTGCCATAGTTACGGAATCTTGGTAGAAGGTAATAAATAAAGTTTCATACCGTGCCTTAGGTACGGATAGATAAAGCTTTGTAATTAAAGAAATGTGCCAAATTAAATTAGGACGTGGATAGAGGGGAAAGCCCAGAAATCAAAAATGGACGAAGTGGTAATTGATAAATGATTGTTAAAATGATAAATCCGGCATTATTACCGGATTTATCATTTTTTGGGTCATTACATATTTATTTTTTCCATTCAGCTAATCCTCCTTTGGCAGAATCCACTATAATGGAATAACTTCCATTGCCGCTTACTATCCACCTTACCTTGGTAGCATCCATTCCAGGAATATTTTTCACTGCTATCCTTTCTGGATTGTGCTTTTGCTCTTTTACTTTATTAAAGTCTTCATCATCTACTACCATACCTGTGATTACCCTTGCACCACTGATCGTGACATAATCAGGTCTTTCGATGTTATATTTAAGATCCTGGCTGGAATGGGTAGGCATGATCCTTTCATTATAGATAGTAGCCGTGATTTCTTTAAGCCCTCCACCCAGATCTTTTTCCTTTACATCCGACACACTGAGTTTAGGTGTCTGATAAGCATGGTATATGGTAAAGGCCATATTTCTGTGAGCATCCTGCTCCAGCAAGAAGCCTGGATGGGCCCTTCCAAAATTCTTTTTAAATCCTCCAATTTCAACCGTACCAAACTGGGGGTGATCATATTCTTCCCAGTTTACAAAAGCATCACCAAAGGTGAGATATTTATCTACTTTCATCTCCTCATCCTGATTTCCCCTACGGGTATTTTCATGGAAGTATAGATAGGAGGCCATCAACTCATTAGTATAAGTATATATCCCTCTACCTCCATAGAACCAATCTAATTCTCCTCCAAAAACAGAATATAGATCTTTATACACTACCAGATATCTATACCCAGGAATGAGCTCCTCACCCTTTTTACCTATGGCGTCATAAATTCTTACATCTTCGCGATTATAGGTATCCAAATCTTCTTCAGCACCTGGTCCTCTTAAGATCATACCTCCATTATTATGATAACTCTGAGCGCCGGCTATATTTGGGTGTTGCATCACAAATTCCATAACAGCTCTGTTTTCAGGTAGACTGAAAGGATATTTATAGGCTCCTCGCTGGATATAATCGGGCTGCCATTTCCAGCCCCAATCTCTATTTGGATCATAATATCCAACACCATCTTCATTTACCTGACCGTCGCCATCTCTGTCATAGCCTTCATAACCGAGCATTTCATATTCACCCTTTTCATCTATTTCCACCATTTTTAATTTGCGCGGATCCATCGGATCTTTTACATATCTACCGGTAGGTGATTTCCTGATCATCATGGTGATATGGCCATCTTCATTGAGATCATCAAACCCATCCTCGCCAGCTTCACCATCTCCATCATTATCCAATACTATCATACCAGAACGCGGAGAGTGTGCAGTATTTGGTTCGTTCATGTAATTGTTCCTAGCATCCGGATTGATAGTAGGCACTATGTAGAAGGTTTTATCTGCTAATAGTTCTTTCACAAAATCCAAATCTTCGTGCATTTCTGTCAAGTACCAAGCAGTGTAAAGAGAAAACTCAGCACCCTGTATTTCATTTGAATGAATATTTCCATCAATGTACATAGCTGGCTTTCTGCTGGCGTCACCGTTTTTCATATCGGAGATGGTCAACAGATAAATGTCCTTACCTTCATACGATTTACCTATACTTTCAAGTTTAGCCAGGTCCGGATGTGCTTTAGCGATCTTCTGCATGATATCCACAATACCCTCATAGGTATAATATCTATTCCAGCTCACTTCCACCTTTGGCTGATGTGGAGTGCCTATAGCCCTGAAAAATTTTTCCTGTGCCTGGGACTCAAATGCAGAACCCAATCCAAGAGCAGCTCCTAATGCAGCTGTATATATCCAATTTTTTAAATTCATCTTCATAAGTATTATAATCTGACATTTAAGTTCGCAAAGCCTACATGGGCTGCTCCCGCTTTCACATCTACATTGCCACTTCCTTTTACGATCCAGGTAATGGTTTGCTTTTCAAATGGTCCCAATTGATCTATCAGCATGATTTTATCCCCTGCTATTAAATCATCTTTATCCTTGTTTATATCTACTCTAATTTTTCTTAACCATCTGGAGCGAGCACCCATCTCAGAGTGTGTAGGAAGTGGAGAATTATTAAATAAATCTGCTGTCACACGAGTCAATCCATTTCCTAATTTTTCACTGCTGACATTATGAAATTCCAATTTTGGCTGCATCTCCGCCAGCTTTATAATGAAATCCGTATGCTCCTCTGCTATTTGGCTAACTTTATCATAAGATGGATTCTTCATAACAAATGGCCTGATACCACCTACTTCCACATTTTGGTCTTTAAAATCTGGGTGCTCGATTTTAGTCCATGGAACAAAAACATTATCCATAGACTCTTCCTTAGCATAGGCAAGGAAATTCTCTTGTGCATCTTCTATAGCTTTATCTTCATCATTTTTCATTTCAGGTACCCACCATCCTGGGGTACTGAAGCTTAGTCGTGCAAAATGGAAATATGCCCACTGGAAGAAATCACCATCTGTACCTTGATTATTTTGTTGATATGCTTTAGCAGTAATGGTTTCATTGTACATATCTGATATCATGGCATTGAGGGCCACATCCTTTTCCAACATGGAAGTAACTACTCTCTTTTTGGCATCACCTGCATTATGTTTCAGAGGTGTGGAAAGATTATTAGCGGGACCGAATGTCACAAAAGCAAAGATATTCCACCTGTCAAAAAGATAATCTACCATGGCTCTTGTCTCCCTTTGGGATACTGGATAGTCTCCAGCTAATGGTTCAAATGCTGGAAATTTGTAGGTGAGACTTTTGTT
Organism: Anditalea sp.; assembly: GCA_035461405.1. Classification (GTDB taxonomy): domain Bacteria; phylum Bacteroidota; class Bacteroidia; order Cytophagales; family Cyclobacteriaceae; genus Anditalea. The sequence continues at coordinate 23,602 of DATHVH010000280.1, forward strand.
AAAGGCTATTCCTTCAGCAGGATCTTCATTGAATTTACCGTCTTTATCATTATCAATGCCTTCAGTAAACATGTGGAATCTACCTCTTTCTCCTTTGGAGGCATTGGCTTTTTTCATTACCCTTTCATCGGAAGTAGATGGGAGATGATCACCCATAGGGCTTTCTACTCTCATCATAGTTATCATTCCATCTTTATTTAAGTCTTCAAAGGAATCTTCACCTATACTACCATCCCGGTCATGGTCTACTTTAGTGGCATTTCCTCGTCTTTCATATCTTAGGTTTGAAAAATACTGCTCATAAGCATCTGGAGACATGTTAGGAAAAACATAAAAAGTAGTATTATCTAAGGTCTCGCTGCGATCGGCCACGAGTTTTTCGGCAAATTGAAGGGCGAGCTCTACGCTAAGGAGATGATAACCTTCCACACCACCGACTATGGCAATGCCCGGCTTGTTGTCCATATCTCCCCTGCCGATCTTAAGCACCCATATATCTTTGCCGCCTTCTGTTTTAGTGAGGGAGGTAAGTGTGGCGGCATTATTACGGGCTACTGACTGTAATCGCTGTCCTATCTGTGCATTGGTAGGGTAATCGTCCTGTGAAAATCCAGTAAAGGGCAAAATCAAAGCAATACCCAGTCCTGCAATAATTGATAAATAATTTTTTCTCATTTTGTTTAATTAATCTATCGAAATAATTTGATAAATAGAATGTAGCTAGAAATTGCCTGCCCACCATTTAAGCAACTATGTTACAAAATATTCTTTACACTTGAACATATTGTTTGGAGATTAGACATCCAAAACTTTTAGGAGGCAAGGGAAAGGGATAAATGGATTTATTATTTTCTAAAAAATATAAGATTTAACTTGATGACTGAATGTAAATGATGTATTGTATAAATTATCTCCAGAGAATATAATTTTCGTGGTAAATTAAACTCGAAGTTTTTAATTGAAGGTTTTCAATTTTTTAAATCAAAATACCCAAAGGCATTTGTTCCCTATTCCATTAGAAAACTTATTAAACCCCTATTGCTTTATATCTAACACACTATATGCTAAAGAAATAATAAATAGAGAAAACTTTAAACTATGCTTACATTCACTGTGGGGGCTGGTCCGTGGACGACTATTTAATATATCAATATCATTATAGGGAATTATTACTATTAAGTCATATAATTATCAACACCTTCTATTCCTTTTTTATTTTATTGCCTATGTTAACATAAGGACGTACTTTTGGGTTGGTTTCTAAATCAGCTTAAAACCCCATTATGAATAAAAACAAGGCTAAAATCGGTGTACTTCTAGTGAACCTGGGCACGCCTGATAGCACTTCTACACCGGATGTCAGAAAATATTTAAGAGAATTTTTAATGGATGGCCGGGTCATAGATATACCTGCTTTTTCTAGATGGCTATTGGTAAATCTTATTATCGCTCCTTTTCGGGCACCTAAATCGGCTAAAGAATATCGAAAGCTCTGGACTGATAGAGGCTCACCCCTCCTATTTCATACTGAAGATCTGCGTGATAAAGTCATCGCTAAAGTAGATGGTGAAAAGTACATGGTGGAAATGGCTATGCGCTACCAAACTCCCAGTATAGATGAAGGCCTCAAAAAACTGAGTGATGCCAATGTCAGCAAAATAATTGTGATTCCTCTTTTCCCCCAGTATGCATCTGCTACCAATGGATCTGTAGCGGAAAAAGTAATGGACGTGGTTAAAACTTACCAGATCATCCCGAATATTACTTTTGTCAACAATTTTGTTGACCACCCCTTATTTTTGGAAGCATGGGAGCAACTTGGCAGGGAATACATGCAAAAAGAAGAGTATGATACTTTCCTTTTTTCCTACCATGGACTACCAGAGAGGCAGATCAAAAAAGGTTCTTGTGATAACTACTGTCAGCTAAGTGATAAATGCTGTGCCATCTATAATAAGAAAAACCAGTTCTGCTATCGGGCTCAGTGTTTCTATACCACTAGGCTTATCTCTGATAGATTGAATTTGCCACTAGAAAAAGTGAAAACATGCTTTCAGTCCAGATTGGGCAGCGATCCATGGATCCAGCCATATACCGAAGAAGTGATCAAAGAATTAGCTGCAGATAATAGAAAAAAGGTATTGGTATTTTCCCCGGCTTTTGTTGCAGACTGTTTAGAAACCACCGTGGAAGTAGGACAAGAATACAAGGAGCAGTTTGAAGAATTAGGCGGTGAAAAATGGGATCTAGTACCCTCTCTTAACAGTAATGATAAATGGGTAGACTGCGTAGAAGATCTAATCCATATCAATAGCTAGATCTATAAGCGCAATGATCCTTTCCGAACAAAAAAACACTGGCACCCCACTTCTAATACTGGGAATAATTCTTATTTCTTTTAATTTAAGACCTTCCATCACTGCAGTAGGTCCTTTAATTCCGCTCATTAGAGAAGATTTGGATCTTTCTAATGCTTGGGCGGGTTTTTTGACTACATTGCCTTTATTGACATTTGCCACTTTCTCACTTTTTGCTTCAGGTATAGGAAGAAGATTGGGAAATGCCCGAGCTATATTGTTGGGATTGGTCATCATCGGCGTGGGAACTATTATTAGGGTAATGGGAGGATCATTTTTGCTATTTTTTGGAACAGCACTTACAGGTATAGGAATAGTCATAGGAAATGTACTTTTAATTCCTTTTATAAAAGTAAAACTTCCCCATAAAATAGGGCTGATGACCAGTATTTATACTACAGGGATGACTTTACTCGCAGCAATAGCGTCCGGGGTTAGCATCCCATTAGCAGATATACCAGGATTTGGCTGGAAAGGATCATTGTTGTTTTGGGCACTGCTAATCCTTTTAGGCATCCTCTTTTGGATCCCACAGATTAAAAAGAATAAGGTACCAGTATTAGCATCTGATGATCTAGATATACCTGTCAATATATGGAAATCGACCCTTGCCTGGCAGGTATCCATATTTATGGGCGTCCAATCATTGATTTTCTTTTCCCTTATCACGTGGCTGCCAGATATGCTGATAGATAGAGGCTTTACGGCTACCCAATCAGGGTATATCGTCTCCGGCATCCAGATAGTAGGTCTGGGAGGTTCATTCCTAGCTCCCCTCATTGCTGTAAAGTTTAAGGATCAAGTACTATTGGGAGTACTTTTGGGAATGGGCTATCTATTTGGATTTACTACTTTTTTCTTTGAAAGCAAAGGACTCTTATATGTAGGACTTACTATTATCGGGCTTTGCTTAGGATCAAGTATCAGCCTGGCCTATACACTGATAGGACTCCGTACTTTGAGTGATAAAACGACTGCCTCGCTTTCTGGAATGGCGCAGTCTATCGGATATTTTCTGGCTGCAATAGGGCCCTTAATTGTTGGGATTCTTATTGATATATTTGCTGATTGGAATCTCTTTGTAGGATTAATGTTAGCTGCATCCGTAGTGTTTTTGTATTTGGCTACTAAAGTCGGCAGGTCGGTCCGGATATAAAAGGATAGCATTTATTTTCGGTTCCAGATAAAGGTTTTTACCTTTGCCCCCTAAATATATTAATAATGCAGGATTTCTTAGTATCACTGGGTGTCAGCCCTGAGGTTTTTTCTTATATCATCATGCCGATATTGATATTCATGGCCAGGGTCACTGATGTATCTATATCTACACTTAGAGTGATGTTTGTACTTAGTGGGAAAAAGAATGTAGCTCCATTTTTAGGATTTTTTGAAGCCCTTATTTGGCTATTGGCTATTGGACAGATACTCCAAAATATAAATAACCCAATGTCCTATATAGCATATGCAGGTGGATTTGGTATGGGCACCTATGTGGGGATGCTGTTTGAAGAAAAGCTCGCGCTCGGCCGAGTGCTCGTACGGGTCATCACTCCAGAGCCGATGCCAGAACTTATAGAATACATGAAGGAACGCGATTATAGATTTACCAGCGTAGGTGCGGAAGGCAGATTCGGAAAAGTAAACCTACTCTTTACCGTCATGAAAAGAGATTCACTCAAGGACTATATTACCAAAGTAAAATCCTGTAATAACAAAGCCTTTTATACCATCGAAAGCGTCAAGAGAATCAGTGAGGACGACTTCAGTATCACAGAAGACAGGCCAAGATTTACTACAAGGATTTTTAATAGGCTAAGGAAATAGGATCCGACGTACGAAATACTAAGGGAGAAGTACGGGGATAAATTGTAGAGTAAGAAGTAAGAAGATACCGAAGCAATGACTGAACGTGCCGTAGGTAGAGAAGGTGTGTAGAAGAAGTAAGATGATAAAAATTAGAAGTTAGGTGCTGTGATCAGGAATTTTTGGAAAAATAATATCGAATGCTGAATGATGAATTTCGAATACTGAAATATCTTACCATTCAGCAACTTGGGACTTAGTACAAAACCACCATATACCAAATATCACATACACTATACCTCATCCTAATCCAGCTCCGGTAAAACCCACTGCTCAAGTATACTGGGGTTTTCCATCATCTTTTCTATTTCCTCACTGCTTCTTGGAGCTAATGCAGATAGATTTTCGTACCCCTCTTTTGTGATCACCACATCGTCTTCGATTCGGACGGCAATTCCCCACCATTTTGGATCGCAATCACTACCTTCGGGAATATAAATACCAGGCTCCACTGTCAAAACCATTCCTTCTTTAAGGGTGCCGTACGTACCTCGGTCATGCACGTCCAGCCCAAGGTGGTGACTAGTGCCATGAGGAAAATATTTATGCTTTTGGCCACTTTTTATGATCCCAAGTGATACCAAACCTTCGTTGATTATACGTTGGGCTTCCGTATTGATTTCACTAAAATCGGCTCCTGCTCTACATTTTTCAAATCCTGCCTCCTGTGCTTTATAAACAAGGTCATAAATAGCTTTCTCTTCCTTATTAAATTTGCCGGAGATGGGAATGGTACGTGTAACATCCGCAGTATAACCTCTGTATTCGGCTCCTAGATCCATTAGGATAAGCCTTTTGTCAATGTCTCTTTTGTCATTTTCTATATAATGGAGGATACAACCATTATTATGAGCACCTACTATAGATGGATACCCAATTCCTTCGGCACCATATCTTTTGTATACAAATTCATGGATTCCTTGCACCTCTCGTTCTGACATTCCAGGCTTAAGTGCTTTCATCACCTCCACCTGACCTATGGCGGAAATTTGGATGGCTTTGCGAAGCATCTTCATCTCTTCCGTCGTTTTGGTTTCTCTCAGCTGATCCATCATCTGGCCTAGAGTGGTGATATCAATTTTAGATGCAGGGAGACGGTCTTTGACTGCTATTCTTTTCTCAGGAGAATCCGCATTTAAAAAATCATTTAATACTTCATCATTTTCAATGGAAGTATAATACTTTTTATACTTTCCAATCACCTGAGCTACATTGGCAGCATTTTCCAAATCCGTAGATCTTATAAGATCGTAAAGCTGACTTGATACCTCATTTGAATTCTCAGGATATTCTGAAACTTTAATGAAAGTTTCTCTCATGGTTTGTAAGGGTTCATTACTAGAACTTTCTTCTATGTCTTTTAGTGAAAAAGTTAGCACTTTATCAAAGTCGTCAAAATCCAAACCCGGAAAATTTGAGAACTCCTCATTTAAAAATACATATGAAAACCCTAATTTGTTTTTTACGCCCTCGGTACCCAATCTTTTGCCATTCCACATTTCTGCATTTTCATCCCTGGGTTGTACGAAGATAATTTCATCTGTACTGATTTCACCCACTTCCCTTTCTGAGCTGAAAATTAACAAGGTAGCATTGGGTTCTCGAAAGCCAGATAAATAAAACAAATCTGTATTGGGATGATAGATAAAATCTACATCATTAGACCGATTCTTCACCGGGTTGGAAAAAAATACCGCGACTGAATTCTCTGGCATTAAAGCTCTAAAGGCCGCTCTTCTCTCCTTATGAAATTCGGGACTTAATCCATCGTCAAAGTAAGATTGTGCTTGAGCACCTACGCTAAATATAAACAGCCAAATAATTAATAATTTTTTCATATGTTGTTGTATAATGCACAAAAGCACTGATAAAAATATCACTGGTTACAATACTAAAGGGTAACAAGTAGATCTCCGTACTATATTGTTCAAATTGTTAGTAGTTACAAATTTTACCTATCACCCTTAATTCATTGGGTACCAGATAATCCAGTTTTATAGGGGTAAGTACAAAAATGCTAGTTATAAGTTAAATTAACAATCATTTTTTAATAAAGCATGTTAAGGGAAGGTTACCTTAGATTGTGATTTTATTACCATATAGAGCTAATCCCTACCTCAAACAGTAAAGTCTCTAAGATGGGCAGCCATAATAATTTTGATTGATTATCTTTGCCCTGAATTAAAAATTGAGCTTAATGAAAATATCTACATTATTATTAATCGCTGCCACTTTAGTAACTATCAACACTGCCACTGCCCAGACAGGCGCCCCAAAACCAAAAATAGTGGTAGGACTAGTAGTGGATCAAATGCGTCAAGAATATATCTATAAATTTCAAGACAGATACGGCGAAGGCGGATTTAAAAGATTAGTGAATGGAGGATATATGATGAAAAATGCGCATTACAATTATATCCCTACCTATACAGGTCCAGGGCATGCATCTGTATATACAGGCGCTACTCCAAGCACCCATGGCATAATAGGTAATGATTGGTATGTCAGAAAATTAAATAGAACTATATACTGTGCTAGTGACAGTACAGTGACAAATGTAGGAGGGAGTGCTAAAAACGGACAGATCAGTCCCAGAAATATGCTTACCACTACGATTACAGATGAGCTAAGATTTGCTTCAAACAAAAGATCAAAAGTGGTAGGGATAGCAATCAAAGACAGAGGTGCATCTCTCCCCGCCGGCCATTTAGGAGACGCTTATTGGTTTGATCCTGGCACTGGAGAGTTTATGACTTCTACATACTACCATGATGAACTACCTCAGTGGGTAAAAGACTTTAATGGCAAAAAGTTGCCTGGAGAATACCTTTCTAAATCTTGGGAAACTCTATATCCAATAGATTCATATGTACAAAGTATAGAAGATACAAATGAATTCGAAGGCAAATTTATTGGAAAGGAGACTGCTGACTTTCCTTATAACCTTTCAGAATTAATGGAAAATAATGGAGGACTAGGACTTATATCAACTACTCCATATGGCAATACATTGACATTGGATATGGCCTATGCAGCTATAGAAGGTGAGCAATTGGGAATGGGCGAAGAAACGGATTTTTTGGCCGTAAGCTTTTCCTCCCCGGACTACATCGGACATAAATTTGGTCCTACTTCGGTAGAATTAGAAGACAGTTACCTTAGATTGGATCAAGACCTTGAAAAGTTTCTTACTTACCTAGATGATACCTATGGAAAAGATGGGTATTTAGTTTTTTTAACAGCAGATCATGGAGTGGCAGAGATCGTAGAATATATGCAAAGTGAAAATATCCCATCCGGAAGATTAAATGGCCGATTTATAACTACCCAGCTTAAGGGATTTGCAAGTGATATGTATGGTGAAGGTGAATGGATCTCCAGTTTATCCAATGAGCAAATTTACCTTAACAAGGATTTGGCAAAAGAAAAAGGTCTTGATTTAGAAAAAATGCAAAGAGATTTTGCGGAGTTTGTGCTCCGTTTCGACGGAGTAAAAGAAGCTTATACATCGCATGATTTAAAAAGAATGGGATATTCTCTCGGAAGGACCCATCTGCTCCAAATGGGATTTAACCATAAGGCTTCTGGAGATGTATTAATGATTTTAGAACCGGGATGGTTATCAAGCACCTGGGCCGGAACTACTCATGGTACCGGCTTCAATTATGACACCCATGTGCCTGTCATATTTTATGGGTGGAATGTTCCTCAAGGAGAAAGTTCCAAATACTGTACCATTACTGACATTGCCCCTACTCTTAGCATGATGTTGGGGATCCGCCTACCTAATGGTGCCTCGGGCTCACCTTTATTACCCATTTTAAATAACAAATAATTATTTATTCCTGTACTGAAATCTATAAAGGTTTCAGTACAGGAATTTTTTCATACGGAGCGAGGATATGTTTGAATTACATAACAGTTTCAGGACTGTCAGATGATTTTTTATTATTTCTATAAATCAAAAATCTTATTTATTCTTCGAAAAAGTGTATCTGCCATTTAACATCTTTCAGAATAAATAGGTTTTTTAAACGGAAACCATACCCTTAAAAAAATCCTATAATTTATATTTAATACTATAAACAACCATTTTTTGATAATTTTATTTTTTATTTAATCAATTTTTATTTTCAATTATTTGTTTATAAATTTATTCTCTTTACTTCCACCTATGAGACATTCACATACAGAAATATGGACACATCTGGTAGTAAGTACTTTAGGGTATAAACCAATCTTTAAAGTAGAGTGGACTCATACTATAAAAGAAGCAATTGAAAATTATTTGCAGATGATACCTGATCAACAAGGTAATTACTGTATCCTCCCCGACCATATCCATTTTTTGGTCAGACTTCCCCATCACATGGCTTTAAATGATTTGGTTGATGAGATCAAAACCTTAATAGCTAATAAATTAAAGCAAAAATATAAGGAAGCGGCAACTTTTCAGTGGGAAAAGGATTATCACGCTCATTCTGTAAGTCTCAACAGGCTATCTACTGAAAAAAGCTTAATAGAAAGACAGGAAATAAAACACAAAGAAATATCTCTGGAAGAAGAATTAAAATTTTTTGGAATGTAATTTTTTGAGGCAAAATGTTAAAGAAAACCCCCTGAAGGACAGTTCAGGGGGTTATTTTATTTTTATTCTGACCAGCTCATCGGATAGTTTTTATCTACAAATTCCAGCGCAGCTGTGGTAAGAAATAATGGCTTGAAAGTATCTAGCATCACTGCGTATTCATCAGTCTTTTCGGCTCCTATACTTTTCTCCACCGTACCAGGGTGTGGACCATGAGGCAGCCCCCCCATATGCAATGTGAAAGAACCCCGGTCTATGCCCTTTCTACTCATAAACTCTCCCTCAGCATAATAAAGGACTTCATCAGAATCTATATTCGAGTGATTATAAGGGGCGGGTATTGACAGCGGATGATAATCAAACAATCTGGGCACAAAGGAGCAGATCACAAATCCCCAAGCCTGAAACGTCTGGTGTACCGGTGGCGGCTGATGAATCCGGCCGGTTATAGGCTCAAAATCGTGTATTGATAGTGTATAAGGATATAAATAGCCATCCCAGCCTACTATATCACAAGGACTATGCTCATAAGTATATTGATGAAGCATATCCTGTTTTTTTATCTGTACCAAATACTCACCCTTTTTTTCCTCCAGGTGGAGGTCTGTAGGTGGATGGATATCTCTTTCACTATAGGGAGAATGCTCCAGTAGCTGTCCTACCTCGTTTCTGTATCTCTTTACCGTCTCAATAGGTCCATGTGATTCGATTATCAAAAGCCTTAAAGGACCGAAATTCCATTCAAATCTATATATAGTAGTTCGTGGAATTACAATATAATCTCCTTTGGCGACATTTAACTTACCAAACTGTGAATACATGACTCCCTCTCCATCGTGCACATAGATAAGTTCATCCCCATCAGCATTTTTAAAAAAGTAATCCATCTTCCTATCCTCAGGTACACAGATGCCCATCATTACGTCATTGTTTTTTAGTAACATCTTCCGGGCACCAAGGTAATCTTTGCCGGTGGTAGTGATTCCTGAGGTATTGAGATGAGTCTGTTTCAATCCATAATCTTTGGCAATATCCCACTTATAAGGAATAGGTTCACCAATAGATTTGACATTGTTGGGATTATTGATATGGTATAAATTGGAATATATGCCCGAAAAGCCTTTTGAGCTCACTAACTCCTCTTTATAAAGAGTCTCATCCGGTTGTCTGAACTGTATATGTCGCTTAGGAGGGATCTTCCCTAACCTGTGGTAGTAGGCCATAGTTATTGGGTTTATATGTTAACCTTAAATTTAACTATATTCTGCTGAAAATTAAAATTGAAAAATTATGATTTCAGATTAATGATTAAATATTAAGTTCATAGAGTTTCTGACCTCAATCAATCTACTTAGCGCCTATTTTGACTATTCTCCTTATTACTGAGAATCTGTATCAGTGTGATTTGATACTTTGCTTGATACTAGATAGTTTATTCCCTGCCATTTTGACATCAAACCCCCTTTGGAACAGGCATTGATAAAACATTAGCGTCAACATTGTAAAACAATTAAAACTAAATTATAGCCATGCAGGAAAAAGGTACCATCTCGATACATACCGAGAATATTTTCCCGATTATCAAGAAATTTTTATACTCAGATAATGAGATCTTCCTTAGGGAACTGGTTTCCAATTCAGTGGATGCCACCCAAAAAATCAAACGTTTAGCGACATTAGGTCAGTATAGCGGTGAACTGGGTGACACTACTGTAGAGGTAAGTTTTGACAAAGACAAAAAGACCATCACCATAGCTGACAAAGGTCTTGGCATGACTGCCGAAGAAATCAAAAAGTATATCAACCAGATAGCCTTCTCGGGTGCCGCTGAATTTGTAGAGAAATTTAAAGATGCCAAAGATGCTAATGAGATCATCGGTAAATTTGGTCTTGGTTTCTATTCTGCCTTTATGGTAGCAAATACAGTAGAAATAAATACACTCTCTTACCAGGAGGGTGCAGAACCAGCCAAGTGGGTATGTGATGGAAGCACTGAATTTGAAATCACCCAAGGTACACGCACCGAAAGAGGGACTGAAGTAATCCTCCACATCAATGAAGAGTCTGAAGAATTTTTGGACAAATGGAAGCTTCAGGGTATTCTTGACAAATACTGCAAATTTCTTCCTGTTCCCATTAAATTCGGTACCAAAACTGACAGCGTAGAAGATGGGAAAGATGAAGAAGGAAAGACTAAATACAAGTCTGTAGAGACTGACAATATCATCAACACCACTTCTCCGATCTGGACCAAATCTCCAAATGAGCTGACTGATGAGGACTACCTGTCATTCTATAAAGAGCTTTATCCAATGAGTGAAGATCCACTTTTCTGGATTCACCTGAATGTGGATTATCCTTTCAACCTGACGGGAGTACTTTACTTCCCCAAAGTAAAAAATGAATTTGAACTTCAGAAAAATAAGATAAAGCTTTACAGCAGGCAAGTATTTATCACTGATGAGGTAAAAGATATTGTACCTGAATTTCTAATGCTCCTTCATGGAGTGATAGATTCTCCGGACATCCCATTGAATGTATCCAGAAGTTTCCTTCAGGCTGATAGCAATGTGAAGAAAATCAACAATTATATCACCAAAAAAGTGGCTGATAAGTTGGGTGAGCTTTACAAAAAAGACAGAAAATCATACGAAGAGAAGTGGAGTGACATCGGCCTATTTGTGAAATATGGTATGATCTCCGAAGACAAGTTCTACGAAAAAGGAAAAGACTTTGCTTTGGTAAAAAATACTAAAGGAGAATTCTTTACCATCGATGAGTACAAAGAAAAAGTTAAGTCTACTCAGACAGATAAGGACGAGCAGACCATTTTCCTCTATGCTAATGATGTGGATAAGCAGGATACTTTTATCCAATCTGCCAATAACAAAGACTATGATGTTTTGGTAATGGACAGCCCTATAGACAGTCACTTCATCCAGCAGCTAGAGCAGAAACTTGAGAAGACTAGCTTAAAGAGAGTAGATGCGGATGTAGCAGATAAGCTGATCAATAAGGATCAGAATTTTGCTAACGTTCTAACTGAAGAGCAAAGTACTAAGGTAAAAGAGATCTTTGAAAAAGCTATCGACAACAAAAACTACTCTGTAGAGGTTGAAGGCTTTAACCCTGAAGAACTTCCGGTAACCATTACTATGGAAGAATTCATGAGAAGGATGAAAGACATGGCACAGACTGGTGGAGGTATGGGCTTCTACGGACAGCTTCCTGACCATTATAAGATCGCAGTTAACGGCAATCATAAGGTAGTGGACAAAATCCTTAATGCTGAAAACGAAGAAGATCAGACCAAACTGGCTAAGCAGGCTATCGATTTGGCCATGCTATCTCAAGGAATGCTGAAAGGGAAAGACCTTACTGCATTTGTGAAGAGAAGTGTAGAGATGATTTAAAATAGTATTTGATTTTATGAATTAAGCCCCGCCGATTGGTGGGGCTTTTTTATGTAAAATCAATTCAAAGTTTTTACAATAACTTCTTAAATGTCAAGCACTCTTTAAGATTGCCTTAAAAACTTTTCGATAAAAAGTTCAGTTTGTTCTTTGTATCAAAAGAGGCTTAAAAAACGTATTTTAAATTAAGTAAAAATTTATGTGTTTTAAATAAATCATAAGGCCTTGCTGACAAAAATCAACTGTACAAATACAATTAAATAATCTTCCTGAAAAATTCACTTTAGATGATTTGGTGGAGCAACTGATAAAAATCCAAAAAATCGAAAAAGGTCTTAAAGATTCTGAAGAGAATAAGGTGATTACCGAACAGGATCTAGATGGATAGAAAAGAACATAACTTCTGAAATATATTAGCAGCCTAGTCATAATAAATAGTTTTCCCCCTCAATCAAAATAATACCTCAAACTTATCCCCGGCTGCAGCATCGTGAACGAAGAGCGGCGAACAATAAGTGATAGATCTCCTTCGGGACTGTAGTGGGCATCTGATTTAGTGAGATATTCCATTTCACCGGTATTGACATAAAGTAATTTCAATTCCAGAAAAGTATTTCTTTCACTTGTCAGAGGAACCATCACTCCTCCGCCCAGGCGATATATCGCTGCCCAGTCATATCTTTCTGTACCGGATGCAATAGGTTCTGCCAACCTATTTTCACGTATCCTCGATCGAGTGTAGGTGTGAACTGCTCCCAAATGACCTTCTAAAAACGGTCTAATACCCATATTAAAATCAGGTACTAATCGCAATACACCTCCCAAGTGGACCAGATTGTTATTCCTTCTGATGCGGGAATTCTGATCTACTCCTGCAAACACATTCCCGCTCTTAGTTAGGGCAGTTCCATATATTCCATACCCTAATGTAGCCCCTATCTCTATCGGGATTTTTGGAATGGCATACATACCGTTTAGACTTACCTGGGGTACTATTAACTGACCGACTTCATTTCGAAATTCACCTATGGCGAATCCGGCGTCCATCTGGAGGGATCCTGAGATCTGCTGCCCATTTACAGCAAAACTTATGATCATAAACACTAAGAAAGCATTGATTCTAAAAGTAAGCATATTCGCCAGTTTAAAAGAATAAAAATAATCACACTTAGAATAACGCAACTTACAGTTTTAGGTTGGCCAATTCTACATAATTGATTTTCAAAAGCAATAAATGGTTTAAGAAAAGTAAATTTTTCTATAATAGCTATTGTAGCATTCCAGCCAACGTTTTCGTTTTGCCAGAAATGGTGGACTATGAAATTTATGTTGGTATTATGTTTAGTGATTGTTTCTTTCCAAAACTATGCCCAGGAGAAACCTCAACACCAAAATCCTTCTTCAGTTCTGATCCTATATCCAGAAGTCTTCCAAATAATTACACTCAATCCCTCATCTGATTTCCAGCTTTCTAAGCTTGAAAAGTTTTGTCAGGAAAATAGCCTTAATTTTATTGCTGTAAAAGATGAGCTAAGCATATTTATTAAACACAGCAATAACAAAGCATATGAAAAATCGAAAGAAGCAATAGTAGAACATTTGAGGACCATACTAAAGGATACCGCTACAATTAAAAGTACGCAAAGCTACGGAAGGGAATACCTGCCATCAGCATTCTTAATATTCATTTTACCTTCAAATTTAAATACTAAACATCATCCAAACCTTTTCTAGGTTTATCCTTTAGCTTTTTATATTCTGATGGTGTCATTCCTGTCACTTTTTTGAATTGCGTGGAAAGGTGCTGAACACTGCTGTACCCAAGCTTCCACGCCATCTCACTTAGGGTAAGTTCCTGATAAAAAAGAAACTCTTTTGCTTTTTCTATCTTAAGGTTAATAAAGTATTTTTCTATCGTGATGCCCTCCATACTGCTGAACAGCGTGGTCAAACGACTATAGTCTTCTGGAATGTGATCTGTGATATAGGATGTTAAATTAATGCCAGACGGCACTTCCTTAATGACCAGTTCATTTAGCAGATTTTTAATTCTTTCTATCTTTTGGATGTCTTTGTCTTTGAGAATTTCAAAGCCCAGCGGCTTTACTTGCTTTTCCAATTCAGCCATTTCATCAGCCGACACCGTTTGGTGCAAAGTAACCTTTCCCAGTTCCACTTTATCATACTCCAAGCCCTGCTTTTCCAATACATTTTCCACCGCCATGATACAGCGGGGGCAAACCATGTTCTTTATAAAAATTTCAGCCATATCCTTAAACCCTTATTGGATGCAATTAAGTTCTCAACAATTATTTCCTTTATCCCAAATTTATTAATGATCAACCTATGAACAAACCATATAGGAAACCTACAATGGTATTCTTCTATTTAAAAAGGTTTGTTTTGGTGTAAAGGATGCGTTAATTTGGTAAGATCAATAACTGAACCCACTCCATGACCCACGATACACTTACTCCTGCTATGACTTTTGATAGGAAGGACTATTCCGATGATATACTCATCCATTTGTATGAATCACTTTTAATGCCAAGAAGGATCGAGGAGAAAATGCTGATTCTGCTGCGGCAGGGCAAAATTTCAAAATGGTTCAGCGGCTGGGGGCAGGAAGCCATCTCCATAGGTGCGGTCAATGCCCTGGATTCAGAGGAGTATATCCTCCCCATGCACCGTAATCTGGGTATCTTCACAGGAAGGAATTTGCCACTGGAAAAGCTATTTGCACAGTTTCAGGGGAAGAAGTCCGGCTTTACTAAAGGACGTGACCGCTCTTTTCATTTCGGTACCAACGAGTATAAAATAGTTGGGATGATCTCCCACCTCGGGCCCCAACTTGCTATCGCTGATGGGATAGCCTTGGCAAATAAGCTCTCTAATGAACAACAGGTGACTTTGGTATTCAGCGGGGACGGAGCCAGCTCTGAAGGCGACTTCCATGAAGGACTGAATGTGGCGGCGGTATGGCAGCTGCCTGTCATATTTATGATAGAGCATAACGGTTATGGTCTATCCACCCCCAGTGAAGAACAGTACCGGTTTAAAAATTTTATAGACAAAGGTCCTGGATATGGGATGGAATCGGTCAAAATCGATGGCAACAATGTCCTCGAAGTATATGATACGGTCAAAAGACTGGCAGAGGACATAAGGGAAAATCCCCGGCCTGTACTGGTAGAAGCGATGACCTTCAGGATGCGGGGCCATGAGGAAGCATCAGGCACAAAATATGTTCCCCCGCACCTTTTTGACCTATGGACCCAGAGAGACCCGGTCACCAACTATGAAAAATATCTGATGGATGAAGGCATTCTTTCCCAGATAAAATGGGAGGAGATCAATTCCCGAATCAAATCACAGATCAATGAAGGACTAGAGAAAGCCTTTGCAGAAACAGCCATCACAGCTGATACAGAGGAAGAAAGTGCTGATTTATTTAAACCCTATGAGCAAGTAGTCCTCTTTCCTGAAACACAGAAACAAACCGAAAAAAGATTTGTGGATGCCATCAGCGATGGTCTCCGTCAGAGTATGGAAAAATATCCCGAACTTGTCTTAATGGGCCAGGATATAGGAGCTTATGGCGGTGTTTTTAAAATTACCGATGGGTTTGTCGACCAGTTTGGAAACCAAAGGGTAAGAAATACTCCCTTATGTGAAAGTGCTATCATAGGGACTGCCCTAGGCTTATCCATCAAAGGCTATAAAGCCATGGTAGAGATGCAGTTCGCAGATTTTGTCACCTGCGGATTTAATCAGATCGTCAATAACCTGGCTAAAAGCCACTACCGGTGGGGCCAGAATGCAGATGTGGTCGTGAGAATGCCCACCGGTGCAGGAGTAGCAGCAGGGCCTTTCCACAGCCAGTCAAATGAAGCCTGGTTTTTTCATACACCCGGGCTGAAGATCGTATATCCCTCTAATCCATATGATGCAAAAGGGCTACTTAATGCTGCTATTGAAGATCCCAACCCCTACCTGTATTTTGAGCATAAGGTTTTATACAGGTCATTGACAGAAACCATCCCGGATGATTATTATACTGTAGAGGTAGGCAAGGCTAAATTGGTAAATGAAGGCGGTAAACTGAGCATTATCACCTACGGTATGGGGGTACACTGGGCCTTAAAAGCGGTTCAAGAAATGGAGTTAGATGCAGATGTGGTTGACTTGCGTACACTTTTGCCATGGGATAAAGCTACTGTAGCGGAGTCAGTTAAAAAGACAGGCAAAGTTTTGGTCCTTCATGAGGACTGTATCACCGGTGGAATTGGCGCAGAAATATCCGCTTGGATCAGTGAATTCTGTTTTGAGTATTTGGACGCTCCCGTCATGAGAGAGGGAAGTCTGGATACACCAATACCTTTCTCTCCTAATCTGGAGAGAAATTTCCTTCCAGAATCAAGATTTAAAGAAAAGGTAAAAAAATTATTAGCTTATTAATGATTAAAAGGAGGTCAATTGACCTCCTTTTAATTTACCTACCATATATTTTTCAATTTATATAGGAGGTTTTTACCTTATTTATAAAAAGAAGCTTATTATCCTGTATATTCATTTAGCCACCTTCTTAGTTATTGGCATAAAGATTGGTTTATTCGATTTAAGAATTTTAAATATATAGAGATGAAAAAAAATATCCTTACTTTAACTATGTTAGCACTAGCAAGCATAGGTTTATTTTCCTGCGGCAGTGATGAGCAAGATGCATTAATTTCTACCGTTAACCTGAGGACCCGTACTGTAATCCAGAGTGAAACTAGCAGTCCAGGAGTAGTGTCCGGGGCAAATCTATTGAATGCTACCCTAAGAATTCGGGACGTAGGTTTAGTTCAACCGACGGATAATATTACTAATAATACGTTAATCGGGGACGGAAGTGTTCGTCAAATTACACTGTTAAACAGTGGGTTAGCTACTAGCGCTTCAGATTTCGGTACTGCAGTAGTAAATCATGGTGAATATGATCGATTAGTTTTAAGGCTTGAAGCAGGTCAGTCTCTACCGGAAGGAGATCCTATGAGAAATAGATCTTTGTTAATATCAGGAACAGTAAATAATAAAATCCTTAATATTCATACAAACTCTGAAGAGATTATTACAGCAGTATTGGGCGGAGGTCCTTATACGGTAAGCAGTGATGAAAATCTTTTTTTAAATATTGATTTAAATACGCTTTTCCAAAACATCAACTTAACTGACGCAGTAGATGGTAATGGCAATGAAATAATAGAAATTGAGCCATCTAACATAGACGGGAATAGAGATATTTACAATCAAATGGTAAACAATCTTCCAGCTGCTTTCACTGTTTCAAGACAATAAACCAAACAAATTTTTTTACAATTATATAGCGAGGGTACCGTAATGGTACCCTTTCCTTTTTTATTCTTTAATCCTGACTACGTAAAACACATTATATTCCCTTTTTACTTCAGGACTGATGTTATAATTAAAATAAATATTCCCCTGCTCATCCGCAAAATTAAGTGTTCCATTTACCGGCACCTGATCAATGGTCCCTATTTGCTTACCGTCCTTTATTATTAGATAGTAAGGCTTATTGTATCTTTTCTGAGCTTCCTTAAATTCAGGTGAACTGTAGTACTGATCTCCTGTCTGGGACTGAATTTCACTATTGATATCTGCTGGAATTTGTGTAAAGAACTGAACTATAATGTAATCGCCAGCATACCTAATGTCTGAAAAGTTCGGATAATCAGAGATTCTACCGTCCTCTTCTGGAGAAACAGCGGGAGCCTCCTTAGGTCGGTGACGATGGGATAATTCCACCCCTCCTTTATAAAAAGGAACTGCTCCTGTATAATCATATATAAACAACTGATTTCCCACTCTCGGAAGGACCGCCATTTCTTTTTTAGACTTGCTATAATCCATGAGAGGAGAACTTTCACCCACAAATCTATTATTGGATCTTGGCTCCCATTCTTCTGGGTAAGTTTCCAATAATTGATTTTCTTCCGTTTCCAGGTTATAGGCATAAAGCATTTTGGCCTGATTGTAAAAATCGGCGCCTAATTTTTTGTAGCTAAGCTCACCAGGATTATAGGAATTGGGTTCTTCACCCACCATCATTGGCTGACCATCTTTCATAAAGGGGTGAAAGGTAGTCCTGGTTTTAAAAATTGTCATACGAAAAAGTCCCTCTATATTATGTGATGCTGTTTTTTCTTTTTCACCTTTTATATTGTAGATATGGTAGCCATTATAAAACCCCTGAGCTACTAATCGGTTATTCCCCAGAAAGCGATATCCAATAGCCCCTCTTACACCAACTCCATTTGGCCCGTCATTCACAAAATCAAAATTTCGAATAATGCCCCCGTCCACATTTACTAAGAAAGCTTGTCGACTTTTATTTCCCCTTAAGAGAAAATATTTTTGATCAGGATTATAATCATCCAAAAATAACTGCTCATCTATTTCTACCACTAAGGAATCAATTATGTCAAAATGTAACCCAATATCTTCCTGTTTATTATTCGAACAAGATGACCCTACTATTACCGCTAGTAACCAAACGGCTGAAAATATTTTCATGCTTTATAAATTTTTTATTTGGTGCGAAAGTAAGCAGATGGATATGGGAAATTTAAAACTTTGCGAAAAAAAATCGAAATAATAAAAATTGATATACATCTAAAATTAATCGGTTAAACTTAAAAACTCCTTCAATTAAAAAAATATCCTTATTAAGTACAGATAATGTGATAGGACAATCAATGGATTATAACCATTACCTCACTTCTTCATACCAAGTCTTATGAACAATTTTCCACTGCCCATCGATCTTAACAAGTGTAAGAAAATCATAATAATAAATCCCCGGCCAGAACAATTCTGTCTTTGCCAAAGCGGTATTACCTTTTACTTCCACATCGAGTAGGACATTCTTAAATTTAGTAAGATCTCTTGTATCACCTTTCGAAGTGGCATTAGACCAATCGGCAAATGAAGTCACCGTGAAATTTTCGCCTCGATAACCAATTAATCTCGCTTCGGGATGAAATGCTTCCTGGAGTTTAGACAGATTTCTCTCCATCATCCCATCAAAATATAATTTGATAGTCCTTTCAATGGTTTTTTTATCTTCCAGTTCGGATTGGGCCAATGCTGGTAGCATGACCAAACAAATAAAAAAAGTAAGGTATAAGCGCATATTTGATAAGGTATTGCTAGGAGAATATTATATCTAAAGTAGCAAATTTTGTAAATAAAAATAGCCATGATGGAAAACATG
>DATHVH010000281.1:0-24012 GCA_035461405.1 Anditalea sp.
GACTTTTCCGGTTTGCTGTCTTTATCCTGATTGGGATTGCAAAGGTAGAAAACATTATTTTATTCTGCAATTATAATTTCAAATAAAATAATAATTCTTTTTTCAATAAATTAAGATAGTTTCTTTTATACTCTCTTAATAATTTATCTAATTCCCCTCTTTTGGGAATGCAAAGGTGCAGAAGATTTATCGGATAGACAACCTAATTGTTTATATATCTTTAAAGGTTTACCTAAAGCATCTGATCCTCAATAGAAAAAAATTAAATAATTTTATAAAGTTTCCAACTTGACATAGTAATACTGAAACCAAAGGACCTCACTAGAGAAATAAAACTAAAATCTCAAGCTCGGGAGTACGGATCTTTTTTTCTTAAGCTCCTCTGGAGTAATAAAAAGATACCTCATAGACAACTCATGTGCCCCACCGGTATTTCCCCAGCCAAGTTTTGAAATGGTAAAATCATAACTATAGCCTATATCAAGGCCATTTACAAATGAAAATCCCAGCAAACCAATTAATGCCTCATTGTTTGGCAAGGCATTCTTGCTGGGAAGCCCCCTGTACCACAGTCCCAATACCAAGGGTTCTAAATAAAATTCAGTGCCTATGTTCAACTGATCGAAAGGTCCCTGCTGCTTATAATTAAATGCAAAGGAAATAGTCCGCTCCTGTTGGGTATTATTTACAAAATCATTAATAAGCCCAGGCTGAAGGTCAAACTTTATCCCACCATGCAGGGAATACTTGATGGCCAGCCTATCCTGCCCTTCTATAAAAGATACATTTGGCTGAGTAAGATGATGGGCAGAGGCGCCAATCCATATTTTTTCACTGTAATAAAGCAGCCCAGTGTTCAAATCTGCAAATCTCCGCATTGGCTCACCCGCCACTCCATTACCACCGCCTATTATAGTACCCCTGTCTATATCCAGCTGGGAGCTCAAAATGATTTTATCAAAATTACCTGATCGGGAAATAAAACTTCCCTGGGCACCTACCTGTAAATACCTGGCTGCACCCAGTCTTACTCTATAAGAATATAAAAGCCCAACTTCCATATTCTGCAGATTAGCCAGACTCTCCCTACTTCCATTAATAATAATACCGAGACCTGAATTCTTATCATCTATATACATATCGCCATAAGCAGAGAATGAATTGAATGAGTGATCAAGTCCTGGCCATTGATTTCTATAGTTTACGCCTACCCTGCTATAATCTGTACTTCCGGCGAAAGCTGGATTTAGATACAATGGTGAAGCATAAAATTGGGAAAACTGAATATCCTGGGCAAAGGATTTTATCCCCAAAAAACAACAACATAATATAATGAGCAATTTCTTCATCTCACCTTATCAATAAAAACTTGCCGGTCCGTGAAATTTTTTCTCCGTCTACCGATTCCATTTCTGCCCTATATACATAATTACCAGGTGGTAATTCATATTCCCCTTTAGTGCCATCCCACCCCGGTGACTGGAGATCATCTGTCCTATAAATCAATTCTCCCCAATTATTGAAAATCAATAATTCCATTTTGACAATGCCTTTCGTTTTTGGCCTGAAATATTGATTATCGGTTTTGGAAGGAGTAAAACCTGTAGGAAACATTACCCTATAAGAAAGATCTATGGTAAATGGCAGTGTCATTGCAGTTTCACAACCAAGATAATTGGTAACTGTAAGTCTTACTTCAAAAGTCCCCTTCCTGCCAAAACATGAACAGGTGACTGATCTGTACTGGTATTGCCATCTCCAAAATCCCAAAACCAAGCCACTACATCTCCCTGAGTCTTATCGATAAACCGTATTGGATCGTCAATAAATATTCCTCCCTCATCTTCATTATTAATACCTGTACCATCCACCTCAAAGTCGAAATCCGGTAAGAGTTCTTCTTCATTGATAACAATGCTGAAAGCAATCGGGTCAGAATAACAATCAAGATCCTTATGTTTTGCTTTCAAAAGATAATTACCTGCAAGCCCCACGGCGTTCATTTCATCATTAAGCAAAGTAGTACCGGCCGGAGTTTGAAGTAGATAATCATATAGTTGGTCATCATAGCCAGATATAAGCGACCTAACATCAAAAATCTGATCCATTTCACATCCCACCACCAGACTATCAATTTTAAAATCTGGAATAGGTGGAATAATAAGTTCTATAGATCTGGATACGACAGGACAGCCTTTCGAATTGTAAGCAAATACTTTGTAAATACCAGACTGGTTAATCTCCAAAGTGCCCCGATCAGATTGAGCTATTTTCTCTTCATCTTTAAACCATTCATATCGGAAATAATCTTCTTCTCCTATCGCAACTAACTGTTTGGTTTCGCCATCACATATTCTCAAAGATTCTAATCCTACCTCCATACCCTCAATCTCTAAGTTAATAGGATCCGGAGATTCCTGAATCAAAAGTTCAATAAAATTGCCAGCTGACGTCTTCCCATAATTATCTGTGACGGTATAGTAGATCCTTATAATTTCATCTAGATATCCGTAGTTTGGAAAAAACGTGAACTCTCCTCCTTCATCTCCAGCTCTAAATATACCCTGAGGCAAAACCATTTCCCTATTTTCAGGTAGGCATTTCGACTGTGAACATATATCATCTGCCTCAGCTTCAATTTCATCCAATGATGCATAAAGTTGTAAGCATCGTATAACGGAATTTGTATTGGGTAAGGTCAACTGTTCTCCACTTATACTATATGTATTCTCTTGGCCTTCACAGGATGCCTGGTCAGTAATATCATATGCTATAGGCTCTAAAAGATTGTCCTCGTCAGATACCTCCACTATAAGGTTTCTTATTTCGTGGTAATTGGTTTCTCCACCTGTAGAAGCCGCGAACCCTATTTTCAGATTAGGCGGGGCAGAATAGGGATATGATACTTTATCAAAAATATTAACAGACCGTGGGTTTCCACTTTCCGTAGTAACAAGCATATCTAAACTCAGCAAAAATCCCGTCTCATCCTCTGAGGGCTCAAGATTAAGGGAA
Source organism: Anditalea sp. (assembly GCA_035461405.1). Classification (GTDB taxonomy): domain Bacteria; phylum Bacteroidota; class Bacteroidia; order Cytophagales; family Cyclobacteriaceae; genus Anditalea. The sequence goes on from DATHVH010000281.1 coordinate 3,016, forward strand.
ACTTTTCTGTACCCTGGTACTTCAGGATCAATCACTCTTTGGGTACCAAATCCTCCAGAGCTTAATGGAAACAAATCATTTATCTGAAGTCCATTGTCACCTCCAGAATTTGTCTTTCTTCCAGTAACAAATTCGTACCCAGTGGCACTGCTACCAGGACCTCTCACTACTATAGCATTAGGATGCCTCTGGTCTGAAGGTCCAGGAAAGCCCCCATTTTTTCCTTCAGAAGAATTACCAAAATTTCCGAAGCTATCAAATCCCACCCCAATGAACCCCCTAGTCAATCCTTGTGAATTTGATCCTTCCCTTGGTGAATAGCCTAATGAACCTCCGAAACCACCAGGAGAAAACTCGCCAACATCTGCATCAAATAAAAAAACCGTAAGTCCATCGGCACCGCTTCCTCCATAACTAAAATATTCAAACGAAGCCTTAATGCCTAACGATGAGGGGAAGGGGATATCGATATAAATGTATCCATATTGATTTTCCTGTATATCAGTCAATCTGAGGACACCGTCTACTAATCTAGCGCTGCCTCCAAATACTGTTCTGGACTGGGCCGTCCCTTCACTAAAATTCTCACAATATGGAAAACCTACCTGAGCAGCAACTCCTCCAAGAGATACATACACCATAAATAAAAAAATAATTACTCGAGGGCAAGTCTGCGGCGAAGCCATTCTATCTATCTAGCTAATGATCAGGACAAAAATTTTCCATGGATAATATAGCAATAATATATAGATAAAAAAACCTCCATTTTTTCCAAAATGGAGGTTTAATTTTGAAGATTTTATATACAATCTCCTTGACATATAGAAAACAAAATTTAAACAGATTATTGCGTGAAAATGCTATCTAACGATTGTCTGTTTTCTATCGGGACCGACAGATACCATTTTAATGGCTACACCCAATTCACTTTCTAGCAGCTCCACATAATCTTTTAACTCTTTTGGAAACTCATCATATTCGGTGACATTTTCTAACGTGGTGTTCCAACCTTTGACCGTTTTATAGATAGGTTTTACCTGCTGATCATTGAACTCATAGGTAAGTCGGTCTACTTGGGTACCGTCTTCTAATTCATAATGAGTACAGATTTTGATTTCTTCAAAAATGTTCAAAACATCCCCTTTCATCATGAACAATTGTGTGACGCCATTGATCATAATAGAGTATCGCAATGCTGGAAGATCTATCCAACCGCACCTTCTTGGACGACCTGTAGTAGACCCAAATTCATTGCCTTCCTTTCTCATTCTTTCGCCGTCATTATCAAATAGCTCCGTAGGAAATGGACCACTACCTACCCTGGTGCAGTAAGCTTTGAATATACCCAGAACTTCCCCTATTACAGAGGGAGCGACACCCAATCCTGTACAGGCTCCTGCTGTCATGGTACTGCTGCTAGTAACGAAAGGATAACTACCAAAATCTATATCCAGTAGAGATCCTTGAGCTCCTTCAGCAAGGACCTTTTGGCCCTGCTGGATCTGCTCATTGATTTCATACTCACTATCTATTAGGTTCAGAGTTTTGAAGAACTCGATAGCTTCAAAGAAAACTGTCTCCAAGGAAGGCAGGTCCTTCATATCAAAATCGTAAAAAGCCAGAGTAGATTTATGTTTTTCCACCAAGGCATCATATTTAGACCTGAAATCAGGGCTTAAAATATCCCCTACCCTTAAAGCCACTCTACCTATCTTATCCTGATAAGTAGGTCCGATACCTTTTAAAGTAGATCCTATTTTATTAGCTCCCCTAGAGGTCTCGTATGCAGCATCCAAAAGCTTATGGGTAGGAATTATTATGGTAGCTTTCTTGGATACAAATAGATTTTTCTGATAATTTAAATTAAATTTTTTCAGCCCATCTATTTCTTTTCTCAGAACTACAGGATCCAGTACTACCCCGTTGCCTATTATATTATTGATGTTTTCTCTGAATATCCCACTCGGTATCTGATGCAGCACATGTTTGATACCATCAAACTCCAACGTGTGGCCTGCATTAGGACCTCCCTGAAATCTGGCTACTACATTATACTTGGGTGCTAGGTAATCTACTACTTTGCCTTTACCTTCATCTCCCCATTGTAGGCCTAAAAGAACGTCCATTTTCATTTGTTTTTTATTTTTTTTGTTGTGATAACATGACCCGTACCGAAGTTCGGAATGAAATCTCGCATGTTAAATAATCATCCCTTTGGGGGAAAATTATCCCATGCTAGCTTTCTTATCGTTATCGTTATTATTCTTAAAATTTAAGTTTTTTCTTTTGAAGCGTGAAGTTTGCGATAAGCTGAAAATATTACAAGTAAATAGAGATTTTTATTATAATCAGGAATAAAAGAATAGCCAGTATACCTGATTTTTATCCATTCTCAATCGTAAAAACAAAGCCTAAGAGAGAAAAATAACGGATGATAGAGAATGGTAAAAAAAACATTGAGCGGGCAATTAATCGTATATTTTTTATAGGATGATAATAAAAAAATATCCTGCGAGCTTCTCAAATAGAGAACAGCAGGATATCATTGTTTTTAAAAGAGTCGGAAAAAAATAATATCTAAATTTTAATTTTTTCTCTAGCCTCCTCCACAGAATCATAAACTGTGAAAATATTATTGAGTTTAGTGATGATCAAAAGCTTCTTTACATGCTCTGAAGGAGAGGATAAATACACTTCACCACCTACATTTCTCATTTTGGTAAGCATGGTGATCAACACGCCGATACCACTTGAGCTAATGTAACGAACATCCTTTAAATCTACAATACAAGTCCTAATTTTCTCATTAACTGCATCGGACACTACCTCCACTAAGCGCGGCCCTATATCGTCACCTACTAAATCACCTTTTATCTGTAATATCAATATATCGTTCTCTTTGAGAACTTCGTAACTAACTTTCATAAACAGTCCTGTTTTCACAAATCTCTTTGGTACAGTTACCATAAAGAATCAGTGAATGATGTATAATCTTAAAATCTAAAATTTCGCCTACCGTATTCTGGATATTTCCAATCCTGGGATCGCAAAATTCGAGTACCTTATGACATTCAGTACAGATAAGATGGTCATGTTGCTTGTATCCATAAGATTTTTCATACTGCGCCAGGTTTTTGCCAAATTGGTGCTTTGTAACTAAATCACATTCCACCAGGAGGTCCAACGTATTGTATACTGTGGCCCTACTGACTCGGTAATTTTTATTTTTCATGGAAATATATAGTGACTCCACATCAAAATGCCCCACTCTACCATAAATTTCTTCTAAAATAGCATACCGCTCAGGAGTTTTCCGAAGTTTTTTATTTTCCAGATAGGCAGTAAATATTTTCTTTACCTCTTCAAAAAGAGTTTCATTCAAAGCCATTGTTTCTCGTCGTTATTTCTATACAAATATACATTAGTAATTAAGAAAAGATTCCTTTCTTACACAACTCAGTCAAATCTAGTGACTTTAATAATGCCATCTACCTTCATCAAATTTGTGATAAGATTGTCCAGGTGCTGTGTGCTATGTACATACAATTTTATACTACCCTCAAATATCCCGCTGTCAGAATCTACAGTAATAGACCGCATATTTACTTTGAGTTCATTTGATATGACTTTGGTAACATCATTAATAAGCCCTACCCTATCTGTACCAATAATCTTTAAACCTGCAAGAAAAGCAATTTTCTGCTGACTCGTCCAACGTGCCTTGATGACTCTGTTACCGTGGTTGGACAAAAGTTCCAGTGCATTAGGACAGGAGGTACGGTGAATCTTTATACCCTCGTTTACCGTCACAAATCCAAAGACGTCATCACCTGGAATAGGGTTACAGCATTTTGCCAAGATGTAATCGATCTGATCCATATCATCTCCGATAAGTAGCTGATCATGATCAGGGCCTTTTAGATTTCTGATTTCTTTCACAAAACTGGACTCATCCGTTACATTATCCAGCGGTGAAGTTTTGGATTTCTGGCTCTTAGCTTGTTTAAATTCTTTAAAAGTCTTTATAGTGGTGGGATCAATTATTCCCTTGCCCACTTTATAGTAAAACTCACTTGCTGTCTTGGTTTCGAAAAATGCCCTCAGCTGCTCGATTGCTACAGAATTAAAGTCCATCTTCATCTGTTTGAGCTTTCGCTGGACTATCTCTTTACCATCCATGATGGTGGATTTCTTTTCATCCCTCAGTGCATCTTTTATTTTGGCTTTTGCCCTGGAGGTGACTACAGATTTTAACCAATCTTCAGAAGGCTTCTGTTTATTGGAAGTGAGTATTTCTACTTGATCTCCGTTTTTGAGCGTATGGCTGATTGGCACAAGGCGCTGATTAACTTTAGCACCTATACATTTGGCCCCTACTTCGGTGTGAATTTCGAATGCAAAATCGAGCGCTGTAGCCCCAAATGGCAGCACTTTTAGATCCCCTTTAGGTGTAAAAACAAATACTTCATCATGAAAAAGATTTCCCCTGAAATCATCCATGAACTCGATGGCAGTCCCGTCATTATTTTCCATCAAAGTCCTGACCTGGGTGATCCATTCATCAAGTCCCTTTCCTCCTTTAGTGGCTGCTACTTCTATCTCTTTATACTTCCAATGCGCCGCATATCCTCTTTCTGCTATATCATCCATCCTTTGGGTTCTGATCTGCACCTCTACCCATTGTCCGGTATGGCTCATTACAGTGGAATGAAGTGATTCGTATCCATTAGCTCTTGGTGTACTTATCCAATCTCGAAGCCTATCTGGATTAGGCCTGTAAAAGTCTGTCACTATTGAATATACTTGCCAGCAGTCGGCCTTTTCATTTTCTATTGGAGTATCTATTATAATCCTTACAGCAAAAAGATCGTATACCTCCTCAAAAGGTATATTTTGCTTTTTCATTTTATTATAGATACTATAAACAGATTTTGGTCTGCCCTTGATCGTATATTTATAGTTCAGCCCATTTAGCTCCGTTTCTATAGGCGCTATGAAATTCTTAATAAACTTATTTCGAGAAACCCGGGTCTCACTGATTTTATGTACTATAAAGTCATAGGTCTCAGTATCTGTATATTTTAGATAAAGGTCTTCCAGTTCAGATTTGATGGCATATAGCCCAAGGCGATGTGCCAGCGGGGCATAGAGGTACATGGTTTCGGATGCTATCTTCAGCTGCTTATGCCGGGGCATGCTCTCCAAAGTCCTCATATTATTAAGCCGGTCTGCTAATTTGATCAGAATTACCCTTACATCATCCGAAAGGGTAAGGAGCATTTTACGGAAATTTTCTGCCTGCTGGGAACTGCCATATTCAAATACTCCAGATATCTTGGTCAGTCCATCAATAATTTGGGTGACTTTGGGACCAAATTCTCTATCGATATCCTCCAATTCCCAATCTGTGTCTTCTACTACATCATGAAGGAGAGCGGCTACTATACTGGTAGTGCCCAGCCCAATTTCTTCGACACATACCAGCGCTACTTCGAGAGGGTGGTATATATATGGCTCCCCTGTTTTGCGCCGCATTTCCTTATGCGCATCACTGGAGATATTAAACGCTTTTTTGATCAACTTGGCATCTCCTGGCTTAAGGACAGGTTTAGCCATCCGTAATAACTTCCTATATCGCTTTAATATTTCTTTTCTTTCAAGCTCTAGATCTACATTAATCATATAATCGAAGTTATAACAAATCTTTTCTTTAATTAACCTATTTTACACTAATTTTATAACCGATTAGCAACATGTTCACTTTCAATAAAATACCCTTCTACACAATTCTAACCCAATAAAGGACGGTTAGTTTTTTCAATTAATTTAAAATTATTTTTACTCAAAGCCTTGCGGTTTTAAATTCCTTTATTACCTTTGCATCCACATTACAGAAGCGGATGTGGCGAAATTGGTAGACGCACTAGACTTAGGATCTAGCGCCGTGAGGCATGGGGGTTCGAGTCCCTCTATCCGCACTTAATAAGACCCTCGATCACGGTCCCGACACAAATTGGGATCGAGGTTGGGGTTTTTTTGTTCTTTAAACTTTAATCAAAATTACCTTGGATATTATATTAGATAAGCATTCTGCTAATGAAGCTTCAATTAAAATTAGTTTAAATGAAGCAGATTATCAACCTAAAGTTGATTCGAAACTTAAAGAGCATGCCAAGAAAGCAAATATAAAAGGCTTCAGACCTGGTAAGGCGCCGGTTTCCATGGTTAAAAATCTTTATGGCACCTCAGTTTTAGTAGATGAAATCAACAGCATTTTATCTACTTCGCTAAATGATTTTATAAAAAAGCAAGAATTCAAAATTTTAGGTGAGCCTCTGCCGGTGGTGGAAGATGCTGATGCTATAGACTGGAAAAACCAGAAAGATTTTGAATTTGAATATAAAATTGGATTTGTAGAAGATATAGATATCAAATTAGATAAAAATATTCAAGCTACAGACTATACTTTAGAAGTAGATGAAAAGGTCATAGAAGATGCTTTGACCAATCTGCGTCGACAATATGGTAAGATGACAAATCCTGAAGTCAGCGAAGAAAATGACTTTCTATATGGAGACTTCAAAGCTGTCGATGGATCTTTCATCAAAACCCTTTCTCTTCCTCTATCCCAAGTGGATGGAAGGTCTATGAAAAAATTTGTGGGTGCCAAGAAAGGAGACGTTATTGAATTTGACCCATCCAAATCCATAAAAGGTGATCTGGCTGAGCTGCTGGATATATCTGAAGAAGGAGTAGCTAATCTTTCGGGTGATTTTGTATTTGAGGTACAGAATATCAATCGAACAGAACTTGCAGAATTTAATGAAGAATTCTTCGCAAAAGTTTTTGGTCCTGATACTGTTAAAACGGAAGAAGAGTTCAGAGCCAAAGTAGAAGAGATTCTTTCTGAGAATTACAATAAAGAAACTAAAGTTTATACTGAAGAACAGATCAAAGAAAAATTGGTAGCCAGAGCCAAGGTAGAACTACCTGAAGCATTTCTTAAGGAATGGTTAGCAAAGGCTAATGATAAAGTTTCCCAGGAAGACATAGATAAAGAATTTCCCACTTATGCAAAGCAATTGACGTGGTCATTAGTTTCCAATAAAATCGCTAAGGATAACGATATAAAAGCTGAGCATGAAGATGTGGTAGAAAAAACCAAAGAAATGATCAGAGAGCAATTGGCTTCATCAGGCATGGGCGCTCAGATGGAAGATCAGATGGATATGTTTGTAAATAATTACCTTGAAGGTAATGATGGTCAAAATTATATGCAGATGCTTACTGCAGTCCAAAATGAGAAAGTGATCGCTCTAGTAAAAGAGCAAATCAAAATCAATGAAGAAAAAATCAGTATGGAAAAGTTTAAAGAACTTTTGCAAAACTAATTGAAAGAATAAAACGTTATAAAAAAGTCCTTTTCTAAGGGCTTTTTTTATTTTTGTACTATACTAAAAACTTCAACCGATGATCAATAAAGATTTTACTAAAGAAGAATTCAGAAAATACGCTGTTCATAGTCAAGGTGTAAGTGGAACTGCATTCGATCAATATACCACTCATATCGAAAACATGACCAGATCAGTAATTGAGGAAAGACCTCAAAACTTCCGGGAAATCGATGTTTTCTCTAGATTGATAATGGATCGTATCATTTTTCTGGGCACTCAGGTAGATGATCATATTGCCAATATTATCACTGCGCAGCTCTTATTTTTGGAATCTGTGGATTCTAAGAAAGATGTACTGCTGTATGTCAACAGCCCGGGTGGATCAGTGACTGCCGGTCTCGGTATATATGACACCATGCAGTATATCGGTCCAGATGTAGCTACTATCTGTACAGGTATAGCTGCTTCAATGGGTGCTGTATTATTGGCAGGTGGGGCTAAAGATAAAAGATCTGCACTTCCTCATACCAGGGTAATGATTCATCAGCCTTCAGGTGGTATGCAGGGACAATCCCGAGATATGGAGATATCCTTAAAACTTATTCTTTCCATGAGACAGGAATTATATGAAATCCTGGCCCAACATAGTGGGAGGACTTATGAAGAAATAGAAAGAGATTCAGACAGAGATTATTGGATGAAAGCACCGGAAGCCAAAGAGTATGGCTTAATCGATGAAGTACTAGTTAAAAAACAAAAATAATGGCTCAAGTAACATGTTCCTTTTGTGGGAGAAATAAGAAAGATGTAGATCTGATGGTTTCAGGGATATCAGCACATATCTGTAATCACTGTATCGATCAGGCCTTCCAGATTCTTGGTGAAGAGGAGAAGACAAAAAAGCAGGATAAAAAACCAAAATTTAAGCTTAAAAAACCAAAGGAACTTACAAAATACCTAGACCAATATGTAATCGGGCAAAACGAAGCCAAAAAAGTGCTTACTGTGGCTGTATATAACCATTATAAGCGTCTAGGCCAAAAATCCAATGATGAAGGAATTAACATAGAGAAATCCAACATCATTATGGTCGGTGATACAGGAACAGGTAAAACATATTTAGCTAAAACTTTGGCCAAAATATTAGAAGTGCCATTCTGTATAGCTGATGCTACCGTTCTTACAGAAGCTGGATACGTAGGTGAAGATGTGGAAAGTATATTGACACGATTACTTCAGGCAGCTGATTATAATGTCGAAGCGGCCGAAAGAGGCATCGTTTATATCGATGAGATTGATAAGATCGCAAGAAAATCAGACAATCCTTCTATTACTAGAGATGTAAGTGGCGAAGGAGTACAGCAGGCATTATTGAAGCTACTTGAGGGTACTTCAGTAAATGTACCGCCCCAGGGAGGAAGAAAGCATCCTGATCAGAAAATGATTTCTGTTAATACGGAAAACATCCTATTTATCTGCGGAGGCGCATTTGATGGTATTGCCAGACATATAGGTAGCAGACTAAATACCCAGCAGATGGGATTTGTTAAATCTAAGGAGTTTGAGCAGCATATAGATAGAAATAATCTTCTTCAGTATGTGATTGCTACAGATCTAAAATCTTTTGGGCTTATACCTGAGCTGATAGGAAGGCTTCCTGTATTGACTCACTTAGATCCATTGGATAAAGATACGCTAAAGAGTATCCTAACGGAGCCAAAAAACGCACTAACCAAGCAGTATCAAAAACTGATGGAAATGGAAGGCGTTTCGCTTAAATTCGAAGAAAGTGCAATTGACTACATAGTGGAAAAAGCGGTGGAATTTAACCTTGGCGCAAGAGGTTTAAGGTCCATATGTGAAGCGATTATCACTGATGCGATGTACGAACTTCCATCTGATGATACGGTCAAAGAACTGATCATCGATGAGGAATATGCCAGGGAGCAGTTTGATAAGTCCAAGTTTAAGAAGTTACAAGTAGCTTAAGAGTATCAAGATGCTAGATTTTAGTATCAAGAGTAAATTAAAAAAAGCCCCAGAAAAACTTGGGGCTTTTTTTTATGTACCATAATCACACATTATTAATTTATAATACCCTCATACCTTGCCAATCTACCTTTGGTATCCATTCCCTCAATAACTACAAGGTATTCTTTGGCGAAATCCGAATTAAAAAAACGAACTTCAATCTGACCATTTTCTTCAATTTTTAATTTAGGATTCCAATAGAGAGTGGTACGCCTATCTGCTATCCCATCAGTTGGATTCTGAATGTCATATCTTGGACTATAAAATTCCTTAGTATTTGAATATCCCTCTATTCTGGACATTATTTTACCTTTAGAGCTGGCGGAACTCAATCCACCTCCACTCTTAGTGTAGACCGCAATTACGCCATTTGTTCCACGGGATCCGAACATCGCAGTTTGAGCAGGATCCTTAAATATATCCACAGAGGCTACATCCTGAACATTGACCGCCAGTAAAGCCCTGGCATCCACAAACATATTATCGATCATAAATAGGGGTTGTGAACCTCCCTGTATTGAGCTAGAGCCTCTTATAGTTACTAGCACATCTTGTTGAGCAGTAATTACTATCTGTACTCCCGCAACTCTTCCTTGGATCATTTGAAATATATTAGCAAATCCTGCCGAACCCGAAATATCGGCAGGATTTATTGAAATTTCCCCATCACCATACGGTTTCCTTTTTGCCATTTCTTCTTTATCTATTGACTGTGCCTTTATAGTTACACCTTCAAGCTCTAAGTATTTATCGCTATCAAGCATTTGTCTGAGCAAGTCCCTTTCTCTATGCCCGGCCAATAAATTAATCGGAAATTCCATCTTCCCTGGATATTTAGGATTAACTGCCTCAAAATAAAACTTTGGACTATCCATAGAAATATTAACAAATTCTCTTTTCCGTTTGTCTTTGGCAGTAAGTGTAATCATTACAGTATCCATATAATCCAAAGGGGGTAATATAAATGCTCCATCCTGCTCATATGTGGTGTTAACTACCCCTAAGTCACCTATAATAGCAGTCACAGTACCTCCACTAATATCTTTCCAACGATCTTCAGCATTCTCAATGCTCCCTTTTATAATAATCCCTTGCTCTATATATCTTTCTATGGATGGAAAAGTATTTTCCAATACATCATTCCAAGTAAACCTGCTCCACCCATTGGTCATCATTACTAAATCCAAAGCTTCCAAAGTTTCCGGCTCTCTATCCTTAAAATAATAACCTGGCTGATAAATATTGCCTTTAAGATCTGATGTCAGTAGTAAATGAGAAAATATCTGGCCTTTTGCATTAGATTCTGAGGTCACCTGATTTGCATCAGTTACACTTATAGAATAATTTCCTGCTATGGGTAAACTATCAATAGTAGAATTGATATTAAAGACTACCTCCCCCCTTTTACTAATCTCATTTAGAGATAATACTCCCACTTCTATATGCTCCTCCATAAAATCCATAAAGAACAATCTCTCCAATATAGGCTGCCCTGAAGCGGATAATACTGTAATTTGATTTATGCCTGAGAGTAAATTATCTTTTGGTATCCGAACTCCCCAAATGCCATTAATAAGATTACCTTTTATCATGTAATTGATAATGCCCCTCGTCTGACTAACTAATGTCAATTCTTTTTCATCTATATTACCCTGGATAAATACCGTAACATATTGTCCTAAGGGGTTATTTACTACCTGCACCGTTAATCCTTCTTTCTTTGCTTTAGGTAAATCAAGCAGTTGTTCGATACCAGTCCTAGGGTCCCAAACCTTAATTTTGTGAGTGCCCTCTAATTCAGGTGTTAATGAAAACTTTCCCATACCACCAAAATGGGTGGCAATTTTTGTTTCTTCTTCCAGTCCTAATAATAATCCTTCAAAATCTGCAGGACTACCATCTGGATAAATGCCTTTAAAAGCTATATTACTCTTAAAACCAGCAATAAGATCTCCCCCTTCAGGCATAAACTGGATGTCAGCCAAACTGAAAGAATAGGGTATCTGAATTTTTTTATTTATACGATAATCTTCATTTTCTTGAAATGACAGTTCTAAATATTGAACCTTATGGGGCTCTTCCGGAATACTAAACCCAAAAGAAACTTCCCCTTGATAATTTAATAACAGTTCGTTACTTACCACCTCATCTCCATCTATAATGACCTTCATACCAATACTTTTATCAGCGAGTTCATTTCCTTTATGGTCAAGGGCTACCATATTCACCTGATATTTGACTTTGCCATCTTCTAGGTGCATCGATGTAAAGTCTATTTGCGGAAGGAATGACGTTAAAGTGGCATCATAGACATTTATTTCCTGTTCGAAAAAATAATCAGGACCGAAATTTTCCATCCAAGCAGTGTAGGCTTTTATTTTATAGATTCCTTCCATCCCAAATTGAGGGATCTGAAGATCACCATATCCTAACCCTTCTTCCATTTTAACTTTTTTTTGTCCTAATAGAAGTCCGTCCGCATTAAAAAAATCTACATACAATACTTTACTTAATAAACTGGGGACCAAGTCACTCCCCGCAGTCATATAGGCACTAAACCATACATCTTCTCCCAATGTATAGCTAAATTTGTCCAAATGTAAATAGACTTTCTCTACAGGATATTCCTCCTGGGCTCTTTTAAAAAAAGATAAAATCTTTACAGTGATAGGATCAGGATCGAGATGGCTAAAAGAAAATGAACAGATTAAAATAGGAACTGCAATTAATATCGGTTTTAAAAGCTTCATAAAAAAAGAAAAACTAAATAATTAATAATTTTACGATAGATAGCAAATAACATTAACTAAATCTACAATTGCAATAGGTTAATTATAATTTTAGTATCAAAAAAATTTAAGGATAGACTTTCTAACTATAAAACAAGGGACAATAAACCTTAATATTTGAATAAAATTTATTATCCGCCATCTTACCTGCATTTCAAAGGGAGTTTTTCATTAATTGCGGAAAATTATCGACAGATGCACAGTCTACTGTAGGCAAAATTCAAGTTTTTAATTTATTCTTTTTTTAAGTGGCCCGAAAGCGTATATACAAAATAAAAATTAATGGATTGATTCGTAAATCAAATTAGCAGTCTGCTGAGAAGCCTTATTTTCTCCAATTTTCTCCTTTATTAAAGTATAGGCATCCAGGATAGCGGCTTTACGGGATATAGACGTTAGTAATAGGTTTAATTCTTTACTTAATTGAGTTACGTTTAATTCTCCTTGGATTAATTCTTTCACCACCTCCTCATCGGCGATAAGGTTTACCAGTGAAATATAAGGTACCCTTATCAAACTCTTGGCTATTTGATAACTGATGCTGCTGGTTTTATATACCACTACCTGAGGGACTCGAAATAATGCAGTCTCCAGTGTAGCAGTACCTGATGTTACTACCGCTGCTATAGAGTGGTGAAGCAGATCGTATGTCTGATCAAAAATCACCTTCACCCCTAAATGACGGCAAGGCTCATATAGTTGTGGATCCAAATTTCTAACTCCTGCAATAACAAATTGTGCGTTAGGAAATTTCGGAATTACTTCCATCATAGTCGTCAGCATATTTTTAACTTCCTGCTTTCTGCTCCCAGGAAGCAGGGCTATAATGGGCTGATAATTAAGCTCATTTTTCTGATGAAAAAAATCATGTGGTTTGAATTTGGATATCTCATCCAAAAGTGGATTGCCCACATAATGAATATCCATTTCAAACTTTTTGAAGAATTCCTTCTCAAAGGGTAAAATAGAATAAATATGGTCTACGTTTGCCTTAAGCTTTAATGCTCTTTTCTGATTCCAAGCCCATACTTTCGGTGGGATAAAGTAATGCACCGGTATCTTGTTGGCTTTGGCAAATTTGGCGATCTTCATATTAAAGCCACCATAATCGATCAATATAAGCGCATGAGGTTTATATTCCAGTAGATCTTTTTTAATTAAGGCTAAGTATTTAAGGACTTTTCTAAACCCTAAAACTACCTCCAAAAAACCCATCACGGCCACCTCATCATAATGAGCGGCTATAGAGAGGCCCTCTTTGATAGCATAATCACCACCCATTCCTCTAAACTGGGCGGAAGGATCCAGCTGTTTCAGCTCCGAAATAAGATTCCCCGCATGTAAATCCCCCGATCTCTCACCGGCTATTATGTAATACTTCATATGTAATTAACCACAGAGGGCACAGAGGGCACAGAGAAATTAATTTCTTAACCTCTTCACCCCTTTTATTAATTGATCAACATTGAAATTTATTAGTAAACCCAAATCATATTTTCCTAACTTTAAATAAGTCAACATTTGAGCAGTATGGATGTTATTAAATTCACTGACACTTTTAAGTTCAATTACCACTTTCTCTTCCACCAGCAAATCAATTTTATATCCGCAATCTATTGTGACCCCTTCAAAAACCACCGGAAGGTTTTTTTCTTTTTCCACAAAAATACCTTCCTTTTGTAATTTATAATGCAAACACTGCTTATACACATTTTCCAATAAGCCGGGACCAAGAGCTTTATGTACATCTATAGACGCACCTATTATTCGCTCAGTTAACTTATTCAGTTCCATCAAAATAAATTTAGTATTTTTAAAAAAACTAACTTTCTTCTCTGTGCTCTCCGTGCTCTCTGTGGTTATAAAAAAAAACTACTCACCAAAGTACTCTACATAATTCCTCGGTGTTTCGTAGAGGGTTAATTTATAAAGGCCTCCGTGGGGGGTGATTTCATTTACTACAGGAAGAAGTATTCTCCAAAATTCCATAATCAGGTTTTCGCAGCTGGCCATTTTGCCTTCCATAAAATCTACATCCACATTCAGGTTTTTGTGGTCGACTTTATCTATTACATGCTTTCTAATAACATTGCTTAGCTGCTTGAGGTCAATCACAAAGCCAGTATCGGGATCAGGTATTCCTTTTACAGTCACTATCAGTTCAAAATTATGGCCATGCCAATTCACATTGGCACAGGGGCCAAAGACTTCTTTGTTCTTTTCGTCACTCCACTTCGGGTTCCAAAGTTTATGGGCAGCATTAAAATGCTCCTTCCTACAAACGTGTATCATACTTCCAAATTTCCAAAGTGCAAATCTAAGTAAAAAGTATGGATTGTCCCGATTTATTGAAAAGTAGTTAAAACAATGACTAATCTGATATCAATAAGGCATATCTGGTTCATTGAAAATTTTCCTGAAACTATTGCCAGTCCATGCGCTAAAGCCTGCCAAAAGGAATCCAATCAGTGACGTGATTAAAATTAGAATCATCGGATTATCCAGACCCATGATAGCACCAATTCTTAATGGAAGTTCTGAACCTGTTCGAATTGTTACCCACAAAGGCACGGCAAACCAAACCAAGGCCATCCCCAATCCTGACCCAAGAAAAGCAACGATACCTCTTCCTCCTATCAATGCGGCAGCGATCCCTATAACAATCATCAATCCCCAATAGGGAATAAATGGACCTAGCAATAGCGAAATTATAGCTGATAGGATGCAGTGTATAAAGAATTTCATTTATTGAGTCGTTTTAAATGTAGTGGTAAATAATAGATTTTGGGTTTGGTCGTGCGTGCGAATATTAACGCTCAGATATTCACCCCTAGCCCAGCGATCTATAAAATTACTGTAAAACTTACTTCCGGGATTTCCTGATTGCCCCCCGGGGTAAATTCCAAATGCGGTAATCTGATCACCTAGCTCCACTACCATTCTCCAACTGGCACCATGTCTTTCACTAGTGGCATTGATTATTCCTCTACCACCCCCTGTTTCTATCCTTTCATAACTGAAGGATCTAAAATTAGGGACCAAATGTTGGATAGAAGTCTTTTTATAAGCAGCCCAAGTATCTCCTTCCTCTTCTTCTGTCCAGGCTATATATTCCTCCACCATTTTATCAAAACTTTCTGAAACTAATAATCGGGCACTTTCTATTCGTTCAGTAGATGGATCATTGAATGCTTCATGATCTGGATTTTCCTGCATTAACTTTGTTGTCTGATATTTATTGGGAAGAACTGTCGGCTGATTTTTTATCTTCCATTTGCCCCATGCCATGGTTTCGAAGTGTTTCCACCACATCTCAAATAATGGTGGAGCCTTCTGATCGGGATGTGTATAGTAATCCCATGATTGAAGTAGTCTTAGAATGTCTTTGGATTCCGGATTTCTCACTGCAAGGGAGTCTTCATTTACAAACTCCAGCATAATAGGCAAAGCTTCTTCAGCGTGAAGGTGATAATTATCAAATTGCAGTTCTTTCATATCATCTATCGAAATACGAGACATGGCAGCCAAGCGCTGGTTTATCCGTCTGTTTCTGTAATGTTCAAAGCTGTTGTCAAACACAAAATAAGGGTAAGAACTATCCACCGAATGCTGGTTTGCCGAGCTGACAAATCCTTTACTTGGATTTAGTGTACTTGGGTTTTGGTCGAAAGGAATGAATTCTTGCCACTCATAGGATGGATCATTCCCATCCATAATATATTTGCCCTGCTGATCCCACTTCAATGGAAATCTTCCCTGCACTTTCATAGCTATATCTCCCGTCTTGCTGGCAAAAACAAAATTTTGTGCCGGTGAAGTAAAATGGTCCAATGCTTCCAGATAATCCTGGTGGTCTTGGGCTGCATTTAACTTTAAAAAAGTCAACTGTTCATTAGAGCCCATATGAGCGGTCCATTTTAGCGCAAAATTGGATAGTTGGTTTTCCGCTCGAAAGTTTTTATCATACACCACTGGTCCATAATGGGTATACACGACGGAATCAATAAATGATGATTGCCCTTTAACCTTTATTTCCTCTAATTTTAAAGTGCTGTTTATCCATTGATCATTATATAAATACTCGGTTCTGTCATCACCTCTAAACGTTATACTGTACCAATCCCGCACATCTCTAGTGGCATTTGTCACCCCCCATGCTATGTTTTCATTGAAACCACTTATCACTCCCAGAGCGCCTGGTAGAGTTGCTCCTTTGACTGAAAATGATGGAGTGGTCAACTGCATGACATACCATAATGAAGGCAGATTCAGACTAAGGTGGGGATCATTTGCCAGAATTGGATTACCGCTTTGTGTCTTGCTCCCAGCTACCGCCCAATTGTTTGAACCTACGCCAGGCTCAGGTGATGGCATCGGTTTAACCAAAATAGCATCATTGGGATAATTAATATTTTGTGGAGTCTGGATCTCTAATGGTTGAAAATCCCATTTTCTTTCACTTTCTATCACCGGGTCGAGCACATCAGGGAAATCTGGAAATAGGATGGCCATCCATTCCTCACCAATCATTGCTCTCATGTTGGTATATTCCAAATCCCTATCCCCTACCAGCATGTCGGCCATGTATTTTAAAAGCAGCACTGTTTTATAAACAGTCCAGGGCTCAGGCCTATAGTTGAGTAATTTATATTCTACGGGAAGTTGGGCATAGCTAAGTGAATTTATGTATTGGTTTACACCGTCAGAATAGGCTTCTATCCACTTTAATGTTTCGGTATCATTAAGCTTTAATTCCTGTAATCCAGCTTCCGCCCCGAATCCCAATCCCTTTCTTCTCTGCATCCTATCATACTCCACTGCCTGCACACCAACGATCTCTGAGACCCTACCCGCTGCAGCCATCGTCTGGAACTCCATCTGCCATAGCCTGTGTTGGGCTGTGACATATCCCTGGGCTCTGTAAAGATCCTCTTCATTTTGTGCAAATATGTGAGGTATAAGATGTTTGTCGTAATGTACTGTGATATCAGAAACCAGGTTTTTCATTTCTATTTCTTCCTGGAAAGTATCATCTTCACTATAGGAATTTTGCCAAATGCCATGATTAGGATCCAATAGATATCCTATAGGAGGTGTCTGATCCAAATTAATTGAAAGTGCTATTGCTAATCCCAAAGTAAGGATCAATGAAATCAGAAAAACTATATATTTCATCAAAGAAGGTTAAATCTATAAGTATCCGAAAGTTATACTTCTATGGACAATTATCAACTGGATTTGATATTTTTTTAATGTGAATGGTGGCGATCCTACGAATCCACCTTCCGGCATAAGGGTTTATGAAAGTCACATAGATATAAAAAAAGAGGCCTAAGCCTCTTCATTTTATTTAATTTCTATTGGAAGAGTAACTTCCTCCCATCGGATAACTATACCCGGATCTTCTACTTTAATTTCCAATTGTTCCTGATGCTGTTGGCCTTTCAGAGGATTTACATCTACCCGAAGTACATCATTCTCCTCTTTATACTGAAAATGTCCATGCTCTAGGTCCCACTCTGAATTAAAAATAACCGTCCAAGGTCCACTTTCTTTCGGAATGGTGAAAACAGAATATCTTCCTGCTGGCAATGCCCTTCCCTGCACAGTCACATCATCAGAAAAATCAACATTAGTAGCCTCATTTGCGCCTGTCCTCCACACTTCATTATAGGGTGCCATATCCCCCCAAACTGTTCTGTTTTTTACTGAAGGAGCACCATATTGAATTTTGACTTCTTTACCGTTTATTGTCCCTTGAGCAGTACGTAACGGACTTACTCTCTCTTCTCTTGCTTCTGTTACTTCTTCTGTATCTTCCGTAGTATTGCCATCCTGTGCAGGAGGATCACAACTATAAATGAACATTGATCCCGAGATCAGCAATGTTAAAAATAAATTGTTTGATTTCTTCATGATTTTTTTCGGTTATGATGCAATTGAGGACATTAAGTATCATCCATTTTCCTGAGCGAATGAATTACTATGACATCTTTAAAACCAAATATAGCAATTAGTCTCATGAAAATTCTTTTGATGACTTCAAATTTTAAAAAAGAACGGATCTAATAAAAACGCCTTTTTTTAAAGCTATGCACGCATTTGACTTGATTAATACATAGACATTCTCTTTACTGCATATATCAAATAGAAAATTGCATGTTATAATGGGTTGATAACAAATTAGCCTCGCATTGATTATATAGGGGAAAAAGTCTAAATGTTAATTTGGGCCTATTTTTTGCAAAATTTATATAATATAGGTAAATGACTATTTACCCTTTACAAATTTAGATTACATTATGAATAAACACCTTTACGGCAGTGGACTTATTGGAAACTGCGCTTACCTTGCCCACGTAGAACAAAACACTAATATCAGCTGGCTTTGCTTACCCCGATTTGACAGCGATTTTATATTTGGAGGGATGCTGGATAAAGAGAAAGGGGGTGAATTCAGCATACTTCCGGAAACAAAGGACATTTCCTGCCAGCAGAAATACTTAGAGAATACCAATATACTGGAAACAACAGTTTCCTATGAGGATAATGCTTACAAAGTCACGGATTTTGCGCCAAGATTTCAGAACTTTGGGCGCTACTTCCGCCCCCTGATGCTGGTAAGAAAAATAGAAGCGGTAAAAGGAAATCCCCAAATTAAAATTAAGTGCAGGCCTATGACCAGTCATGGTAAGCGTGCACTTACACCCAGTGTGGCAAGTAACCATATAAGATATATGGGAGAAGACCAAGAAATAAGACTTACTACCAATGCATCTTTAACCTATGTATTGGATGAAAAGCCATTTGTCCTTCACCGACCTATTTATTTGGTGTTTACCTATGGAAGACCTTTAGAGGCACCCATAGAGACTACTGTCGAAAACTTTCTGCAGGCCACTACTACCTATTGGAGGGATTGGATCAAATCAACCAGTATCACCAATTTCCATCAGACATTTGTTTTACGTTCAGCATTAGTACTAAAGATCCACCAGTTTGAAGATACTGGAGCAATTATAGCAGCCTCTACCACTAGTCTGCCCGAATCGCCTAATTCTACAAGAAATTGGGATTATAGATATTGCTGGATAAGGGATAGCTATTATACTTTAAATGCTTTTAACAATATCGGGCACTTTGAAGAACTGGAAAAATATTTTGAATTCATCCAAAATCTTCCTACAAATGGAAATGGAAGGTACCAGCCTTTATATTCCGTGACAGGTGAATCCAAACTTACTGAAGTAATCCACGATTTGGAAGGCTATAAAGGAAACCAACCTGTTCGGTTTGGTAATCAAGCTTTTACACACATCCAAAATGACCTATACGGACAGGTATTAGTAAGTTTACTTCCACTATACTCTGACAAGCGTTTTATAGAGTCCGAAAAAAGCCATTCAAAGCCAATGATCGAAACATTGCTGTCGAGTATAGATGACACAATGGATGAACCTGATGCAGGTCTTTGGGAATTTAGAAATTTAAAACAAGAGCACTGCTATACCTTTCTTTTTCACTGGGCCGGTTCTTGCGCAGCTATAAAAATAGCTGAAACGCTAAAAGATGAAGGATTGAAACAGAAGGCTATTATGCTGAAAGAAAGATCCATAAAGAAAATAGAATCATGCTATGTACCAGAACTGAAGGCTTATGCACAGGCAGTAGGTGTCCAGCATATGGATGCTAGTACGCTAAAGCTTATCACGATGGGTTACTTTGGCGACGATATAGAAAGGGCTAATAATCACTTGAAGCAATTGGAAAAAGAACTATTGTCCAAGGATTTTCTCTTTTATAGATATAAACATGAGGATGATTTTGGAGAACCGGAGACTACTTTTTTGATATGTGCTTTCTGGTATATCGAAGCCCTTGCCTGCGTAAACAGGCTGGACGAAGCAATAGAAGGATTTGAAGTTTTAATAAATTATTGCAATCATCTTAAGCTTTTTTCTGAAGATGTAGATAAGGAGTCTAAAAGTCAATGGGGAAATTTTCCCCAAGCCTATAGTCATGTTGGGTTGATGAATGCAGCTTTCCGAATAGGGCGAAAATTAGACAGACCCCCGTTTTTGTAATATTTTCCGAGAATGTATCACGCCTATTCAGGGCTTGAAAAAATATTTCTATTAACTCTATATAGGTGTCAGGGCTACACCCCTTCTGTGAAATTTCTATATTTTGTTCTACGAAGATTATAGGGCTACGCCCCATTTCTTACATATTTGTCAAAAGAACAAAGTATACTTAATATCTGACAATCAATAATTTAAAAGATATTTGATCACTCATTTTCTTAAAATAGAAACAATCACAAATTTAGAGGCGGAGCACCTTCATCTTAGTAGTTGAAATATTACAATGGAAATCCATATGGGCGTTAGCGCTGATATCTGCATCCCTTGCAGTGATATTGCGTCATATGATGGCTGCTTACTCATACCGCAATCAATCATTGTGACAAAAAGCGTTATCCCTGAGATTTGGATCTTGATAAAAAATCTTGATACTATTTTATATGATCTATGCCCTGATAAACACGTGTTGGTTAAATGCCTATACTGTGCCTCGGTGTCTCCGTGTGAAACCATTAATCATCAGCGCATATGCATCCATCGATTGTCGAACTATATCGCAATTCACTTAAAAAAACGAAAGCCGTCCATTTTGAGGACGGCTTTATTATTTAAGTTAACTTCTGGAGTAGGAGCCTGACATTTTCAGGTGATTTGATATTGTAATTTGCTTTAGTATAATTATACCCTACTCTGATGGTA
>DATHVH010000282.1:0-5494 GCA_035461405.1 Anditalea sp.
TTGATCTCCAGGGATCAACCGAATCAGGAAACATGGACATATTTGGATTAACCAATAATTGTGTCCCAACCGGAACGTGCTCTTCCTCTGCACATGCCACCAGCAGAAGCAGGAATAATAAACCTAGAAAAAAATTTTTTAACCTAAGCACCATCATAATTCCTCCGGACAATTCCTACTAATCAAAATCATTACACAGCTATAAAATTAAATTTACTCTACCATAAGGGTTATTTCATCAAGATAGATTTTACCGAAAGTATAATACGGAAAAATGAATGTTACATTAATATGATCTGCTGCTGCAGGAAAGTCTTCTAACGTAACTTGAATAGGAATCCAATTAAAATCACCTTCTATGGACAAATCACCTGATTGTGCAGACTTTCCATGGTTTTTTCCATCTATATATTTCAATGTGTGAAGTAATAAAAATAATGAGGGTTGTGATTCCACCGAGTTTCTTACCCCTTCTCCTTTCAAAAAAGCGGTAAGTACTAACTTACTTCCCGGTGCAGGCATAGGACCCGAATAAGACTGGGTCCAGCTTCCGGAGAACAAAGATAAACTATCCGGATTTTCTATATACAATGATCGGTTTCCGGAAAGAAATACAGTTCTACTCGCCCCCATCCTTTCCGGCCGGCCCGCCCTCCAGGGATCAACCGAATCATGAAACATGGACATATTTGTATTGACCAATAGTTGTGTCCCTATCGGGACGTGCTCTTCCTCTACACATGCCACCAGTAGAAGTAGTATCAGCAATCTTACCGAAAAATTTTTTACGATGACCATTTTTCCTGATGATTACCCCTATACCTTGGTTATAGCCACTCCCCGACAATTGCTTGGTATCCTATGAATTAAGTTAATAAATATTCAGGAAATAAGTAATATGAATAGAGATAAAAATTTATAGCTGGCAATTTTTATCTCTTACAGGTTAAAGTACTATACTAGACATATCTACATCCGGCATCGGTCATCTTAGCATCTGACATTTATACCCATGTATCCTTAAAAAACCTCTGGCAGTTTTTATATGCTAATTTTTTGAGTTGAAGGTCAGAAAGGTCATTTCCAAGGCTGTCCAGAAGAGTGGGATATTTGGAAGCATTCTCGGCCAAAGGAAAATAGAAAGGATGTCGGCTCTTGTCCGGAAAATCCTTCGTATAAAAGAAATCGGCACCGAAACAAATACAGTCTTCCGCACCTATGGCAAAGCCGTGTTTGATGTGGTCAAAGAGTTTCTCCGGAACAGCATTGTCCAAGAAGGCACGTAAGAAATTGATGCCCAGGATTCCTTTGCGATGGATGATTTCTTTGGCAAACTCATCTGTAATATTTCTTCTATGGTCCCATATGGCGCGGAAATTAGAATGGCTGGCGATCACCGGTATGTCCAGGCCCTTTGAAGTAAGGTGCTCTAATATTCCCTCTGCCAATAAATCTGAAGTATGGGAAAGATCGACGGCAATCTTTTTACCATCGATATAATCCAATAGTCTCCTTCCATCATCTTTTAGACCTACCTCTGTATAATTTCCACCCCCAAACCGGTTTTCGGTATGGTGTGTAAGACTGATATAGGCCAATCTGCCGGTGGAAGCAATTATGTTGTCAAGCTGAGTACGAATGGCTAACCAGTCTGCAGTTTCATTGCCCAGCCCAGCAGCATTTTCTATAGCGCATACAACCCCTGTTTTTTCTTCCTTTTCTATAGATGCTATAAAATCTCTATCTGCAAGGCATACTGAATCATTATATTTACTAAGCAAATTTTTAAATTCATCCACCTGGTTTGTAGCAATTTCCATGCTTTCAGACCTGACATCAGTATAGATAGCCAATACCTGCAACTTTACATTTCCATCTTTAATGTATGGTAGCCCACAGGGGATTTCTCTGCTTTCAGCTGAGGCTCCCGGTACTTTAGCTAAATATGAAAGTAAATCACAATGAGTATCTATAATAGGATAAGCCATATATATTAATTGGGTTTAAATGAGCAAATAGCAAAGAAAGTCAAAAAATGACATTATTTTTATACTTTTAGTGCTTGATTTTGTTTACAGTAAAAATCCAATATTATGCCATTACTTCAGCCAATAAATTTCTCCCAGTGGATAGATGAAAACCGTCACCTCTTAAAACCCCCTATTGGAAACAGACAAGTGTTTCGTGATAATAAGGATTTTATAGTAATGGTGGTCGGAGGCCCAAACTCCAGAAAAGATTATCATGTAAACGAAGGAGAGGAGGTTTTCTTCCAGATTGAAGGGGATATTACATTAAAGGTGGTTGACGGTGACAGGCCTACTGATATTATTATTAAAGAAGGCGAAATGTTTCTTTTACCAGCAAAAGTACCTCATAGCCCTAGACGGCCCGCTAATACCATTGGACTTGTATTCGAAAGATACAGAAGAGAGGGAGAATTAGATGGGTTTATATGGCACTGCGAAAATTGTGGCAATAAACTTCATGAGGAATATGCGGAAGTCACCGATATCGTTAATCAGCTCCCCCCTATTATGGAGAGATTTTGGTCTAACCCACAACATATTACTTGTAATGAATGTGGAAAAGTGATGGAAAAATAGTCTAACAAATCAAATATTAATAATCCTGAATGAAGCTTTCTGATTTCGAATTCACAAAAGAATATGCCCAATCTATGGATCAGAATGATCCTTTAAATCATTTTAGAGACCGATTTTACTATCCAACTGTAGAGGGTAACCCTGCTATCTATCTTTGTGGCAACTCGCTTGGGTTACAGCCAAAAACTGTAAAGGACCATCTGCAAATAGAACTTGATAATTGGGCGAGTATGGCTGTCGATGGTCATTTTAAGGGAAAAGACCCCTGGTATGGTGCCAGGATTAAGTCCAAACCTATATTGGCAGAGGTAGTAGGGGCACGCGAACATGAAGTCGTGGCTATGAACAACCTTAGCAGTAATCTCCACTTTCTGATGGTTTCATTTTATCAACCCACTACAGCTAAGTATAAAATAATAACAGAGGCTGGTGCTTTTCCCTCTGACATATATATGCTCGAGACTCAGGTGAAGTTTCATGGATATGACCCAAAGGATGCTATTATCGAAATTTCTCCACGGGAAGGGGAGCATACTTTACGGACTGAGGATATTATAAAACAAATTGAATCAAATAAAGATGAACTTGCCCTGGTAATGATGGCAGGACTCCAATACTATACCGGACAGGTATTTGATATGGAAGCTATTACTAAAGCTGGGCATGATGCTGGGGCAAAAGTGGGCTATGATCTGGCCCATGCTGCTGGTAATGCGCCACTTAGCCTTCATGAATGGGGCGTAGATTTTGCTACATGGTGCAGTTATAAGTACTTAAACAGTGGCCCTGGAAATATTTCAGGAATATTTGTCCACGAAAGGCATGCGGACAATCCTGATTTACCACGCTTTGCAGGGTGGTGGGGCCATGATGAAAAAGAGCGATTTAAAATGGAAAAGGGCTTTAAGCCTATGTACGGGGCAGATGGGTGGCAACTCGCCAACACAAATGTCCTAGCGTTAGCAGCCCATCAGGCCTCCCTTGAAATATTTAAGGAAGCCGGAATGGAAAATCTTAGAAAGAAAAGTGAACTATTAACCAGCTACTTGGAGTTTTTAGTTCGAAAAATAAATTCAGGTGTATTAGAAATAATAACACCTAAAAACCCAAAAGAAAGGGGTTGTCAGTTATCTTTGCTGGTTCACAAAGGAGGCAAAGACGTCTTTGATGAGTTTTATAAGAATGGAATAGTAGGTGATTGGAGACATCCAAATGTGATAAGAGTCGCCCCTACTCCTTTATATAACAGCTTCATGGATGTATACAAATTTGCAAAAATCCTTGAACAAGCTTTACAAAAATTCGCTTAGGTGAATTAAGATTAGAATTTAATGGAAAAAAATAATATAAGTATCTTAGGAGCTGGACTGATCGGTTCACTTTTGGGTATATATCTTCGAAAAAGAGGTCTGGATGTATCTATCTTTGAAAAAAGGGAAGATAAGCGCGGTCAAACATCCCAGGAAGAGGGGCGCTCCATAAACATGGCCCTTAGTGACCGTGGATGGAAGGCATTAGAAAAAGTAGGATTAAAAGATAAAGTTAAAGATTTAGCTATTCCGATGTATGGTAGAAGGATCCATGACGAACATGGTAATACTACCTGCATTCCTTATGGTAGAGAAGGGGAAGCTATTTACTCCATTTCAAGGGGAAAATTTAACCAGATATTAGTGGATGAGGCTGAGAGGGTCGGTGTAAATTTATTTTTTGACCACCGCTGTGAAGAAGTCAATATCACTAAAAAGAATATCAGGTTTTCTATACCAGGATGGGAAAGGAAAAAGGTAAGCTCCTCAGTCATAATTGGAGCGGATGGAGCATATTCCTCATTGAGAGGGTCTATGCAAAAACAGGAACGGTTTGATTTTACCCAAAATTACATAACTCATGGGTACAAAGAATTATCGATTCCTCCTACTGCTGAAGGAAAATTTGCTATGGATCCTAATGCCCTGCATATTTGGCCCAGAGGTAAATTTATGCTTATAGCATTACCTAATCCAGATAAATCTTTCACCTGTACTTTGTTCCTTCCATTCGAAGGTACCAAGGTATGTTTTGAAAAAATTCACGATGAGAAAGATGTGGATAGTGTATTCAGGACTTATTTTGACGACGCATATGAAATGATGCCGAATCTGAAGGAAGAGTATTTTAAGAATCCCACATCGGCCTTAATTACGATCAATTGCTATCCGTGGGTTAAAAATCAATGTTTATTAATAGGTGATGCGTCTCATGCTATGGTGCCATTTTACGGCCAGGGGATGAACTGCGGATTTGAGGATTGTTTTGTCCTAGATGGTTTAATAGATAAGTTTGGCACTACCTCTTGGGATCTTATTTTTGAAAAATTTCAAAAAATGAGAAAACCGGATACAGATGCTATAAGTCAGCTTGCTTTGGAGAATTTTGTAGAAATGCGAGATGCAGTATCTGATCCCAAGTTTGCTATCCGTAAAAAGATTGAAGCAAGGCTACATGAATTATATCCTGCAGACTGGATACCTTTATATACCATGGTAACCTTCTCGGATATCCCATATGCTGAAGCTTATGCTCAGGGTAAAATTCAGGAAAGGATCATGGATAAAGTAATGGCAGATCCCCTTATTACTCAAAACTGGGATAAGCTGGACTATGAAGATATTATTGATCAAGTGGAAACTGCTAGGATGGTTTAGTGAATGCCTGTATGTCCGATGGAATAAACTGTAAGAAGTAAAAAGTAAGAGGTAAGAAGTCAAATCTTGATTTCGTACCTCTTACTTTGTACTTTTTATCATTTCCCAAACCCAATCGGTTCTAAGTTATTCATATTCCTTAAGATCCAGCTTTGACGCTGTCTGTTATAAGCTGTAGGCTTTTTTGGATTCCACATAAGA
>DATHVH010000283.1:0-3185 GCA_035461405.1 Anditalea sp.
ATTTTGTGCATTCCAAAACGTGGTTGCATCTACTATTACATCATTTGGTACATAAACTGGGCTTTCTGCAGAACCTACATTCATTACGCCTTGACCTATTACACCCTCTTCTCTGCCTATAGCGGTTTCTTCATACATACCGGTCTTTCTGGCTAGCCCTGTGCCCACATCGAAGATGTCTCCTCCCATTCTGACATCTATTAAGGTCCCTATAGTAAACCCTCTATAGCTAAATGAATTTGAAAGACCTCCTATCCAATCCGGTTGCACATTGCCAAGAGCAAAAGTCCCATCCTCCAGTACCGGCAGACCATTCCTATAAATAAGATCACCTCCAGGTGCCCTTAAATATCTGCGGCCATATAAAGTACCATAAGGTTGACCTACTCTGGCTTCCGATGTCAGGCTGTTCTGTGTTCCAAGAATATAGTTTTCCAGGCCTTCAGCGAGTTCTACCACTTGGTTTCTATTTCGGGCAAAATTAAAATTGGTTTCCCAAACAAATCCATTTGGCAGTACTACCGGGGTACCATAAATCATCAGCTCGACTCCCTGATTGGTAATCTTGCCAGCATTCAAAATCTGACTCCCATAACCAGAAGCTGTAGATATAGAAACAGCCAATATTTGATTTACCGTGGCCTGGTGATAATAGGTAAAGTCAACTCCCAATCGCCCTTTTAGAAATCGCATATCGAGCCCGAATTCCTTTCCTGTGGTGATTTCTGGCTTAAGATTAGTATTTGCTATTTCTGAGAAAGCTGAATATGTTGGTGTAGTACCCGCCCATAAGCCTTGAGACTGAAAGACCTGATTAAGCTTATATGGATCAGCATCATTTCCTACCTGAGCGATGCTACCCCTTACCTTTACGAAAGAGATTATATCACTCTGCAGGTCCACCATATCTGTGAGCACTGCACTTAGCGCTACTGAAGGATAGAAAAATGAGTTGTTATTTACCGGTAATGTACTTGACCAATCATTTCTTCCAGTCACATCCAGAAAGACATAATTATTAAAACCCATCTGTACAGCTCCAAAAACACTATTTACTTCTTGCCTACTGATTGTGCTAGAAGGCGTCACAGGACTGGCATAATTACCTAAATTATATAGCCTGTCTATAGTGAGTTCCCCTACATTTACTTGGTTTCTTTTATAAAAATTAGTTCTATTAATCCCTCCTGCCTGGACTCTTAGGGAAAAAGCTTGAGAGAAATCCTTATCAAAAGTCAGAATTACATCATTATTTGTTTCCTGGCTTCTCATCACTATTTCCTGATATGCCCCCAGTATGCGCACACTATTTTTAGTCCTCTCTACACTGGTGACATTGGTTCTGGTATCTGACCAAAAATCAGTTCCTGACCTCGCCATGATACTGAAGTTATCATTTATCCTATAGTTTAGGGCTATATTGCCAAGCAGCCTATCTTTTTCATTTGCCATAGGATAGGCATCCTGAAGGAAAAATGGATTGGAAAAATATTCGTGCTGCCAGTTCGCATAGGGATAGTCATCTCCCGGACGAAAGGTCTGACGGTGTACATCATAATACTGTTCCCAATCTTTTAACTTGTTATAATCCGTATGTCGGTGAGCCCATATAAAATCTTGTCCACTGGCATATCTTCTGTTTTCTGAACCTGACTTAATGTATTCTGCACTGATGCTTACCTGCAGATCAGAGGTGAAATTATAACCGGTATTCAACTTGAAATTGTTACGGTAATAATCATTATTGTACATGATGCTTTCCTGATCCAAACGGCCTATAGATAGTCTAAAATTGCCCTGCTCATTTGCACCAGATATAGCAATATTATTGGACGTGCTTCGGCCGGTTTCCCAATAGTCATCCCAGTTGTTTGGCTGTGGAAGTAATGGCTCTAAACCAGGGGCAGAATACCATAGTGGAACCAATCTCCCATCCATGGGTGCACCCCAGCTCTCATCTACACCTGCTGTACCGCGAACACCGTTTGCATCAAAGCCATTTCTACCATCCACATACCATGTTCTATAGCCTGCCCCTCCTCCATATGTATTTTGAAAGCCGGGTTTTACCAGTGGTCGGTCGAATGTAGTATTGGTATTAAACTCTACACCGATTCCTTTAGAGGTAGAGCCGTCTTTCGTGGTTACCATTATTACGCCATTGGCAGCACGGGAACCGTATAATGCTGCTGCAGTGGCACCCTTTAGGACATTGATTTCTTTGATGTTATCAGGATTGATTTCAGACAGACCATTACCATACTGACGGGAAGACGTCTGTTCGAGCGGTACTCCATCTACCACCACCAGAGGCTGGTTATTTCCTGCTACAGATGAAGAGCCTCTGATCACTATGTGCGCACCACTTCCAGGCATAGAATTTCCTGTCACCTGAACACCCGCGATTCTTCCTGATAGGTTGTTGGCTATATTGCCTTGCCTGGCTTCTGTTAGCGCAGTTCCATCTATACTTTGAGTAGTATAGCCTAGCGCTTTTTTATCCCGCTCCAATCCAAAGGCTGTCACCACTATTTCTCCCAGGCTTATATCAGTGGATTGTAACTTTATGGTTAAATCAGAGGTAGATCCTATCTTAATCTCTTTATTTTTATAACCCATCAGTGAGCATATCAAAATGGATTCAGCACTATCATCTTCCAATACCAAAGAAAATCGGCCATCCAAATCGGCCACCGCACCTATAGTAGTGCCTTTTATAAGAATAGTTGCTCCTGGAATTGGTTCATTATTTTCATCCACTACCAGACCCTTTAATCCCCTTTCCTCAATACTTTTTTCCTTGGAGAAGGAGGGAGATGGATCAGTATTAGAGATAGATGTGGGACCTTGATTTTTTACTAATAGGTAAAAATTTCCTGCACCTTTTCGATAAGTTAGATTTGTATCTTTTAAAAGCTTTTTAAGATTTTCCTCAATCCCAAGATTGGTAGTGATTCGAAAATCAGCAGGGAATTGATTGCTCTCTAAATCCGGTGTCTGATATGCTATAGAAACATTGTATAGCTTTTCTAATTCTTCCAGATAAGTTTTAATGTTTCTTTTTTCCGAGCTGATATTATCAGTCGGACCCTTTGCAAATTCACTACTGGTTTGCGCCGGGGATTCCACATAGGGGGAAACTCCATAAATAAGCGCTACCAAAAGACTTTTTGTAAAAATTCTCT
>DATHVH010000284.1:0-5241 GCA_035461405.1 Anditalea sp.
ATCTTTGGGGTGCATCCTTATAAATAGCAGTGACTTCATTATCGAGAAGGCCGTCCTTTGGCGTGAAATTTTGAAATCTAAGAGTAGGTACATTAACCAAACCTCTCTGACTGCCTATCCAGATAATATCTTCCCTATCGACTAGGAGGGCTTGAATAAGATAAATCCGTAAATGTTCCTCGGTAGAAATCAATAGTGGTACCCTATCTATAGAAGAATGTCTGTATAAATGAGAATTAAAGTAATAAAAAACTTTATCATCTTTTATCTTAAGATCAAAATAATGATGATTACCGTATTTTGGCTGCGCAAAGTCTTGGTGGATGATTTCTTCGGGACCGTTTCGCTTTTTTCCTTTGGCTAGTTTTCCATATCCCAGAAAATAATAATTGCTATCTGACTCATATCGCTCCACTTTATATACTGGCCCTTCTAACAATTCATCCCAGTTTTCTTCAGATGAAAATTCCCCTTTATAAAGCTTTAGTATTATCTTTTCAAAATAAAAATAAGTAGAGTCTCCAGCCTGAAATTGGGAAGTAAAATCTCCTAAGGCAGTCTTATCATAAGCTTTGTAATCCCATTTTTTTGCATCAAATTCATAGATCCCTATATACCCAGGTACGTTTAAGAAAAGTTTCTTAATACCTTCTACATACTCTACGGCTATAGATACTTTACCTATATTAATATTTTTTTCAGTGATAAAATCAGGAATATTTAAGACGCTCCAGAGATTGTCTTTATAAAAATAAATATTCTTTATACGCTCAGTATTGTAAGCATATATAATTCCTTCCTTATCTATATAAGTTTGAGGTCTACTCTGAAGAATTTGATGAATGGAGTCTGGTAGGGTATAAGTGGTTATACCATCTGAATAGAACACACCTTTAGCCGTAGAAACCCAAATCCGCCCCACATCATCCTGACTTAAACTTAGTACATGATTTGAAGGCAAATTCAGTCCCTTTATATTCTTATTTTGCTGAAATGATTGGGAAAATCCCGCAAAACTCCATAAAATAAAGATTAAAGAAAGGAGAAACTTTTGCATAACACTATTTTCGTACACTAAATTATAAAAAGTATTGATATAGAATAAATAAAATGATATTGTTTAATAATTCTTTTGTGGGTGGGCTTATTGTTTTATTTTTGTATCAAACTATAAAAATCGCGACATGAGTGTATTAGTAAATAAGAATTCAAAAGTAATCGTGCAAGGATTTACCGGCTCCGAAGGTTCATTCCATGCGCAGCAGATGATCGAATATGGTACCGATGTAGTAGGTGGTGTTACACCCGGCAAAGGTGGATCAACACATCTGGACAAACCTGTATTTAATTCTGTTGAAGAAGCGGTGGAATCAACTGGTGCTGATACCTCTATTATTTTTGTTCCCCCGGCTTTTGCCGCAGACGCCATTATGGAAGCAGCAGATGCAGGGATTAAGGTAATCATCGCTATTACAGAAGGTATCCCTGTTAAAGATATGATGAAGGCTAAACCTTACATCAAAGAAAAAGGTGCTACTCTTATTGGCCCTAACTGTCCAGGTGTCATCACTCCAGGAGAGGCCAAAGTTGGTATCATGCCAGGCTTTGTTTTCAAAAAAGGAAGAATAGGTATAGTTTCTAAATCAGGAACATTAACTTATGAAGCAGCTGACCAAGTAGCAAAGGCCGGCATGGGAGTTTCTACAGCTATCGGTATCGGTGGCGATCCTATCATCGGTACATCTACCAAAGATGCTGTTCAACTTTTGATGAATGACCCTGAAACTGATGCTATCGTTATGATCGGTGAGATCGGCGGAAATTATGAAGCTGATGCAGCTAGATGGATCAGAGAAAATGGCAACCAAAAACCAGTGGTTGGTTTTATAGCAGGACAAACTGCACCTCCAGGTAGAAGAATGGGTCATGCTGGTGCTATCGTAGGTGGAGCAGATGATACTGCTGAGGCAAAAATGAGAATAATGAGAGAAAACGGTATACATGTAGCTGATTCTCCTGCTGAGATTGGAGCTGTAATGGCAAAAGCTTTAGGCGTGGAAGTACAGTAAATATATATTTAAACCTAAATAGGGAGATCTAACAAGTCTCCCTTTTTTTATGCTTTGTTTGGAATCAATTTTGAGTCTAAAAGATCCTAACCATAAAAAGATATATCACTATGAGCAATACTAGACTACTTTTAAGAAATCAAACTGCAGTAATAACCGGTGCAAGCGGTGGAATAGGACAAGCAATTGCAATAGCTCTCGGCAAAGCTGGCGCTAACGTAGTCATCAATTACCATAATGATGAGGACGGTGCTAAAAAAACTCAAAAAGCTATAGTAGATGCGGGAAGTAAAGCCAGTATAGTTAAAGGTGATGTAGGTGTAGAAGATGATGTGATAAAAATTTTCGAAGAGGCTAGAAAAACTTTTGGTGATGTACATATCTTGGTAAATAATGCCGGCATTCAGATAGACGAACCATTTTTGACCCTGTCTTATGAAGACTGGAATAAAGTGATTCAGACCAACCTTACGGGAGCATTCTTATGTGCAAGAGAAGCTGCTAAATGTTTCGATGAACAGGGTGTAAAAGAAGAGCTTTCTAAAGCCAGTGGTAAAATTATTTTTATCAGTTCTGTACATGATACTATCCCATGGGCTGGAAGGGTTAATTATGCCACTTCCAAAGGAGGGATGAAGATGATGATGAAATCCATAGCGCAAGAACTGGCTTCAAAAAAGGTAAGAGTCAATAGCATTGCTCCAGGAGCTATTAAAACACCTATCAATGAACATGAATGGGGTAATGAAGAAGGTAAGAAAGCCATGCTGGAGAAAATACCTTATGGTCGTATTGGTGACCCAGAAGATATCGGACAGGTAGCCGCATGGTTAGCCTCTGATCAGGCTGATTATGTTACCGGAACCACCATATATGTAGATGGGGGAATGACACTTTATCCATTATTTTTGGAAGAATAAATTTTATTTAAATAGGGTCAGATTGTCCACAGTCCATAGTCTAAAGTCCACCTTCCACGAATATGGAATCCTTTTGATGGTCTGAGGACCGTCGACTTGTGGACATAGTTTTTTTATTTTTTCAAATCTCAATTGAACAAAACCTTTCCCAAAAGTCTAACATTTTTTAACGGCTAATTCCCATAAATCAATTAGAGACTGATATCTTTGCACCTTCAAAAATTCAGAAGCATGATTTCAGTAGACGCACTTACGGTATTGCACGGCGGATCCGCCCTTTTCAGCAACATATCTTTTTCTATCAATGAAAATGATAAAATAGCTCTAATGGGCAAAAACGGGGCAGGAAAATCCACTTTGCTCAAAATCATTGCGGGAGTAAGTAAGCCATCATCAGGTGGTGTGTCTGCACCTAAAGATTTTATTATCTCCTATCTTCCCCAGCATCTATTAACTGAAGATGACTGTTCTGTATTTGAGGAAACTTCAAAGGCTTTCGCTTCCTATCTCGATATGAAAACTGAGATAGACCGATTGAATGAGGAATTGACTGTAAGAACAGATTACGACTCTGATGAATATTACAAGATCATTGAGAAGGTATCTGAAATTAGCGAAAAATTTTACGCCATAGAAGAAGTAAATTATGAAGCGGAAGTAGAAAAAGTTCTTTTGGGACTTGGCTTCATAAGAGAAGACTTCCAGCGGCCTACTTCAGAGTTCAGCGGTGGCTGGAGAATGAGAATAGAATTGGCAAAAATACTGTTGCAAAAACCGGATCTCATACTATTGGATGAACCGACCAACCACCTGGACATTGAATCCATACAGTGGCTGGAAGATTTTTTAACTGAGAAAGCTAAAGCAGTAATCGTAATCTCCCACGATCGAGCGTTTGTAGACAACATTACCACCCGTACCATTGAGGTTACCATGGGTCGTATTTACGATTATAAAGCTAAGTATAGCCATTATCTGGAACTTCGCAAGGAAAGACGTGAGCATCAGCAAAAAGCCTATGACGAGCAGCAAAAGATGATTGCAGATAATATGCAGTTTATAGAGCGCTTCAAAGGAACCTATTCCAAAACACTCCAGGTTCAATCGCGAGTGAAGATGTTGGAAAAACTGGAGATCGTAGAAATTGACGAGGTGGATAATTCCGCGCTTAAACTGAGATTTCCTCCATCGCCACGGTCAGGAAAATACCCTGTGATAGTAGAAGATCTTACGAAGGCCTATGGAGATCATATAGTTTTCAAAAATGCATCAATGACCATTGAGCGTGGCCAGAAGGTAGCATTTGTAGGTAAAAATGGTGAAGGTAAGTCCACCATGATCAAAGCTATTATGAACCAGATAGAATTTGATGGACGTCTTGAACTGGCGCATAATACCCAAATAGGTTATTTTGCCCAGAACCAAGCCTCACTGCTTGATGAAAACCTTACCGTATTTGAAACTATCGACAGAATAGCTGTAGGTGATATCAGGTCTAAAGTAAAGGATCTCTTAGGGGCTTTTATGTTTGGTGGTGACAACTCCATGAAAAAAGTAAAAGTGCTTTCCGGCGGTGAAAAGACAAGATTAGCTATGATCAAATTGCTTCTAGAACCGGTAAACCTACTCATACTCGATGAACCTACCAATCACCTGGACATGAAGACCAAGGACATCATCAAAGATGCTCTAAAAGCATTTGATGGCACCCTGATCCTAGTATCTCATGATAGGGATTTCTTGGACGGTCTGGTGACAAAGGTATTCGAATTTGGTAACAAAAGCGTAAGAGAGCATTTTGAGGATATTAATGGATTTCTTAGATATAAGAAACTGGAGAATTTGAGAGAAGTGGAAAGGAAATGATTAATGGTTTAGGATTGGGAAATCAATTTCATTATTCATCATTCAGTGTTCGACATTCAAACTTCCTTTTGAAGTAATTTCGAATGATGAATGGAGAATTTCGAATAATGAAGTGGTTATCCACACCCTATTTACTTAGTATCTTTGTTCTTAGTAATTATTTGAATTTACTAAACAACTAATCCAACTATTCACTAATCCCCAACCCCACTTACCAAATTTTTAGAATTTGCTCCGGTATATAGTACCAAAGGATCTTGCCGGAGAAGAAATACTAAGCACTCATACATCTCGGGATGATAGGCTTTAAAAGCAATTGTGTTTTCAAAAAATGCCTCCACTGATACAGCAAAGAACTCGTGAATATTTTCTCTCGCTTGTGATCT
>DATHVH010000285.1:0-7885 GCA_035461405.1 Anditalea sp.
AACTTGAAAAGCTTCCGGCCAAAATTAATTAAATCTACCTGCAATGAAAATATTAAGGAAGATTTATTATTGCGACGAATGCTTTCCTAATAATAGATCAACAACGGGGAAAAATAAAATAAAATATATATTTTTTTGATGTTGCTTAGAATAGTCTAAACTTCAAGGTCAAGATAGTTGTAAAATTTTGACTTAATCACTTTCTGGAAAAATCGAATAAATAGCAAAAATGCATAATTGATTACTGCTCTAGATTTGGTGAATGGTTATATAAAATAAAATGTTATATCGGTGTTTAATATGAAACTTATATTTTGGGTCTTTTCACTATAATAAAATAATGGAGTGACAATTTTGGACTATACGCTTTAAATAATCTCCGCAAAGCATCATTTATTATTTATTTCACTATCCCAAATACCTTTTCTCCTGCTGATACATTTCTAAGTACTGTAGATCCAGCGCCTATATAGCAATTATCTCCCACATCCACCCCAGGAATCAGCGTGGCACCTGCGCCGATAAGACATCCTGAGCCTACTTTTGCTCCACCACATAAAGTAACACCCGGAGCTATCAGTGAAAAATCCCCTACTGTACAGTCGTGGTCGACAGATGCTTTAGTATTAATTATGGAGTGATTGCCGATTTTGGCATTTGCCTGGATAACTGCTCCAGCCATTATGGCGGTACCTTGGCCGATATCAGCATATTTGCTTACTATTGCTGCCGGGTGTAATATGGTGCCCCATCTTACTTTCTGATCATATTCTAGTACCAGTCTCTTTCTCCAGCCGTTATTACCTATCGCTATTATAAGTACTTTATCCTGACCTGGAAGAAAATCTTCCATAGAATTTACTGGATAATCAAGACAAGTGGAAATGGATACATCTTTATCGTAAATGCCTTCTATTTGTATTCCAAGCGATTCAAGCGTATCTATGATCACACGAGCATGACCTGAGGCTCCTATTATATACATGAAAATAAATTAATTTTGATTTTTACTTAGCAGCCTCTCATACTCTTCTTTAAGCAAATCATGCATCTTTTCTCTGCTAAATTTTGATATTACTTCTTGGTGTAGATTTTGAGAATAACAGTGCATCACTTCTCTCTTCACATAGGCAAATTCCAAGGCCTCCTGAAGTGCAGTGACATTCCGTACCGGATAGATAAGCCCTGTCTTCTTTTGGGTGATAATATCTACATTTCCTATGATATCTGAACAAATAACCGGACACTGCATCGCCCCGGCCTGCATAATAGCATTAGGACATCCTTCTCTGTGAGAGGGATGTACCAGTACATCTGAGATAGCCATATAATGTTCTACATGGTCAGACCAATCTATATGTACTATTTTAGGGTGGTCTGCGATTTTTCGGATAATATCACCTTCTAAGGGATTCAGGTCTTGCTCCAGGGGACCTAATAAGACTAACTTTGACTTATTGACGATCTTCGATTGAAGAAACGCCTTCACTAAATCTTCTATGCCCTTATCTCTGACCAGTCTGCCTACGGCAAGGATTACAAATTCATTATCTCCTGGCACCACTCTCATCATCGCAGCTACTAGGTGATTTTCTTTTAATGATTCCCTACTAAATTTATTCAGGTCCACGCCATTGGATGAGCCCTGACCTAATACTCTTACTTTGGCAGGATCCACCAACTTTTCTTTAATAATAAAATCTTTTAACGAATGGGAATTAGGCCAAATTTCGTGGGCCATTCTAAAGGTCAGCTTCTCCATATATATCAGAAGCTTTGCTTTATGCTTGGTTGCCACCATATACGGCATTCCCGCTACGGTATGTACCCTTACTTTAACCCCACAAATCCATCCAGCAATCATCCCAAGTAAACCCGCCTTTGGTGTATGAGTATGTACAATATCAGGTTTCTCTTTTCTAAAAAGCTGAATTAAAAGCCACAAACAATATAAATCATGAAAAGGAGTGATTTTCCGGGTAAAAGGTATGGCAATATGATCACATCCTTCGGTTCGCTTTAATTCATTTACCTCTTTACCCTCTGCACTTACCATTTTCACATCCCATCCAGCTGTCTTAAAATATTTCATCTGCCCCGTGAGCAGTAATTTTAAAGACATAGGAACTGTGGTAATCCGAATTAATTTTGGCATCTATTGATAATAATTTTCTGCTGAAAAATGCAAAGATAACTTTTCTATATTTATATCCAGATCAAAATATGGAAAAACCTAAGAGAATTGAATTCCAAATAATTCATTTTGCATCTTGTCAAAGATAAGTGAACTTTATAATTATTATCACACACAACATATTAAATTCCTGTTATTTCATATTAGCCACCAAAAGCTAATCTGAAAAAGTATGGAATAAAAGTAAAAATCAATCCGGGGAGTTTTCTTTTCTGTTTTCCATTATGATGGAAGTAATAGGATAAACCATTTTAATATCGGTAGCTAATTTAAACTGATCTAAAATAGCTTCTGTCAGTTGATGCTGCAACACTCTTCGCTTACGGGGAGGACATAGGTATCTTAGGGATAGTTGGATGCCTCGTTCGTTTATATTGATATAAACAGTGGGAGTATAGAATAAAAAAGAAATCAAATGCTTTTTTTCTGCTCTTTTAAATGCTTTCTCTATTTTTTTAAATTCATCTTTTAGCTGCTCATTCATAATATCAAGCAAAATTTTTTGTGCTTTTTTATGATCACTCTCTAGACTGATGTACAGATGCTGCTCATTCCATATATAATCAAATCCCTGACTATAGTTAGCTTGTGCATCCATGAAAACCTTACCATTGGGGATATGTATTATCCTCCCCGTACTTTGCTCGGCATCTACCCAGCTACCAACCTCCAAAATTGAAAATTGAAATAAGCGAAGGTCTACTACGTCTCCTTTATGCTCCCCAATCTGTATCCTATCCCCTACGTCAAAAGGCTTTCGCCAGTATATAAACATCCAGCCAGCAATATTTACAAAAATATCTTTCAGGGCGATGGCAATACCTGCAGAAAGTAAACCTAGGTAGGTAGTGATAGATTGGAAATTACTAAACCAGATACTCCCCACCAGCAATAAACCTATAATTACCAGCGTATATTCTATTGCCTTCTGCCAGTGATATTGTCTTTTGAGTGGACCTACTAAATTATTGCTGACCAGTTTAATCGCTCCTTTTTTGATAAGCCACAAAACCAATATTATAACTACGGTCTGCAAAATACTTATCCTTATATCATAAGGAATGTAATCATTCAAATAGTCTAGCATTCGTTCCATAGTATCCAATAATCCAACTAAACTAAGACTACTATTTCTTAATTCAAATTAATAGGATTGCTTTCTTTCAATATGGCTATATCTCTTCTTAATTTTCTATGGGTTAATCTAACCAATCAAATATGCATGGTTTATGCTATTAATTTTTGAACAACTATACCTTTTCTCTTCTTATTCTACCAATATGGAAAACGCAGTTATAATTCTAGTCATAAGTATCATACTTCTCATCATCAGTATTCCTTTTCTATTTTTTTTCAAGAGAAGTTCAGACATACGTCTTGAAGGGGAAAGATTGATCATAAGATATCCATTTTCTAAAGAAGAAGTGAACCTAAAGGAAGAGTTAAAAAGTTGGCAGCTACAAGAGGCTTATTTTTTAAGATTGGGAAAAACTTATGCTGTCAACTTGGAGCTGAAAAATGGTAAATGGAAATCTGTAAGTTCCCGCTTCAATGCAGATACTTTTCAGGAAATATTTAAATACCTGGACACAAACTATAGGGAGCTCAGAAAATCTGACAATAAGTGAAAGGTACAAAATAAAAAAGCCCTCCAATATCTGAAGGGCTAAAAAAATTAATGGGGCTCACTTTCTCCATATTCACAACTAACATTGGGATTAAAGGGTGTATATATTCCCGAAGGATTATTTTTCCAAAGCCAAACATGCAATTGATAATGTGGAAATCCTAATGGTGCACCATGAAGGTGATTATCCATAGCTATCTGCCCAAACTTGGGAGCAATATTTCTATCACTTAAAAGACGTGCATCGACTATATACTCTACAGCAACCAGCTTAAATTTACCATTTTTCATAGGTTCATATACTAGAGCTTCGGGATGCAATGGATCATGTTCACCATTCACTATTGAAAAATTTACATAATGATAGCCCATACCGCCTAGCCCTGGAACAGATACGCATGCAGAGGCAAGTTCATATCCATCCGCTATAGCCATTTCTACTCTTTGATATTTAGCAGTAGCACTATGAACTGAAGCCAGTAATCTATTTTGGGCAGCTATATCAGTAATTTCTCCAGCCCTGTTATCATGCCTGGACATTAATACTTCTGTACCTTCCGCCTCCAGTTGGTCATCACTTTCGGGAAGGCATCCTACCACTGTAACCGCTAGTATTAACAGTAATAGTCCCAACCAAAACTCTCGGTTAACCTGTTTCATCTTATAAGGGTTTAATTATTTAAAAGGATATATTATAAAATCTGATAACCTTTTGATGTGCAAAAGGACCATACAGCGATTTAAAGCTCCAAATAAGAAAAGGGGGAGCAAAAAGAAATAAGCCGAAGTAATTATTAAAATTTTTATTCAATTTAATAAAAACCAGTTAATATTTCTAAAAATTAAATACTTAAAATATTAAAAATCAATTAGTTATAACCCTAAAAGTTAAATTAATCCTTTCCTCCACCATGGATTGTGTCTTAGGCACCTGATGTTCCCAATGCTGCTGGGTTTGGCCCTTCATCAGTAAATAACTACCGCTACCTAGGGCTATGGATATTTTGGGCTTTTTATCTATATAATGCCTTAATTGAAATGATCTACTGGCACCAAAACTCACTGATCCAATTACCGGCTCTGTCCCCAGAGATTTTTCATTGTCCCTATGCCATCCCATGCTATCCCTACCATTTCGGTAATAATTAAGAAGTGCATGGGTAAATGTTACTCCTGCTAGTAATTCGACTTTATGTTTTATTTTAAGTAGCTGATCAGTAAAAGGATGTGGTACCATCTGAATCCCGGAGTAACTATATGGAATAGCAGGATCTCCATATAAAGCAGTAAGTCTTGGCTGCATGATTTCCTTCCCAAAGATTTTAATTGGTTCCTGCCTCCATGGAACATTCTGCTTTAGGTAATTAAAAAAATAGAAGCTCTCCTCATGGGTAAAAAAATCCGGAAAATAATACACCTCTCCATCAGAGGGCAATAGATTATCAAGGTGATTTTCCATTTAATGATTTGATTAATATTTCTATCCAAAAAAATAGCCCTATAAATTATAGGGCTATTTTTTAACCATGGGGCACTTTTAAAGCCATTTGGTTGGTCACCGGGTTGGCATACATGGCTAGGAAGTTTCTGACAGCCAATTCATCTGATGTATCGACACCTTCTGTAAACCGCTTCTCAAAATCTATTTTATCTTGATCAGTGTATTGATCTCTAAATTGATTGCTATGATTTAAAAGATCATGAGCAATATAGTTAGTAGGCCATAATCTATAATTAGTAAGGATGGCTTCATCTATTACATCGCATAAAGCCTGGAGCTGCTTATTAGTAGAAGGATGCTGCTGCATGATCTCATCAATCTCATGCTCCAAAACTTTGCCCACGTGGATATGAATACCTTTTTTCTGCCCCATGATACCGCTGCGAAGAGTTATAAAATCTTCATTTGGGTTTTTTACATAGGTTTCAGTCCTCGATCTGGCCATCAGCTCTGGCATTTTCAAAATATCTGTAGGATCAAGTTCATAAGATATAGAGACGGGCACAATTTTAAGTTGTTTGAAGTATTCCATATCAGTAAGACCGTCTTTGGCCATAGCGATCATCTTTAAAACTCCTTTGTGCGTTGCGTCATTTCCATCCTTAGTCCTTCCCTCTCGCTGCGCCATCCAGACAGATCTGTTTTCATGCATAATCGAATCCTTGATATATTCTGACATTAATCTAGAGCTTTCAAGTAATTCCCTGGAAGGCAAGCCCCTCTTTACGATAAAATTTCTTGTGACTTTAGAAAGGGTAAGCAGAAAAGGATTTTTTACCAGATTGTCCCCTATCGCAGAGGTAGTCATTTTATGACCATTTTTATAAAGTGAATAATTTAATAAAGATGTATCTAAGATAATATCTCTATGATTTGATATAAAAAGATAAGAGGTATTTGCCTCCAGATTTTCAAATCCGGACGTAGTAAGACCTTCAGAAGTATTGCTCAATACCATATTGATAGCATGGTATATAAAATTTATCTGAAAATCCCGTATTGAATGTGTTTTGTATAACTGTTGTATCCACTCCTCATCTTCCATTTCCGGGAAAGTAAAGTTCATTACCGCCTTCATCATGGGGTCATGGGCTACCTTACGGAGTGCATCGTTTACTTCAGTATCATAAAAAGGTCTTATATCATCAAATTTTGACATTTTCTAAGTTTTAGGGCCTATACGCAAAGAAACAAAAATTTATCCAAATACGCCTAATAATTATATTCTGGGCCCGTATTTTACCTAAAAAATGAATAGGTCATAAAAATAGGGCAATGAATTTCAATGCCCTATCATTCCTTTTATTCCAATTTTTTCAATCGGATATCTCTCCAATACACCTTGATACC
Organism: Anditalea sp.; assembly: GCA_035461405.1. Classification (GTDB taxonomy): domain Bacteria; phylum Bacteroidota; class Bacteroidia; order Cytophagales; family Cyclobacteriaceae; genus Anditalea. The sequence goes on from DATHVH010000285.1 coordinate 6,673, forward strand.
GCCTCCATCATGAATCTGTAGGGCTATACCACCTTCTCCCTCTCCTATTTTTTCATCCTCTATATTTACCATTTCTACACCATTTAGCCAAGTAACTACATGGTCATCCTGAACTCTGATTTTCATGGTATTCCATTCGCCAAACTTTAATGCATCTTCATTTTGTGGTTTGATCAGCCATCCTCTACCATAAGATTCATAAATACCTCCCGTATGCAAGCCTGGAGGTGCCACTTCTACCTGCCATCCTGATACTTTGGTACCTTCTACTGTGGATCTAAAGAAGACACCACTGTTTCCATCAGCTTCCTGTTTGAAATCTAGGGTAAGTTCGAAATTTTTATATTGCTCATCTGTTCCCAGATACCCATATTCTTTATCAGGTCCACTTTCTGAAATTAATAGCCCATCTTCCACATACCATTTTTCGGTGCCATAGATCTGCCAGCCGCTTAGATCTTTACCGTTAAAAAGCTGTATTTCATCTGAGGTGGTGGACTGCTGACAACTGGCTATAGATGCAGTAATGATTCCTATGCAAAGTGCTCTAAACAATGTTTTCATAATTCTCTGATTTTAATATTTTTAAACCATATAAAACTCCCATGATCCTGCAGCCCTATCAGTCCTGAACGGGCCTCCCCATAGTCGGGAAAATCCTTCCATTTACCTTCTTCCTTTCTGGTTTTCCAATCTTCTGACCACGGCTCAAATTCCAGTGTTTTTTTCCCGTTTAGGAAATATTCCACTTTCTCATCAGTAAATACTATGCGAGCAGAATTCCATTCTCCAGCAGGTTTCATAGCACCTTCAAAATCCGGGTCATACATACCATAATCCCCACCCAGTGATTGCCAGGGTTCTAATTTTTCAGGAAAACCTTCCTGATCTATCAGCTGAAATTCAGGGGCTGTATAATAAGGGGCTTCATATTGATCCCCTTCCACTACATGGTAGAATATCCCGCTATTGCCACCTTCCTCTATCTTCCAATCTAATGATAGTTCAAAATTTTCAAATTCCTGGAGATCATATACTATATCTCCACCTATATCTCCTCCCTCACCGAGAGATTTAAGCGTACCGTCTTCCACTACCCAGCTTTCGGGCAGGGTCTCCTGATTGTACCCTCTCCATCCTTCAGTGTTTTCACCATCGAACAAGAGCTTCCAACCCTCCTCCCTTTCTGCATTTGAGAGCGTATTGTCCTTCG
>DATHVH010000286.1:0-4473 GCA_035461405.1 Anditalea sp.
AGAGAATTTGGTTCTAAATCCAGATCGCTCAAAATATTTTCATAAACCCCTTTCACTTTAGTAGGCCAGGTTTGGTCTCCGGTATTGGATTCTCCCTGATGAAGTAATATTCCTTTTATTACCCCGTCCTTTTGGGCAATTTTAGCTAGTTCTATCAGTCTACCGTACGGGTCTCCATCGTACTCTTTCACTATATTTTTAAGCCAGTCGGGGGAAGAGGCTACGTATTCCTCATGATCTCTTTCAAAAAGCTCAATTCTGGTGCCCCCTACCGAAACATTTATGATACCTATTTTGATATTTTCAGGCAAATGTTCGGTCAAAGTCCTTCCAAAATAATCCGCAGGGCTTATGCCTGTTTGACAACGGGTAAGGGGTGCTGTCGCCGGATACCATTTGCCTTTTTCCCTATCCAAGTTTTCGCAGTCCACAGCTTGCAATACTTTGAATCGATCATCTGCTACGGTATCCTGTGCTTCAAATCTTGCATGGCCTTCCATATTGGATTGGCCAAAACTTAAGAAAACGTAGAAATTCTCATCCTGTGCACTTGCAGTGAATCCGTAGTTTACTAGCAGGAAAGTTAAAAGCACTATTTTTAATCTATTCAATTTCATATCGTTTGTAGTTTAGCTCTTTTCTGGGATTAGTCACTTTTAAATCAATGTATAAACTATTCATTTGCATTCCAGTACCTACTTGCCCAGCCAATCCAGGTACTCCAGTTTGGTCCCGTAGTATGACCTCCTGCATGCTGCCTATAGGCTACCTCTCCATCAGTTAATGCAGCCCCCATATATGGAAATGTAAAACTCTCTAATCCTTTTGCATTTAATAATTCATATACTGGACTGGCATGGACTCCCGCTAGAAACATTCCTTTGGCATCGATCCACTGCCCTTCTATATGCGGTGAGCCGGCACTGATAAATACTCCTCTGGGGGCACATACTGATATTAATGAATGTGCATCTACAGGCAAATCATCCGCCGTTAAATTACTTGCGTACTTAATAAAATTTCCACTGAACCAATGATACTCACTGGATGAAGCTAAGTTCTCTACCTGCTCTCCAAAATTTCTTCTTAATATTGAGGCTCCACCTGCTCCTGAGGATCCAATAAACCCAAGGGATATCCTCGGTTCAAAAGCCATGGCCACCAGTGCTGCCTTTCCATATCGTGAAGTCCCCTCGACAGCTATCCTTTTAGCATCTACCTCCTTATCCGTTTCGAAATAATCCATGGCTCTGCTTGCTCCCCATGCCCAAGCTCTTAGGGCACCCCATTGATCGGGAGTCCTGTTCTTCCCCTTATTGGCAAGTCCTATAATGCCGGATTTTAAACCTGCTCCGTGATCCGCTTGAATGCTGCCCGGGACAATAATGGCATATCCCCAGCCCTGTGTGAGTAATTGTTCCTTCCAGCGGGGTTCATAATGGGTCATAAAATAATTCTCTGATTCGACGGATTCTCCACCAAATGGAGATCGGATAAATCCAAACTGCATGACCACCGGTACGGGGTTTTGAATATTGATTGGAGTACCTACTACCATTTGTATGTTGACTTCTATTTCTGGATAAGTATCATTATCCACTTGTCCGGAAAGGACTTTTTCCTTTACTGCATAAGGCCCTATCGTGACTTCTCGCTCTTCCAGCACCATCCACTTTACTTCAGGAAGATTTTCAGGGATTTTACCGTACACTTCACTTTCCAAGTCGGCTACTATTTCATCCCGACGGAAGCTCCACCACTCTTCAGTTGATTTTACAGGCTTACCCGCTTTATCCATCAGAGGATCCGGTAAAGTATAAGCCCGTACTTTAGATTCATCTATATTGGCAGCATTTGGATTTTTGGGATCTCCGGAAGGTCCTGGTCTAGTATCCCCTATGCCAAGCTGACGCTTCATTTCCTCATAATCTGAATTGGTCAATCTATTTATACTATCTCTATTGATATTAAAGGATTGAGAAAAACCGAATTGAGAAGAAACAATAATCAAAATCAATATCAATGATACTGAACTTGCAAACTTTTGGATATATGATAAATCAATGTTCTTCATATTATGCTTATTCAGTTCCAGTTAGTATATATTGCTCTCCTTTTACCGTCTCAATATCATATTCGTAAATAGGTCTTAATTCAATATCCTGAATCCTTTCCTTATCTTTAATTATTGGTTCTTTGATGTCCGGTACTTGATAGAATTGATTGGGATTATCACCTTCTGCTTCCTTCAGGCCTTCTCCCTCCAATGGATGGTAAGACCTGATTCTGCAAACTCCTCCCAGGTTTGATAATATCGTGATCTCTTTGGGTTGGTGGTCTTCCCATACGATACCCATTTCAAATCCTCCACGAGCCCTTAATCCACTCACAGAACCTTCACCCCACTCTTCCGGTATGGCAGGTAAAATATGGATAGCGCCATCATGACTTTGCATTAGCATTTCTGCTATCCCTGCGCTACATCCAAAATTTCCGTCTATCTGGAAAGGCGGGTGGGAGTCAAATAAATTTGGATAGGTACCACCCTTCTGCTTTCCGTCAGGAAGTATCGCGGGACTTAACTGATCTTGGATCAACTTATAGGCATGGTCCCCATCTAAAAATCTAGCCCAAAAATTCACCTTCCACCCCATGGACCAGCCAGTAGATTCATCCCCACGTGCTTCGAGAGATGTTTTAGCTGCACTAAATAGTTCTGGTGTTCTGTAAGGAGATATCTGGTTTGAGGGATACAAGCCATATAGATGGGATACATGTCTATGTTTATCCCTTGGATTATCCCAGTCTTTTTGCCATTCCTGTAACTGTCCCCAGTTTCCTATTTGCATGGGAGGCAGCATGGCTAACTTATCTTCCATCTCTTTGATCACTATATCTTGATCACCGAGGATTTTGGCAGCCTTTATGGTCTTGGTAAACAGATCGAAAACCAACTGATTATCCATTGTATTACCAGCAGCAATGGCAGAATTATGAAACTGATGTGGGACATTTTCAGGAGAAGTGGATGGAGCTACCACCAAATATCCTGTATGAGGATCTTCTACCAAAAAATCCAGAAAGAATAGGGCAGCTTGTTTAGCACTAGGATAGACAGATGTCAGATAGGTCTGATCGCCTGAAAAATCATATTTTTCAAAAAGATGCTGTGATACCCAGGCTCCTCCTAAAGGCCACATACCAGCCTCTGCAAAATCCACAGGGCCAGTAATCCGCCAAATGTCGGTATTGTGATGCAGTACCCAGCCTCGAGAACCATACATGTCTTGGGCAGTCTTTTGTCCAGTCTCTGAAAGTTCTTTTACCATCTGGATAAATGGACCATGTAATTCCGTAAGGTTAGTGATCTCTGCTGGCCAATAATTCATCTCTGCATTAATATTAACAGTATACTTACTGTCCCAAGCAGGATTCAATTGATGGTTCCAGATACCCTGAAGATTAGCGGGCTGGCCTCCAGGTCTGGATGCCGCTATGAGCAAATATCTTCCAAATTGGAAATATAAGGATACCAACTGCGGATCGTTTCCTATTGCAAATTGTTCTACCCTTTTATCGGTGGGCAAATCAGCTGCTTCTGTCCTACCTAGATCCAGCTTAACCCTATCAAAGTATTCTCTGTAATCCGTTATATGATCCTCATTGATTCTTTTAAAAGATTTACTGACAGCTTTTTCCAAAAAGGATTCAGCTCTGGCGGATGCATCTGCAGTGATATCTTTATAATTGACAAAACTGGTAGCTATGGAGATATATATGGTAACCTCATCGGCATCAGCTAAATGTATTTCATTCTGCTCTGAACTAATGCTTCCGCCTTTACTGACAAATTTCACGTTGGTTACAAATTTTACCGCTCCTTTGATCCCTTCATGATCTGTGGAAGTACCGGACATCACGAGTAAGTCATTGCCTTTAACGCTGACCTCATAATCACCAGGTCTGTCCATCGTAGCCGAAAAATTGATCGCCCCTGCTTTATCAGCTGTGATATGAGCCACTATTACCTGATCCGGGTAGGAAGAGATTACTTTGGTAGAATAGTTTACCCCAGACTTTTTAAACCGGTTGGTCACTATAGCATTTTCTAAATCCAGCTCTCTGTAATAATCCGCTACCTCATTCCTGTCTTTATAAGTCAACTTGAGATTGCCAATCGTTTGATAAGGCATGCCATGAGGGCCTCTGAAAAACTTCTCGTCCACCACCCTTTGGGCCTCTACATATTCTCCATCAAAAATAAGGTCCCTAACATGTCCGAGCGACTGCAAAGCGTTAGGATTGTCATTCCGGTGAGGCTGTCCGGCATAAAAAGTATTCTCATTTAGCTGGATAACTTCCTCATGAGGATCTCCGAAAACCATCGCACCCAGACGCCCATTTCCTACAGGCAAAGCCTCTACCCATTTATCAGCAGGTTTGTCATACCATAATTTCATATCAGAAATCCCT
>DATHVH010000287.1:0-2053 GCA_035461405.1 Anditalea sp.
AATAATCTGCGCCTCCAAATATTATAGGGTTGCCTTGGCCAAAACTAATAAAGCTAAGGAACCCTAAAATAATGGTAAGACCTATTTTCCTATTAGCCATCCTAATTGAATTCCGATAAATGGTGAAAAATATGAATCTCCAATATCATTAAACCCATAGCCCGCACCTAAGTTTAAATTAAATTTAAAACCACTATTATAAGTTCTTTGCATACCCCAGGCCGGTCCAATCATTATGGCATAATCTTCCTCTAAATCAAGGTCTTCAATAATTGAATTACCACTTCTAATATTTCCAATCGCTGCAATATAATTCCCGCTATTTTCTGAAACTTTTTTAACTTTTTCCGATCTCTTTTTCAAATTGTAATAATACCTATACTCGCCACAACTGCATAAAGCAATAGTCATCAACAGGTAAAAATATTTTTTCATTGTTTCCTCTATAATTATATTCAAATTAATTTTTCTTCCAATTACTTGTTCCCCAACGGAAACGAAAGACCAAAAGCAGCTGCTCCGGCAAACTGTTCTAAGCTGTTATGGAAATAATAAGTAAACTCTAGATTTACATTGTGCCTGGGACCAAGTTCTAATCCAATAGTGAAAGGTATATGCAAAAACAATCCGGACTCATCTATGCTAGTATAGGGAGTAAAGGTTTCAAAAGTACCAATGGAACCCCCAACTCCTATTTCAAAATATGGTGCTACCCAGGGAATAGGTGCTGTAATTCGGGTTTTCCCGCCAAATAAAAAGGCGTTTGCCGTTGATTTATATCCTGCTACCATTTGTTCGCTGTCGTCCTTACTCATCTTGGTTAAAATCAAACCGGCATAAGGCCTAATATCAACCCACTTGTTCAAACTGAGCACATATTCTCCTTGCGCATAAAAACCGGTGCCGGTGATATCATACTCGTCATAGGGCGCACTAAGTCCCAAACCTATTGAAACATCAATGGACCTTTCTTTAATAAATTGGGCCTTAACCTGAGTTACAGCTAACATAGTTACAAGTAGAACAAGTATTTTTTTCATAGGGTAGGTAAGGCTCTATATATTTGTAGTTGTTGCGGGAAATAAATTTAAACCCGTTATTATTGATAGGTATAAGTTTTTCCGCTATCCTGAATTTCAATTTTTTCAATATCACTCATCGCAATCTCCCTCCTTAGATCCATCAGACGTGATCTGGCTCCTTTGAGAGTATCATTTTCAACAACCACTGAGTCAAAATAGAGAATATGTTTCTTTCCATCTTTTTTATGTATTCTCATTTCCAACTTTGGGGAATTTTCTAGCCAGACCTTAGTGCCATTTTTATCCAAAACCTCAATAGATTTTATTGTATTGCTCTGATAACGTAGATTTCTGCCGGGACTTGATGAGGAATAAAAAGTAGGATGATCTATTTCTACTTCTTTCAGTTTCTCAGAGCCTGCTACCGTCATTTGTTTTCTAAAACTATCTACAGGGACAGTATAGGTTTTACAGGAAACCGATAAAACCAGAATCCCCGCCAGATAAATTAATTTTGCTTTCATTGATAATTAGGTGCTACTGATTTTTGTATAGAAATTTCTGTAATAAATTCCCTATTGTCGCTGTATTATTAATTCAATGAAAAATTGTCAATACAGTAGTCTTGAAATATGGAAATAATTGCGAAACCGGTTGTTACTGAGCAGCTCAACCTACTTTTGTAGGGCAGAAGGGTGGAACTAGAACGAAAGTATAAAATTTTATTAAATTATCTAAAAAAAATGTTAAAAACTCCGTCCATTAGGTTTAAATTTATGTTCCCTCCGCCATTATAAAACGAATTTTGCAGGTTTAATTCTTCCAATTTCACAACTTTACAAAAATGAGATTTTATAAAAAGTTGTAGCCAACCCACCCACCAAAATTCACCACATATCCAAAAAAGACAGGAGTGCAACCGCTTCAATCGGAAGCACTTTTTTCATGCGTCCGCCGGATCTGAACTTCTTCCATGTTTAGTACTCACCCATACCATTTAAAACTTCTCCTATTGATTGATTCACCTTCCG
>DATHVH010000288.1:0-2919 GCA_035461405.1 Anditalea sp.
AGTTCCGCCTTTTCCATTTCCTTTATAAGTTCCGGAAATACTCCAAAACCCAATCCTTCCAAAAAATAGTTTTCTTCGTCTAATCCCCGAATCCTACCGCAGTCATACTTTGTTATAGACCCACTTAAGTCTAATTTTGATATAAATGTTTCTGGGTTGATATTAAATGTTTCTGATATATTGTTTGCAGTGCCCAGGGGAAGCAATATTATAGGTTTTTTTTGTATGGAGGGGTTTTCTAATAATTCCAAAGCCAATTTCCTTACCGTACCGTCTCCTCCCGCTACTAAAAATGCATCTCTATCGGTTAAATGGAAATCTTTCCAGCCCGGATCGTCTGTAGATACATAATGGTACCCGTGACCCGCTGCCCGGACCTTCTGAATTAAACTTTCTTTACTATGCTGGCCATCACCTGCTGTTGGGTTGTGTATGATCTGGATTATTTTCATTACTGTTACAATTTATCTGTCAGTTAAACATATGGCCTATAGGTCAGTTTTATATTATAATAAAGTGTATAATGTAGAGCCAATAAAATTACGTATGGTTCAGCATATTATAATTTAAATCAAAATTTGCACCGCAAAAAATATTACTGGACACATAAAGAAAATAAGTTATGAAAATTTTGGTAACCAATGATGACGGAATATATAGCCCTGGTCTAGCATGTCTGGCTAAGGTAGCATCTGCTTATGGAGAAGTTATCGTCATGGCGCCTGATATAGAGCAATCTTCGATGGGACAGGCCATTACTGCTGGAAAGCCATTGACTTACAAAAAATCCCCCATTCATTTTGAAGGAATAACCGCATACCGTGTTGCAGGTACCCCGGCAGATTGTGTAGCGATGGGTACCCATCTTTTCGAGGATATAGATTTGGTTCTCTCTGGAATAAATATTGGGGCCAATCTGGGTAATTCAGCTTGGCACTCCGGTACTCTTTCCGCCGCCCGTCAGGCTGTTTTGTTTAATATAAGAGGAATAGCGGTAAGTGTATCAGTGGATGAAAACGAGCCTGACTTTGATATGCTGGAGCCTTATGTCTCTGATGCACTCAAAGAAGTCGTATACCTGAAAGATAGAGAACTGCTGAACATCAATTTGCCCAGACAGCCCCTAGGAGAAATCATGTGGACCAAGCAATCGGTGCGACATTATGATGGCAAAGTAATAGCAAGCCAAGATCCAATGGGAAGGGAACACTTTTGGTTTACCGTAGTGCCAATAGAGGCTGAAGAGGAGGGTTCTGATAGATGGGCAGTGAAGCAGGGTATGACCAGCATAACTCCCATGATACTCGATCTGACAGACCGAAAATATTTAGAAGAAAGATCAAATTTCTCTTAACGGTTTTACAAATAGATATCTATATTCTTTAAAGGTGTTGTTACTTCCAAAGGTCAAAATGTTTAGTTATACTCCAGTAATGGAGTACTACATTTCAGCGGATTATAAAATTAATTTGAAATAGAAGGTAACTTTTTTTCCCTATCCATATCTTTGAATATTGATTTTGCTCCATATGATAAATATTAAAACAATACTTACGATATTCTTATTTATTTTATTTATTTCCAACGGTTTATGTCAAAAAAAGGAAAGGGTTATATATGCAGTGACGGATCAAAATGAAGAGCTCTTTATAGATGTTTATCCCGGAACTAGGGGTGCCAGTTCTATCCTGTTTGTCCATGGTGGGGGTTTTGAAGGTGGTCATCCGGATGGGCAAAGGTCCTTTGCAGAAGAGATGCAAAATAGAGGATATAACGTATTTGTCATTTCATATAGGCTTTTAATGAAGGGTAGGGGGTTTGGCTGCGATATACCCACTTTGGACAAATTGGATGCAATCCGTGCCGGAGTGGAAGATGCTGCAAAAGCTACTAGCTATCTTTTGGAGAATAAAAATAACTTTAATTTGGATCCGGACCAGTTTTATCTGGCTGGAAGTAGTGCAGGCGCAGAGGTGGCTTTACAGTTGGTCTTTAATCCTTTTTCACACTTAGATTCAGCCACATATGTATTTCCGGATAATTTTAGGTTTAAAGGAGTTATGTCCTTTGCGGGCGCCCTATTGGATATAAGATTGGTCAGTCCAGATCAGTGGGTACCGCTATTACTATTTCATGGTACGGAAGATAACCTAGTCCCTCTGGGGACCGCGCCCCACCGCTATTGCAAAGCTACTGATCCGGGATGGATGATGTTTTTTGGATCCCAGACTATCTTTGACAAGGCCGTAGAAATGGATTTACCGGCAGAATTTCATTTATATGCCGGTAAAGGCCATGAGGTGGCCAATTATATGGCTCAAGAATTTGATATCATGGACACATTTCTAAAAAAGTCCAAACAACGTAATGATTGGAAACCAAGACTGATTGAATATTAGATTTTTTTCCCCACCATTTATCTTTATAAATTAACCCATCTAGTAATCGGATTACCATGAAAAAAGCCTGGATCTATAAAAATCCAGGCTTTTATTTAAAGAGGTTTTTATTTTATAGACCTCTCTTATCTAAGTTACTTCGATCATCTCGATCTCTTCCTTCTCTCTTACGTCTTTCATGATCTTCTATGTCGCTTAGATTATCATGGCGCTTACGATCTTCATCGCTCAAATTATCATAACGTGTACGATCTTCGTCGCTTAAATTATCATAACGTGTACGATCTTCATCGCTTAAATCATCATAACGTGAACGTTCTTCATCACTTGAAGTATCCCTACGGTTACGATTGTCAAGGTCATCTCTATTACCTCTATCAAAACGGTCATCAGAATCAATATTTTCTGTATCCACTTCTGTCCTCCTTACGGTATCTCTGATGGTCTCTTCATCCTCGGATACCGTTTTATTGATCTCGACCTCTTCCACCACCCGGGCTTCTTTATTCACTATAGGGAC
>DATHVH010000289.1:0-9777 GCA_035461405.1 Anditalea sp.
AATTCTGCTGCGTCTCTTCAAAACGACTATAGATATAATCATTGTCAAACTTTCTGATAGTAGCTTTAAGACCTGTCTCTATTTTACTTTTTTCGTTTACAGGATTAATATAGTCCAACTGAAAAACAGAGATATTTCTGATCTCATCAGTCAGAGCTCTTTCCATGCCATTTAAGTTTTCGGGCAAAGGCTCAAGTGTATTTCTGAAAATATCTATGTTTTGGGTTTTAAACTGCCTCCTGAATGAATGACTGGCACTTACCCGAAATTGCTTATCTGGATCATCAAAGGTTCTTTCATAAATCAATGCATTATCAAGTCCGTCATCATCTTCGGATTCATCATTTCTACGCACATAATCCAGGATACTCATGCCAGTGTTGGAATCGCTTAATTCTGAAAACAAAGTATTGAGCTGATCGTCTACATTGGTAGTGTAAACCCCTTCATAACTTATGATATTTTTTCCAAAGTAATAGTCTCCCCCATATTGAAAGGTATGGCCAGTATTTTCTGATTCACTTACACCTCTTTGACTAAGAATCTCATTATCTTCAAAAATTTCCCTTACGGTATTTCTAACACCTACATCTCTCCACCTTCTGAAATTATATCCTCCATAGATATTGTAACGGGTGGTGCGATGATTGATACGGGCCCCGGTATTCATCCTTCCCCTGGTGCCATAGGTAAATTCAGCTCCTCCATTGGTGCCAAGATCCTCCCCTTTTTTGAGAATAATATTGATAACCCCACCTTCAGCTTCGGCATCAAATCGTGCATTGGGGTTATTTATAATTTTAATCTGCTCTACAGCACTTGCTGGCAATTGATCGAGGTTTTGTGTAAGGGAAGAATTCCTTCCGTTGATTAGAATATTGGTGGCAGAACTTCCCCTTAACGAGATAGACCCATCTTCGGACACACTGATAGATGGCGTATTACGCAAAATATCCAATAGTGTGCCCCCTATGTTGGAAAGATTTTGTTCGGGATTAATAACGATCCCTTCAGCATCAGCACGAAAAGGTAGTCTGCTAGTCTGTACTATCACCTCCTGAAGATCCTGATCCTTACCTATTAATTCAATTTTTCCCAGATTAGTGTTACTACGTACTTCCAAATTATTCAATTCTTTAGAAGCATATCCTATAATGTAGATTTTTATTGAATATTTACCGGAAGATATGCTTAGCTGAAAATTCCCCCTATCATCTGTATCAGTAAAAGTTTCTGGCTGGTCATTTCCCGGCTTAAAGATAGCTACTTGTGCAAAGGGAATACCTTCTCCAGAGTTTGAATCAATTATGCTCCCATTAACGATGTGTGATTTCACTGCAGATGCACTTTGAGCGTATATAATGCCTATAGGCAAAATAAACACTGCGATAAAAAATATAATCTTCCATAACCTCATCATTGTATCTCCAGTTTCATGTACAGCTAACTAGCTTTTATGCAGAGAGTTTAAATAATATTAGAAAATATGTAAGGTTGAATATCCTTTCTTGTTCAAATAAGATATAATCGCCTCTCAAATAAGCTACCAATGTCCTTTAATACATTTAATATAATATCTATATGAAGCTTAAATGTTATTAAAATATTAAAAGAAAAACAGATTTTATAATTCTGTTTGCCGCATATATATAATAATTATCCGCCATCTTTTCAGTGATTCATAGGGAGCTTTTTTAAATGCGGATAATCGTCGACATGTGTGCGCCTTGGCCTAGTCCACAGTCACGGTTCACTAAGGGCTAAATTCATATTTTGACTTATTCTATTTTTCTTGTGGCACAAAAGCATATATCCAGATCAATAGTTTAATAAGTACTGAAGAATTTTTTTTTACAGCTTTTAAATTCTGATTATCTGATTTTGCATCCTCTTTCCACCTCCTATCAAATATTTATTTAATCTGGAACTTGGATATAACCACACATCACAATTCATCCTTTTATCCATAAAATATCTTATAACTTTTTAACTCATACACCAATGACTAACCCTATGAAAATATGTAGACTGATTTTGATTTTTCTTTGCCTCTGGGCTTTTGATCCGGTTAATATATATGCTCAAGATAGCTATAATGAGGAGATTTATGATGCTGTCCAGTGGAGACTGGTTGGCCCACACCGGGGTGGCCGATCCGCTGCTGTAGCAGGTGTTACCTCTGAAAGGGACACTTACTACTTCGGCGCTACCGGAGGAGGAGTATGGAAGACGACGGACGGAGGCAAAACCTGGAACAGCATATCTGACGGATACTTTGGCGGTTCGATCGGTGCCGTGACCGTAGCTGAATCTGATCCAAACATCATCTATGTAGGAGGCGGTGAAAAGACCGTGAGGGGGAATGTATCCTATGGTTACGGCATCTGGAAAAGTAAGGATGCCGGCAAAACATGGGAGCAGACAGGCCTGGAAAAATCCAGGTTTATCCCACGTATAAGGGTACACCCATCCAATCCCGACATTCTGTATGCAGCAGTATTGGGTGACATATTCAAACCTACAGAAGAGAGGGGTGTATACAAATCCACTGATGGTGGGTATACCTGGGAAAATAAACTTTTTGTCAATGACATCTCAGGAGCCATTGATCTAATTCTGGATCCCAATGATCCAGAGACGTTATATGCCACTACATGGGAGATGAAGAGAACGCCCTACAGCCTTGAATCAGGTGGGCCAGGCTCCAAAATGATGAAAAGCACCGACGGTGGGGAATCATGGAATGAAATTACCAAAAACCCGGGATTGCCAGAAGGCATAGTCGGCATCATGGGCATGACCGTATCTCCCCTAAATTCCAATAAAGTTTGGGCTATCATCGAAAGCCTGGAAGGTGGTGTCTTCGGATCTGAAGATGGGGGAGCCACCTGGGAAAAACTGAATGAGGACAGAAATCTAAGGCAAAGGGCCTGGTATTACACCAGAATCTATGCTGATACTCAGGATGAGAACACCGTCTATGTGGTCAATGTGGACTACCACAAATCCACAGACGGAGGAAAAACTTTCAAAAATCACAGAGCACCACATGGTGACCACCATGATCTCTGGATAGATCCTAATGACAATCAACGGATGGTCATAGCCGATGACGGGGGTGCCCAGGTATCCTATGATGGCGGTACCAGCTGGTCTACCTATATGAACCAACCTACAGCCCAATTTTACAGGGTGACCACGGACAACCACTTCCCTTACCGCATCTATGGCGCCCAGCAGGACAATTCTACCATGAGGATCAATCACCGTAATGAAGGAGGCGCAATCACTGAAGCTGACTGGGAAGTAAGTGCAGGAAGCGAAAGTGGCTGGCTAGCCGTAGATCCTACCAATCCAGATGTAGTATTTGGAGGAAACTACGGTGGATTACTCCAGCGGCTGGACCACAGTACACGGGCTAGAAGGAATGTGAATGTGTACCCTGATAACCCTATGGGCCATGGTGCGGAAGGAATGAAGTACAGGTTCCAGTGGAATTTCCCCATCTTCTATTCTCCCCATGACTCCCAGATCCTTTATACTACTTCAAACCATTTTCATAGGTCAACTAATGGGGGGCAGTCATGGGAAACTTTCAGCCCAGACCTGACCAGAGCAGATAAAAGTAAACTGGGATCTTCAGGTGGCCCGATTACCAAGGACAATACATCGGTGGAATACTATGCCACCATATTTTCCGCAGCAGAATCTCCGATCAAAAAGGGAGTGCTCTGGGCGGGATCTGATGACGGATTGGTCCATGTATCTGCAGATAATGGCAAAACATGGCAAAACGTAACACCCAAGGATATGCCTGAGTGGACCCAGGTCAACAGTTTGGAAGGACACCCTTTTATAGAAGGCGGTTTATATCTGGCTGCAACAGCTTATAAAAATGGAGATTTTGCGCCCTACCTCTATAAAACAGAAGACTATGGCAAATCCTGGACGAAAATCGTAAACGGGATAGATGAAGAACATTTCACCAGAGTGGTAAGAGCTGACCCAGTGAAAAAAGGGATACTTTATGCCGGAACTGAAACGGGCATGTATGTATCTTTCAATGACGGTCAGAACTGGCAGCCTTTCCAGTTGAACCTGCCGGTAGTACCGATTACAGACCTTATTATAAAGGAAAATAACCTTATCGCTGCTACCCAGGGTAGAAGCTTCTGGATCATAGATGACCTTACTGTGCTTCATCAGCTATCCGAAGATATTGAGAAAAAGCCTTTTCATCTTTTCAAACCTCAGGATAGCTATAGATTGGACGGTACTAAAAAAGAATCTCCAACAGCAGGCACCAATAGACAAGGGGGCGTATTGATCTATGCGCATATCAAAGATGAACCTAAGGATGAAGTGAGGCTGGAAATATATGATAGCAAAAAGAACTTTATACGAGCTCTATCATCCAAAGGAGTAGATGGTGATACTTTAAAATATAAAACAGGCTCCAATGAATTTAATTGGAATATGAGAATACCTGATGCCAAAGACTTTGAAGATATGATTATGTGGTCAGGTCCCTTAAGAGGTCCTAAAGTTGTTCCCGGAGATTATTTTGCCCGATTAGTAGTAGATGGAGAATCTCAGGAACAGTCCTTTAAAGTATTGCCGGACAAAAGATATCCTTCCAGCCAAGAGGATCTTCAGGCACAATATGATTTCTTGCTTCAGGTAAGGGATAAACTTACCGAAACACATAATACCATCACATTGATAAGAAAATATCGGGAAGAGCTGAATACTATTGCGGAAAATGATCCTGATCAAAAAGCGAGTATAGACAAAATAGTAGGCAGTATATCTGATATAGAAAAAGAGCTTTACCAAACACAAAATCAAAGCCGTCAGGATCCCCTGAATTATCCTATCAGATTGAATAACAAACTAGCGCATCTAAATGTAATCGCCGGTACGGGAGATTATAAACCAACAGATGGAGCGGAAGAAGTAAGGGCTGAAATCACTAAACAGATAGATGCCCAGTTGAACAAGTTTAGGGAAGTAGAGAAAAATGCTATTTCCAAAATCCTTAATATCGAGGAGATGAAAATGGAGCTGAACAAGTCAATGTAAATCCAAATGGATTAATTGATTTATTAAATCTAAATTTAGAAGCCGTGGGTTCACGGCTTCTTTACATATTACCATAACTCATTGCCTTGGATTTCGAATTCCTTCTCAAAATAATTATTGCTGAATATTCCTATCATGACAAACAATACCTTTCCAATTCAATATACCTGTAATAATCCCTAATATGGATCGGTGGATTTTTTTACTCATAATTATTATTATTATGCCTTTTTCCGGGAATTCCCAGCAAATAAAAGTGGTAGATGCCATGGATCTGCAGCCATTGGAGTTTGCTACTATAGTAGTAGGTAATTCAGAGCGGATCCTGCTTACAGATCAAAAAGGGGAAGTCTCATTGAGTGGATCACCGAAAGGAAGTATTGCCACCCTACAGTATATAGGATATATCCAGCAGCAACTCCTGGTAGATACTTTAACCAATGATCTAAACTTAATTTACCTAGTTCCAAACGACGAAATGCTCCAGGAGATAGTTATTTCTGCCAACCGTAGCCAACAAGTCAAGCATCTCGTAACCCAGCCGGTCCATACACAGGACAGGTCCGGAATTTTAAAATCCCAGCCCCAGACATCGGCTGACCTACTCCAAAACTCCGAAAAAGTCTATGTACAGAAAAGCCAGATGGGCGGGGGAAGCCCCATGATAAGGGGATTTTCTGCCAATAGGCTTCTATTGGTAGTAGACGGTGTGCGTATGAACAATGCTATCTTTAGAAGTGGGAATGTACATAATGTACTATCCATAGATCCCTTGGCCATCACCCAAACCGATGTAATCTTTGGTCCAGGAGCGGTAAACTATGGCAGTGACGCCATAGGGGGCGTAATTTCCTTCTCCACACTACAGCCCAGGTTCAGAGACAAAACAACTGTCAATGCCCTCACCAGATGGTCTTCTGCCAACAATGAAAAAACCATGCATGTGGACCTTCGTACAGGGTCAAAGAAATTTGCCTATGTATTCAGTCTCAGTCATTCTAATTTTTCTGATCTGCAAATGGGCAAGAATGCCCCTAGAATGTACCAAAAACCTTTTATAGTTACCCCTTCTGCACAGGGAGATGAAGTAAATGAAAACCCTAACCCATTGGTCCAAGCTCCTACAGGATATCAGCAAACCAATTTTATGCAGAAATTGGCCTTCAGGCCAAATCCACATTGGCAAATGGAATATGGTCTTCATTATGCCTTTACAAATGATATCCCCCGATATGACAGACTTATCCTGACAGATGAGAACACGCAACCACAGTTTGCGGCCTGGTACTATGGTCCACAGTCTTGGCTGATGAATGCCTTCAATGTAACTTATAGAAAAAATAACCCTCTTTTTGATCATATAAGACTCACCGCTGCACATCAAATCAATAGGGAAAGCAGGAATGAAAGGAGATTTGACAGCAATAACTTAAGGTCACGGAAAGAAAAAGTAGATGCTCTCAGCTTCAATCTAGATTTTCAAAAGCGATTGGCAAAAGGTCATTTTCTGCTCTATGGAATAGAAGCAGTTCATAATACAGTAGGTTCAGTAGCCAAGGTTGTAGATATTAATAGTGAAGCTATAGGTCCGCTGTCCACGCGTTATCCTGATGGCTCTACATGGGCATCTTATGCCGGCTTTGCCAATTACAAAATTAATTGGTCAGAAAAGCTAAGTACCATCGCCGGACTAAGGTATAATAGCATTCATACCCGCGCCTCATTTGACAGGCAGTTTTTTGATTTCCCTTTTGATGAAGCAAACTTGGACCAGCGTGCCTTTAACGGCAGCCTGGGAGCAGTTTGGCTGGCCAATAAAAATTTGGATGTCAGCTTCACCGCTGGTACTGGGTTCAGGGCACCAAATATAGATGATATAGGAAAGGTATTTGATTCCGAGCCAGGTAATGTGGTGGTCCCTAATCCCAATTTAAAACCAGAAATAGCATACAGCATAGAAATGTCAATTAACTATGAGAAAGATGAAATTAATTTAGGGTTTTCAACCTTTCATACTTGGCTTGAGCAGGCACTGATCAGATCAGACTATACCCTAAATGGCATGTCCACGATAATCTATGATGGAGTAGAGAGTCATGTACAGGCATTGGTCAACGCTTCCAGGGCCAGAGTTTATGGCCTACAGGCAGATGGTGGATTGGACCTTTCAGGTAATTTCAGTGTGAAGGCACATCTCACCTTTACCCGTGGAGCAGCAGTGGAAGAAGGCATACGCCAGCCTTTAAGGCATGTACCGCCCCTGTTTGGTAGCCTATTTATTAACTATAAGAAAAGTATAGCTGACCTAAGCCTTTTTGGGAGATTTAATGAAAGAATGCCTTCCCACCGTATGCCACTGGAAGAAAGAAACAACCTCCACATTTACCCCCTAGATGCAGGTGGACAGCCTTATTCACCATCTTGGTACACCTTAAATTTCAGGTCTACCTGGCAACTCACGCCTTCCTTCACCTTATTTGCTGCAGTGGAAAACATCACTGACCAAGGGTATTGGCCTTTTGCCGGAGGCATAGCTGCCCCGGGAAGAAATGTGGTTTTGAGTTTGAGGATGAGTTTGTGATAGGTGTCCCGAGTTAACAAAAAACTAGATTCACTGAAAATATCTCGAAATAATCCCTGACAGATCCTCCTTTCCAAGAGGTTTGACAAAATATTCCTTGACCTGGGGGTAATTGCTTGCAGCAGCTTTGTCCTGCTGGCTTTCAGATGAGGTAAGTATGATAATATTAGTATTAATTCCTGCCCGATGCAGCTGATCAAGAAAATCCCATCCGCTTATTTCAGGCATATTAAGATCCAGGAGGACCAAGTCTGGATTATCGGCCGCGATGCTATCCAAGGCTAATTTTGGTTCTGTAAAATCGATGACAGTTATATTTCCATTTATCATGGATATAAATCGTTTGTTGATTTTATTCAATACTGGTTGGTCATCCACCAAGTATATCTTTCTCATATATTATGATGCTCTATTCTATCTACTTTTATCACTATACTTTTTACAGCATCGTCAAGGTCTGATACCGCCTGCTGCATATCGGGCCAAAATTCTTGTTCCCAAATTTCTATCCCCATATCATCTTTTATCTCCATAAGACTCATCGCCCGGGTAATTGGCTCTCTTATCTGGTGCGTATTAAACTGGATTAATTGGGTAAGGTTCTGATTACTTTCCTTTAAATTTTTTGTCCTCCTCTCAATTAGCTGTTCCTGTTCCAATACTAAAGATTCTATTTTACTCTTCTTTTCTCCCAATTCCTCAATAAGCCTATTGTTGCTGACTTTGGCACAAAGGATCTCATTAATCAATTTTACCATAGTGATGTACCTATTGGTAAATGGTGCATGTTGATCTGATTTGATGACAATGATAGATCCAAAGTTTTCGTGTTTTCTAAAAGACCAGCCTCGAATTTCCCTTATTTTATTATCTTCCTCTTCAGTATTGTAGTAAGGAAGCCCGGTGTGAAATAATTCTAGCATCCACGAATCCAAAGCAGATAAGGATTTAATCTGACTTCCAGTAGTGACACTATACATTTCTGCATAAGCATCAGATATAAAGTAATATTCAAACCCAATGCAATTGATCAAATATTTAATTCTTTTCCTAAGAATCAGCGAAACCTCTTCAGACCCCTTTGCATTAAATACAGCAATAGAAAATTTATTGATGGCTTCAAATAAAATTCTGTAATGGGTTTCTGTGGAGCTCATTTGTACTAATATGTAAGGCTAAGCTCCACTATCTCGGCATCAACCTTTATTCCTGAAATGTTTGCTATGGTATTAAGCATATTAACCAGATCAGCCTGGGCAAATAATTCCTGAATTTCATCTTCAGAAAATCCGGCAGCTAGCAACTTATCAAAATGTGCAGCGCTTACTTCTCCATTATTTAATGCCGCTTCTGACACTACCTCTACTGCTATTTTATAACTGTAAGGCACCTGATCACTATCCATATTCTCTGTGATCAAAAATTCATCATCTGGAGAAAGGTCCTTCCCCATCATATTGGCAAATACTCTGTGGGCTTCTGCACAGTAAGCACAGTTTCTTTCCGTAGATACATTATATATTATGAGTTGCTTGATTATATTAGGAACTTCTCCTTCACAGAGTGTACTTTTTAATTTAGCCCAGTTCCCGGCAAGTAGGGTAGGATTATTTCCCTGACATTTGAACCAGTTTAATACAAATGGAATACCTAAAGTTTTTTTT
This sequence comes from Anditalea sp., assembly GCA_035461405.1. GTDB lineage: Bacteria > Bacteroidota > Bacteroidia > Cytophagales > Cyclobacteriaceae > Anditalea. The sequence goes on from DATHVH010000289.1 coordinate 9,328, forward strand.
GTGTCATCATAAATTTCCTGTACACGTGGAGAGGCATTTTCATAATTGATTAATGTAAAATTTTTCATTTGCAGTTATTGATTATTTTAATATAAGGCTTACAAAATTGTAAATAAATACTTATAAAAAAAGAAAAACTACTAATTCTTTATGTAAGAAATTATAATATTTAACTCTCCTAAAAATGTGATTTCAGAATAATGTAATTGATAATATTAAAAAGTTTTTTCACATTTCATCTATACTAAATTTTATAAGATATATAAATAACTTAAAGAAAAATTCTATGCAGTTTAGACTTAAAAAAATATGAAGAGAAGCGTTAATACCTTCGAAAGTAAAAATATATTCTTATGAGAATGTATTAATGCATTGCCCCCTATAACATCTTTATAAGTTCAAAGCTTCTTTTAAGTAACGGTAAAAAAAAAGCAGGCATTCTCCTCTGTA
>DATHVH010000290.1:0-6198 GCA_035461405.1 Anditalea sp.
TAAAATGTAAAGTGATTCCCATGTCTGCCATTCATTATGCAGACATGGGAAATCAATAAAAAGATAAAAAACAATTTTTGTATTAACTATATATTTAGAAGAAAATACATTTCTCCTTTATATCTATTCGTTATCAAAAACTACATGATGTGTTTTTACTATACCATTATAATCAAAAGTTACTGTAGCCTTTTCGCTAAGTGAAGCTGCCTGGGCTATTTCTATTTTGACATCCGCATTGTCTGCAGAAGCTGATATGACCGGAACTCCGTTAGTACCTTTTGGTAATTTGTAAATTGATTCATAAATATCGTAACCAACGATCCCGTTTTCATTGGTAGACCTCAACGGTGTTTCTGAAACATTTATCGGATTCCCATTCGCATGTATATTAACTTTAGGAGATAGCGGACGTATGATTTCTCTGTCTTTTGAACTGAAGCCTAAACCGATAAAATCAAACAGCAATTCAGAATCATCACCTTCTGCCACTAAGAATATGGCATGTTTCTTATCTAGATGATCTACATATTGAGAAACATCAATCTTAAATTTGACAACTTCCTGATCAGCGTTTGCCGGTACGTTAATCACTCCTATTTTTTTTCCATTCCAAGTTTCATTATCATAAGGACCATCCAACCATACATTGACTTTGAAAGATTTGCTGGTCTTCGGAGTAAGGAATAGGTTGAAAGCTGTCTTATTTTCTTTTCTTGTTCCTTCAAAGGCCTTTAGTCCATTTTTATCTTCTTGAAGACCTCCGAATCCAAAGTATTTATATCCTATAATATGTCCATTTTTCACCCCAGTGATCGGCATATGGTTATCCCAAATATCCCACGAGTCCTGCTGGATACTGATATCTGATAGGTATGCGGCATAGCCGGCTGAGTAATACTGATAAGGGTCAAGACCATAAATATGAAAGCCTTCTGAAGTAACTTCAGCACCTTTGTATTCTCTTCCCTGACTATCTTTGGCGGACCATTGTTTGTTTTCAGCATATGGATCGTAGGCACGGATTTTAGCCCCCCCACCTTCCGCTACTGGTTTTTCATCCAGTTCAATAGTGATCGGCGCTACTACTGGTTGGCGTGCATAGCCAAAGCCTCTCGGTGGCTTATGATAGAATACATACCATTGGCCATTGATCTCTTCAATACTGCCATGGGTATTGTGACCACCATTGGTCAAAATAATTCCTGAACCATCTTCATTAAGCACCGGTCCCCTTGAATCTACCAACACTCCTCCACTTTTCCATGGCCCCAAAGGTGAGTCACCCACCGCATACCTTAGAGTAGAATTAGTACTGCTTACCCCATAATCAGGTCCGGAATAGCCACTGAAAACAGTTATATACTTATTGCCAACTTTTCGTATAGAAGAGGCTTCAAAGAAATTAAATGTACCTAAATCCTCTTCTTCATAGATATTTGGATACTCAGTTCCCTCCGGATCCCGAAGCATACCATATCTCCTGCTGGCAGGTAAGAAATAAGGTATCACCTCCGTGCCCGGTCTGAGCGAATACATGGTGTTCTGATCCAGCTCTGCCGCCGTGGACCTTTGGAAACCCCAAAATCCATATGCACGGAAACCTATTTCATAATCCGGATCATTAGGATCATCGATATACTCAATGTATACAGCGGGATCAAAACCTAATATACTGCCCTGAACAGTGCGCGTGCCATCTTCAGTCATGTTAATAGGCGTAAATGGCCCATCAGGACGAGTGCCTTTCACTACCATAGCTTCACGGCCTGGCCCCCTACTGTGGGGATAGAGGTAATATTCTTTGGTACCATCCTTTCTTTTTACTTCTACCAGATCTGGAGCATACATCACATCCCATTGACCATCAATCTCATAAGTGAATATCGCCCCCTCATCTCTCCAGCTGGAAAGGTCATCCACCGGTGCAGACCACATCCTGATATCTGGCCCGCAATAACTTGTGTACCTTACATCATGTGAACCTATAATGTATGCCCGGTACTGGCCGGGATTATCCGGATCCTCAAATACGCGGGGTTCACCATCCGGTACATGTTCCCAAAGTGGAAGATATGGGTTCCCGGCACCTTTGTGTATAAATTTAGTCTGTAATCCAGTCTCGGTATCCCTGTGATACTGACCAATAGACCCCGAAGTGGAGAGCATGATCAAACTGATAATTAAGAGGGTTAAAATTCTAATTTTACCCCATGATTCTAATGATTTCATTAATAGGTTTTTAGGTATTGGTATTACTATTTTCAGTTAGTTCTTTCGATCAACCTTATTCAGGAAGGGCATCATTGGCTGTAGTGGCGTACAAACCGATTAGATTACCGGTAAATCCTCCAGCTACATTAGTGGATAATATATCTCCCGAAACGGTACCGCCGAGACTTTTAAAATCTTTGCCATCTGAAGAATAGCCAAACTCATAGTCGTCCCCATTTGCCTTTACTTGCAGCGATATCGGATTAGATAAATCGATTTTAGTAGAGGCTAGAATTTGGGAATTTATGGTTCGATTTCTACCCTGACCTTTACCCTCTGTCCGCTCTAAAACCAGCATGTAATCTTTCCCTACCCTGGTAATTCCAAAAACGTAATTAAAGGCTTCACTTTGCACACAAACTATCCCCGCCAATTCTTTTTCGGACTGGGGTTTAAAGTCCATTGTAGTAGTAAAGGAAAAGTTTTTGTGCATCTGTCTTTTAAACAAAGTAGATGTAGGCTTTACTTCTTTGATGTTCACTGCAAAAGGATTGATCTTTAGCCCATTTTTAGTAAACTCAATAAAATCTTCCCTCGGTCCTCTTAGGCCTATCCATCTATAGTCAAGATCTTTTGAGTCGAATTTTTCTGTATAAGTAAAATTTCCATTGGGGAAAAATCCATCCTTTCCAGTTTTGTTTTCAGTGACACCTTCCGGCATCTTTAATTTAGGTTCCAATGGAATTAGTCCGTTTTCAAATATTGGCCATTCTCCAGACCAGTCTACAGGAAGTATGAAGGTTTCCCTTCCGGTATTCACTCTACCTTTGTCATTTGGCCTTATTCCTAGAAAAACACCGTAATATTTATCATCTGGACCCAGTACCAGATCAGCATGTCCTGCCCAGTCCACTCTGTTTTTTCTATTATCACCAAAATAACGTTGCGTTAAAATCGGATTAGATGGAGCGGGAATATATGGTCCCATTACATCATCACTAGCAAAAATTACTTCGCTGTGATTTCCACCTGTTCCACCCTCTGCACACATAAGATAATATTTGTTGTTCTTTTTATAAATATGGGGAGCTTCTATCCATATAGGATTCTTGTCAGGATCTACTCCTCCATCTACTATTATCTTATCTGTTCCGGCTATCACTTGATCAGCCTCTAAATCATATTCCCAGATTTTTATTACACGATGCCCTTGATATCTTTCTTCCCCTCTATTGGGTGCATCATTATGTACTACATAGGCCTTCCCGTCCTCATCAAAAAACATAGCAGGATCAATACCTTCAAATTTCAATTTGAATGGGTCACTCCAACCCTGCATAGGGTCTTTGGTCTTCACGACTATATTGCCAAAATCTCCCGCAAACTGCGTAACGATCATATAAAATGTATCGTTATATGGATTATAAAGAATATCAGGTGCGAAAATACCAGCACTGATTCCTGTATCGTGAACCTTTAATTGTGACTTCCTATCCAATACATGTCCTATCTGTTTCCAGTTGACCAAATCGTTGGAATGGAAAATTGGAACACCCGGAAACATGGCAAAGGTAGAGTGGACCATATAATAGTCATCTCCTTTTCGGGTAATAGCCGGATCAGGATAAGCACCCTGAAGTATAGGGCTATAAAATTCGTCTTCAGATAAAGGGTTGTCGATATAAACCTGATCTTTTCCTTCATAGACTACTTCCGAAAAAATCGGAGAATTGTTCTTTTTGCGCTGTCCATATCCTTCGTAAGTGGATAAAAAAACCGTCAAAAATCCTAATGCGATCAATGGGAGATTTTTCATTTTACTTGTTTTAATATTTATAATATGCTATTGATGATTGATATTTATATCTCTTTTATAATTGAAAATGTAATCGATCTTTAGTACCAAGGATTTAATCAGATAATATTTACTAAGCGAACCAAATAATAGACTGATCAGCATCTATTTCTATTGTATTACTATAGTTGTAATACTTTTTGCTGCTAGTGCCAAAGAAGCCACTCCGGTATCTGTTGTTAAATTCACTGTACTTTGCCTATTGTTTAAAGATGTAACAGTAGCACTCACAGTATTGAAATTCTCTGGTATTTCAATTTCAATGGAAGGTATACTGTTGTCTTCTTTATTGATCAGTATGAGTACGAGCTTACCTTCTCCAGTATATCCAGTTATGTCGATATTTTTTGGTTCAGAAAGGCTTGTGGAGATTCTAGTATATCCTGGTCTTACATATTTGGCAAACTGTGCCATAGCATCACCTCTTCTTAAGGTAGACCCTCTTGAAGTACCTTGTTCACCTTCACCTAAAAACGAATAGAATCTTCTGATATACCACCAGATGTAAGCATTCCAATTTGAAATCATTGAATCGTGAATAGTCTGTAACATACCCATAGTCTCTTCCCAAATCACTGCTTCATCCCTATTCCAATTGTTGATATCGGCTCCACTGTTTTGGTTCATGAGATATTCTGTCATCCAAACTTCCACACCTTTTTGCTCAGCAAGGGGGTAGGGAGCTAAGCCGCTCCCATAAATATGACCTGATACGATATCTAGATTTGTGAGTGCATCTGGATCATTCAATATTTGATCTGTATAAGATTGGTTAAAATTAAATGATTCAGCAGCAGTTAATTTGGCACCTAGGATTTTATCACCATAAAGTTTGACAAAATTGTAAATCTGCTGTACAGTCCAGTCACAGGACTCATAACTTACCTGAATATCCGGTTCGTTTTGAATGGATACTACATCCACAGGTGACCCCTGATCTGCCATAAATTGTACAAAATCATTGAGGTACTCAGCATAAGCACCATAATTTTCTTCCAATAAATACCCCCCCGTCAAGTTATTGATGCTTTTCATACTTGCAGGAGGCGACCAGGGTGAGGCAATTATAGTCGCTCCATGTTTTCTAGCTTCCTTGACTGTCTCTACAACTGCTGGCCAATCTGCCCTTACAGGAGATAATCTGATACGATAAATAGATAGTCCTAGCTCCCCCTCACCTGTTCCAAAGGCTAGTTGAATCTCTTTAGCACTTAGGAAATCAGTGCCCCACATCATGTTACCTCCGCCAAAACCAGATATCTTTTGATAGGTAATTCCCGGATTAATATTGATTCTGAGCGGAACAATTTCTTTTCCTACCTGGGTCAATACAGTTTCCAGTTTTTCACCACTCCCGTCAGAAGCCTGAAGGCTGATTCTGATTTTATTTTGGGTATGACTTTCATTATCTTTAAAGCGGATGCTCACTCTCGTAGTAGAACCTCCTACATTCTCACTTCCAGCCACCCGCGGGCTGATATCCTGAATAAAATCCTCTCCCTCCAATACTTCATCTACATTAATGATCCATTGGGTATGCGCCCAATTCACATCAAAATCTATTGTTCCACTGGTGGCCGGGAGTATATCTTCGGAGAGTTCATTTAAACTCCAATCTAGCTGAGCCAGATTATTTGCACCTCCGTCATCCTCCACACATGAAGTGATAATTCCAAACCCCAAAGCTATAAGAATTAAAAATGACCAATAGATATCTTTTCTTTCAAACATTATCATTTGATATAGAATTTATATTCAGGTTTAGCCTTTAATACCCCAACAGGGAAAGCATTTTACTTCCATATCTTTTCCCAAGTTCTCTATAGCCTGCGGCCGAAAAATGCAAACCGTCATCCACTGCTTCACAATCAGCTGAAGAGATCACATAGGCATTTGGAATCACGGAAGGTAGGGTCTGAATGATGGGATTCATACTCGCACATTTTCCTCCCTGGGCTTCACTTACCATCTCACCGGCTATTAGTGGAAGAGAATTTGGTTCTAAATCCAGATCGCTCAAAATATTTTCATAAACCCCTTTCACTTTAGTAGGCCAGGTTTGGTCTCCGGTATTGGATTCTCCCTGATGAAGTAATATTCCTTTTATTACCCCGTCCTTTTGGGCAATT
>DATHVH010000291.1:0-14193 GCA_035461405.1 Anditalea sp.
ATTACGTGGATTGGCGAGCAGAGGTTCACCCAGCTTTTCCCGCGCAACATTTAGTTTCTCAAACTCTCTCCTCGGTAGAAATATTTCACCCCGAACCTCAAAAAAATCCGGGACCCCTTCACCTTTTACCGATAGAGGAATATTACGAATAGTTCTTATATTTTCTGTGACATTATCACCTTTAAAGCCATCTCCACGTGTGACAGCTCTTACCAATCTGCCATTTTCATACACGAGACTAATGGCTACACCATCAAATTTCATTTCACAGAAATAAGTATAATTTCTATGTCCGAGTCCTTTGGCTACTCTTTCATCAAAGGCTAGCAATTCTTCTTCTGAATAGGTGTTGCCCAGCGATAGCATGCGAGTTTTGTGGGCAACAGTCTCAAAGTTTTTGGTTACGGTACCACCTACCCGTTGGCTCGGGCTGTCTGGGTCTAGTAATTCGGGATAGGATGTTTCAAGAGCTATCAATTCTTCCATCAACTGATCAAACTCATAATCAGAAATTTCACTTTTATCTTCCTGATAGTAAAGATGGTTGTGGTAGTTAATCTGTTCAGTAAGCTGATCGATACGAAGCTTAGCTTCTAGCTGCTTTTTATCTGTTGGCGTCATACTTTTTGTTTAAGCCCCAAAACTACTCGATTTAGGTTTAATTTAGACCAATCGGTCTGATTCTTGTTCAATTTTATTCCTTGCTGACAATAGTTTGATATATTTGCCCACCCAAATTAAAATTATGAATAAAAAAGCAGATATAGAAAGAAAAATTCTAGACGAAGCATATAGACTATTTTTATCCAAAGGCTATAAAAATACGACCATGGATGACATAGCCCAAGGTCTTACGATGAGTAAAAAAACACTCTATAAATATTTTCCCGGAAAATTTGAGCTGCTTTCTGCTGCTTTTGACCTTTTGAAAACCAGACTTTCTGTACAAGTTGATACAGTGATCACTGATCAAAATAGACCATATGCACTAAAATTGAAGTCTTTTTTATCTACAATAGCTAATCATTTGGCACCTATTAATCCTGAGCTTTTAGCAGATCTTAGAATCCATGCACCGGAAATTTGGGAAGAAATGCAAGAGTATATTAGAGAGTCAGCCTTTCTACGATTTCAAAAATTAATAGAAGAAGGAAAAGAGAATGGTTTTATAGCACCACATATCAATAAAACAATGGTTGTTCTGATATATGCTTCTGCTATCCAATATATTATAGATCCCAGATTTTTAGAACAGTTTCCTGACCAGATGGTAAAAGGTTTTGTGGCAAAACCATCGGAAGTCTATGACCAGGTTATATCAATTATATTTGAAGGAATATTTACAGAATCTTCTAGAAATGATTACAAGAGTGCCTAGTACTATCCTTCTTTTTCTGGTCTGAATCGCATGGATTGAGGGTAAGGAAATGCATGAATTAATTGACCTTCTTTGATTTTATCCTGGATACCCCTCCAAAAATCCGGATCAAAGAGGTTTTTATGATATTCATGAAAATATTCTTTTACATCTCTTCTTCCTATCATAAACCTTTTGAAATCTTCAGGAAATACATCGTTTCTAGCTATATCATACCATGGCTCCGAAGCATATATCTGCTCATAAGTTTCGGCTTTTGGCTTTTCTCTAAAATTCATATCTGTTAAGAACTCTATTTCATCATAGTCATAAAATATAACTCTTTGTTGGCGTGTTACCCCAAAGTTTTTGGTCATCATATCTCCCGGAAAAATGTTTGCTTTTGCTAATTGGATAATAGCTTCCCCATATTCCTCTACAGCCACTTTGGCTTCGTCTAATGTGCATTTTTCTAAATAAATATTTAGAGGAGTTAGACGTCTTTCTGTATATAGATGACGTATCAATAAATGCTTTTCAGTAATTACCAAAAGGGAATTACAGTAATGCTTTAATTCTTTTAATAAATCAGGGTGAATTCTTTCTAGCGGGAACTGAAAATTTTCAAATTCATGTGTATCTGCCATTCTACCCACACGATCATGGAGGGATACCAGTTTGTACTTTTCCTTTACCTGCGCTTTGGTCATGTTTTTTGGGGGCTCAAAATGATCTTTTATGAGCTTAAAAACGATATTATAGGAAGGCAAAGTGAATACTGTCATTACCATTCCCTTAATTCCCTCTGCTACTATAAATTTGTCACTACTTTGGCTGAGGTGATTTAGATAATCCCTATAAAACTCCGTTTTGCCATGTTTGTTAAATCCAATGGCATTATATAGTTCATAAACACGTTTATGGGTAATTACTGAATTAAGAAAAGCTACTACCTGGGCAGGTATTTCGGTCTGTACCATAAAATAAGTTCTAGTATAGCTGAAGATGGCGCTCATCAGGTTTGGATCAAAGATCAGCGTATCTACATAAATACCGGTATCATCATGCATAAATGGAATGATGAAAGGCATCCACTTACCCCCCAGGTAAGTTCTACCGATAAGATAGGCAGCCTTATTTCTGTAAAACACTTTTTTAATCACCTGAGTAGTAGTCTCCGCAGTTGCATCATATCTGCTTAAAATGACCTTTCTTACAGACTGAACCAGATATTGGATATCTTTTTCTTTTTCATAATAGGGTACACCGAAATCAAAATCGGCTACAATCTGCCTGATGATTTTTTGAAGTCCCCATTCAGCGGGGTAGTTATAAAATAAATTATCTCTGGGATGGATTTCACAGGTATTATATCCTTCGTGGACATACATTAGCTCATCATCTACGGAAAATTGACGAAAAGCTTTTCTTATAGTACTGTTAAAAAAGGATTCTGCGAGTTCGACATCGTTTCTATTGCAGATCTGCTGTGAATATTTAAGTTTGATTTCATGCCAGAGATCATGGTCACCCACATGATCTTTAAGGGTATCCTTGCACTTCATCACAGTGGCATTCACTATATCTTTATAAAGTCGTAGTCTCAATCGGTGATTGGACTGCACACTATCCCAGTCTCGATTTTTAAAAAGTTCAGGGGCTTTCCGGGTTAATGCATTGAATTGGTCTATGTATGTAATAAATCCATTCAAAATCAATTCAACTGTGTGCTGCTGCAACTCTCCGTCCATAGATTTTCTTTATCGCAATATAAATGATATATGATTATCCGCAATATTACTTGAATCCTTTATATGCAAATTTGTATATACGCTTAAGTCCCAAAAACAAAATAGAATAGGTTTAAAACTTGAATTTTTTTTTTATGTACTGTGGGCCGTGGGCTGTCAACGATCATCCACGATCAAATAAAGCTTCATAAGAATTACTGGTAAAATTGCGGATAATCAAATACGATATAATAGTCCAGTAATTTCATTTCAAATACCTAATAAATTAATAGGGATATTTTTTTCAAATATTAAAAATAAATATTTACCGAATAAAATAGAAGTAAAATCGAAGTGTTGAGGTATATAAATGCATTTTAAATGATAAAAATAGTAAGAGAACTAAGTTTAATTGTTAAAATAAGATTACGGTAAAAATGATTTCTATAAAATCATAAAAAAATCTTTGCAATCGATTGTTTGAGCTTTAAAAAATATTCTTTACCTTTCTGACCAGTTATTCAATCGATTGGATAATGACAATAGGTTTAATAGGTTTGATAGAAAATAAAAAAGGTGCGGACGATGTTCGGACCTTTTTTTTTGCTTATGATCAAGTAATATCCAAATATGAATTACACCTATAATCGATAAAGATTAAGGAAATATAGGAATGAATTTTATAGAAAGTGTTCCCAATAAGCTGATCTCCTAAGCTTTTTTTGTATTTTCAGCTTTTAAATAGATGCAGATTTACCAAACCGGATATGGCTCATCCCTATATGAGATATTTAAAAGTAATAATATTAAGCATTTACATATTGTCAGCCTGCGGTACCGCTACTGAAGAAGAATCAGAAGAAGAAGTAATTGTAGACACTCCTTCACATATTCAGATCATGCAGATGGGCATCCAGAAATTGCCACAATGGGTAGACCATTGGGAAATGCAGGGGAGGGATTTTAGAAAGAATGAATTTACAGTTGAACAGGAGTTCCAATATGAACCTATGGAACTTCCGGAAGAGAATAGCATGGAGAGTGGATATCCACTAAAGAAATTCCAGATTTCCCACCCTGAAGATAAGGGAGTGGTAGATATCTATGATTATAAAGTAGAAATAGATCCACAGGGAAGGATAGGTTTGAATCCAGATTGTGAGGTTTCATACTATCGCTCCAATGGAATGAAGGAAAGATTACTCTTTATGGGACCTGCAGGTGTATTTGAAGATGCTGTATGGATCACGGGAGATCATTTGCTGGTGGCGGGACATTTTCAGGAGGATGAAAAATTTACTCCGAAACTTTGGTTGATAATGCCGGACAAGCATACCTATATACAATATGAAAATCCTTTTGTTACTACTAGCTATAAGACTGAGAGCTACCTTCGAAAAAAATTAACCACCATTTCTTTTAATGAATGAAACTTGCCGATGTCATAAAAAGACTGGAAAGAAATCTTCAGCACCCACTTCCAGGCAGAGAAGGTCAGCTGATCATGGCACCCAAACCTCTCGATCACGCTAGGTTTTCATATGAAAAGAAAGCTGGCGCTAGAAAAGGAGCCGTTCTAATACTTTTTTATCCTACCAAAGATGGCTGTTCGGTACCATTTATCAAAAGGCCCGAATATACTGGAGCACACAGCGGACAGGTTTCATTTCCAGGAGGCAAATGGGAGGAGAATGACAGCGGTCTTGATTTTACCGCTATGCGTGAGACCGAGGAGGAAATTGGTGTAGATAAATCTAAAATTACAATTTTCGGGGAGCTTTCTGATCTTTTTATTGCTCCGAGTAATTTTTCAGTTTCTCCATACTTAGGATACATGGATGAAACTCCGCAATTCAATCCTGATCCGCGAGAAGTAACACGGGTGATAGAATGTGATTTCAGTTATCTGATAGATAAAAATATTCGAAAGCGGAAAACGATGGAGGCCAGAAATGTTCCTAAGATGGATGTGCCTTATTTTGATATCGATAAAGAAACTGTCTGGGGTGCTACTGCTATGATGCTGAGTGAATTAATGACCATCTGGGAGAGAGTGTAGTTTTTTCCTGCCAACCTTTTATTTCAATGGCTTGTGCTTTAGGTCCATTTAGAGTAATTATGTGATCTAATTAGATTATTATGCAAGATCATACCCCGTTGATAACAAATGATGCTGTTGTTTTAGGAATATTACTGGCCATATTGGCGTTGGTTTTTTCTACTTCTGCCAGTAAATCTGTTGTTTGGACAAAATTTTATAGAGTAGTACCTTCTATCTTACTATGCTATTTTATACCCGCCCTCTTGAACTCATTCGGGCTGATATCGGGAGAATATTCTCAATTGTACAGTATGGCTTCGCAGTATCTCCTGCCTACCTCACTCGTCTTATTAACCTTAAGTATTGATTTTAAGGGTATATTGAAACTAGGACCCAAAGCGCTTATCATGTTCTTAGCAGGGACTATGGGAATAATCTTGGGCGGACCCTTGGCAGTGATGATAATTTCAGTATTTGCTCCTGAGGTAGTAGGTGGAGCTGGTCCTGACGAAGTATGGCGGGGCTTGGCGACCATAGCGGGTAGCTGGATAGGAGGGGGTGCCAACCAAGCAGCAATGCTGGAGACTTTTGGAGCTAGCCCTGCACTTTTCAGCCAGATGATAGCCGTGGATGTATTGGTGGCCAACGTTTGGATGGCGGTATTGCTTTACTGGGCTGCTAAGCCTGGAGTGATCGATAAGATCTTTAAAGCCGACAGTTCTTCTATTCATGAGTTGCAGGACAAAGTGGAAAAATACCGGGCAGGGATCATGAAAATCCCTACGATGGCTGATACCATGAAAATTTTCGGGATTGGATTTGCTATTACTGGTTTTGCACATTTGGTGGCAGATACTTTAGCTCCTTTTATAGGGGAAAATTATCCTTTGTTAAAGCAGTATTCGCTTGATAAGACATTTTTCTGGATTGTGATCGTAGCTACTACCGGAGGATTGATATTGTCTTTTACCCGGGCAAGGAATTTAGAAGGAGCTGGAGCGTCCAGGATGGGGTCAGTACTATTATATGTTCTTGTGGCCACTATTGGGATGCAAATGGATTTGATGGCAATATTTGATAACCCCACATTATTTTTGGTAGGGATGGTCTGGATGTTGATGCATATAATGATCATGTTAATAGTTGCATATTTAATCAAAGCACCATTCTTCTTTGTAGCAGTAGGTTCTCAGGCCAATGTGGGTGGAGCAGCATCAGCACCTATCGTAGCATCTGCATTTAATCCTTCTTTAGCACCCGTAGGAGTGCTTCTGGCTGTGTTGGGATATGCGGTAGGTACATATGGTGCATATTTATGTGGGCTTTTGTTACAGCTAGTATCTACTAATTAATACATATGCCTGATTATAGAAAATTTATATTTGTTTGCACAGGTTCTGATTGTAAAAGCAACGGTTGCAAGGGACTATTAAGCGATATAAAAAACCTGACTAAAGAAAATCCCTACAAAGGCCAATACAGTTTAATAAAAACTAAATGTATGGACTTTTGCAAAACAGGTCCCATTGTCATCATTAAGGATGATGTGATTAAAAAGGCCACTTTGGAGAAGGTGAAGCAGGGACTTGGGTAAGTATCAAAAACTAGTATCAAGAATCAAGTATCAAGTATCAAGAACCAAGTATTAAGAATTAAATTTTAAGGGTAAGGAATGACAAAATAATTAAGAGTTAGAAGTGAGAAGTTGATTTTTTAGAATGCAAGGATAAGCAATGCCAAAATAGTAAGAGGTAAGAAGTAAAAATTTTTCTTCTTACCTCTTACCTCTCACATTTTACTTTTTCGTACTTCGTCTAAGGGTGCTGAACGTATCTCTCAAAGAATTCAATAATCCTTCCCATTCTATCTATTCTTCTATGGGCAGCCCCTGAGCGGGACATCTCATGACCTTCGTCAGGATAGCGTACATATTCTACAGGTTTTCCCAGTATTTTTAAACTTTTGTAAAGTAGTTCTGATTGACGGACACCCGTTCTAAAGTCTACATCGCCATGTTTGATCAGTAGGGGAGTTTGGATGTTTGCTACGTAAGTTTGTGGCGAGTTATAATCCAGTATTTCCTTGACTCCCTCTTCCCAAGGATAGCCAAAGTGATTAGGAACAAGTCTCCATGCATTGCCTTCTCCCATAAAGAATGTCAGCTCATATACTCCCCTTTGACTGAAAGCCGCTTTAAATCTATGGTCATGACCTACTATCCAAGCAGTAAGATATCCCGCATAGGAGCCTCCGGTAAGGAATAGCTGGTCACCATCTATCCAGTCATATCTGGACTGGGCATTTTCTAATGAATTTATAACATCACTTGCAGGTCCATCTCCCCAATTTTGGAAATTTCCTTTTTGGAACTCTTTACCGTATCCACCTGACCCTCTTGGATTAGCATAGACTACTCCATATCCTTTTGCGGCCATTGTTTGAAACTCATGCCACATAGAAATCTCTCCAGGTCCCCACATCGCAGATGGACCTCCATGCATGTTTACAATAGTCGGGTATTTCACTCCATCCTGACGATTGATAGGCTCCATTACCCAGTAGTCTACTTCATACCCATTATTGCTGATCTGGTGAGCGGATGGTTTTAAAATTATTCGTTTGTTAAGCCAATCTTCATTGTAGCTGGTAAGCTTTTTAGCTTTCTTTCCACTAAGATCAGAAGTGTAAATTTCACTTGGATTTTCTATTGTAGTAAAGGCATAGATTAACTTTGATGCATGGATGTCAAATTCTCTTACACCTACGGGACCTTCTATGAGTGGTTCCGTCCTAAGATTAGAAATATTGGTCCTAAACAAAGAAAATCCACCCAAATTTGGTGCAGTATAATAAACATATTTATTATCAGCAGACCAGGACCCTGTGTATACACTTCTATCAAGATCTTCTGTAATCCATTTGAATTCAGATCCATTTGGTCTCATGAGACCAAGTTTGTTCATATTGTAGCTAGGTTCTTCAGTGTTTTGTCCGGAGATCAATACCCATTTCCCGTCAGGAGAAAATTGAGGATTTCCTACTCGGTGGTCATCTATATGAAGGATCAGTTCAGTGGTTTTATTGCCAGGATTGATTTTCCAAACATCTGTATAATTAGTTTCGTCAGGATGATCTTGATAGGCTACTGATGAAGCTAAAATATAGCTGCCATCTGGAGCCCAGGTTGCATTGAAGAAATTTTGAAACCCATCTGAAATTTGGGTAGTTTCTTTGGTCTGTATATCAATTATAGAAAGGTGACTAAAATTCAATTCAGGGGATAAGCTTTTTTCTCCCAGAAAATTAAGTCTATTAATAACTTTCGGATCGTTTTCCGCTGCATTCTTAGCCAAATAGGCCCTCAGTTCTTCTAAACTTCCATCGGGATTAGGTTTGGTTTCCTCTTTCTGTATTCCTTCTTTGATGGCTTTGTAATGCTGCTCATCACCGTATTTTCTACCAGGTCTTTCGTATTCCCAAGAGGGTTTACCAGAAATAGCCCATATAGGCAATGTACTCGAATAAAGTATTCTTCTGCTATCTGGAGACCAGACTGGAGATGAAGCACCATGTTTTGCATCAGTCAGCCGCTGGGCTTCTCCACCCTCAAGGGTTAAAATATATATTTGTGACTTGCCTTCATGATTCCTTACAAAAGCAATAGACCTCCCATCAGGTGAAATTTCTGCTGAACTGGTATTGTGCTCAGAACTGGTCAGTGGTCTTTGGTTTTGAGGCTGGTCTATATCTGCTATCCATACTTGATTTTTATAACTATATTTTCCTTCCTTATCAGTGTCGGTGAAATTTTTGACAAATATCATTTTTTTACCGTCTGGAGTAATCTTATGGGAAGATGTGGTGACTATTTTTGTCAAATCACTAATTTGGACAGGTGTTTTATCCTGTGCTACTGCCAGCGAATAGCAAAGTAAGAATGCTATGATTAAATTTAATTTTGTTTTCTTAATCATTGTTATCATTTTAGTAAGCAAAAATATAAAGCTGAAGTTATAATAATTACAATATTAACGCGCATATTATTATATAGGTGGGATAAAATTATTTTAAATAATAATCGTGTGTTAATATGTACTTAAGCTATATTTACATGCTAAACTAATAGAATCGTGGAAAAGAATATTTTTCAGGGAATAGAAATTACTTCATTTTTTGATGAAATTAATGACCCCTTGTTTATCTTTAATCAAGAGGAAATAATTCATTTCAATCGTAATTACAAAGAAAACATTGGTGACCCTATCACTTCGTGGAGAAAATTCTTTGAAGATGAATACGTTATCGGCATGCTGGAAAATTTCTTTGAAGGAGGTGATCTAATAAAGAATGAAGTAGCTGGAAAAGATCTTAAAAGTAAGCAGTTGTATAAATGGATTTTTATAGCTGTTCCAAACGAAGGCAATGAGCGTTTGTGTATGGCGAAAGGTCGTAAGCAGCTTTCCTTCAGTGATATTCTTCATGACAATGCTTATTATTCTAATGATGGTGGGATAAATAGCGAAATTAGTTTAATACACAGTATATTAAGAAATAGCCATGATATGGTGGCCATACTTGATGAGCATGGAATTTTTAGATATGCCAGCCCGTCGACAGTTAATATTTTGGGCTATGAAATAGAGGAAATTATTGGTACCTCATATAAAAAACTGATAGATAATGGTGTAATAAAATTAGAGAAAGGCGATTTTTCATCATATAACGATCCTGACAAAGAAGTTGGAGTTGATTTTTGGGTAAAAACAAAAGATGGGAGAGAACTTTTGCTAGAGAGTTACGGTAAAAATCTATTGAACGATCCAGAAATCAAGGGCATGCTATTCAGTGCCAGAGATATTACCGCCATAAAGAAATCAGAAAAATCATTAAAAAAGCGATATGAGTTAGAACAGTTGATCAACAGAATTTCAACAAAGTTTGTAAACTCAGATGTAAAACATATTGATAATGTTTTCAATGAAGCGCTTAAATTAATAGGTGAATTTGAAAAGGCTGATAGATCTTATATATTTTTGGTTCATCAAGATCTCAAAGTTATAGAAAATGTCTATGAATGGACAGCAGAAGGCATTGATCCCCAGATAAATTTTTTAAAAGCAGTACCATATTCAGAAGATGAGCTGACGATACAGGGATTGCTTAAAAGGGATATAACGGTGATCCCTGATATAGAGCTTTTGGACAATCAATATATTTATGAAAAAGAAATATACAGACAACAAGGGATAAAGTCTGTAATGGTAATTCCTATATTTTCGGAACATCAACTGATAGGTTTTTTTGGTCTGGATGCTGTTAAAGAGACAATGGATTGGCATGCCAAAGATGAATACGTCCTTCGGCAGTTGGGAGATGTTTTTGCCGGCAGCTTTATAAATAGATCGATCAAAGTAAAGCTGGAGAGAAACGAAAATTTATTGGCATCCACAGAACTTTTGGCTAAATCTGGCTCATGGAGGTTTAGCAACACTAAAAAAAGGTTGTATTTTTCCAAAGGGTTAAATAAAATATTTGATCTGGATGATAATATTGAGTATGCAAAAATTACTGAATTCTTTAAACTCATATCTGCTAAAGAGAGAGCGGAAATAACTTCAAATGTAAAAAGCTCACTAAAATCACGTAAATCTTCCAGTGGAGAGTTTTCATTAATTACCAAAAAAGGTGTTCATAAGCATGTGACCTATAGTATTCAGATTAAGGAAAATTACAGTAATTCTCAGTTGGAGATATATGGATACTGCCGGGATATCACCTCTAAAAAAGATGCAGAGAGAAACCTGCTTCTTCAGTCCCAGATATTGGCTCAGGTAAATGATGCCATCTTCGTAACCGATACGTCGATGAAGATAATTTATATGAATCAATCAGCTATCAAAGGATATTCTACTCCAGATTATCAGGAGAACCTAACCACCTTTGACCAGTTGGTAGGAGTGAATCTTCCAAATAATAAAACCCTCAAGGATGTAATTGAAAAAGTGAATAATTACGGTTCGTGGATAGGTGAAGTGGAGATAGAATCTAAAGAAGGAAAATTTGAACCTCATGAATTGTCTATAAAACCGTTCAATGATGATGAAGGAAATATAATTGGTTTTTCATTTTTGGCCAAAAACTTATCATTTCAGAAAAACAGTGAGGAAATAGCTAAAAAATCACGGCTAATTATCGAAAACAGCCCTGCAGTACTTTTTACTTTGGATCCTAATAATGATTTTCAGATTACATTTATTACCGATAATATTAGCCAATTTGGATATAACGCCCAAGATATCATCAGTAATAAAATAAGTATACTTGAATTTATTCATCCTGAGGATGCGAAGAGTCTTTTACACTTTCATAAAAGTAATACGACTGAAGTGGGCATACCTTCATTCTCCGGGGAATATAGAATACGTACCAATACCGGTGAGTATAGATGGGTAGAAGACAGAACCAGAGAAATATTAGATAAAAATGGCAATATATTGCTTCATGAAGGTCTTTTTCAGGATGTGACGGAGAGAAAAAAGCACAGGCTTGAAATTGAACGGAATGAAAAAAGATACAGGGTTTTGGCTTCCAATATTCCTTATACCAATGTATTTCTGATTGATAAAAATCTTAGATATAGAGTGGCCGAAGGCCCTAATTTCAAATTCTGGGGAATGGAGTCCAGTTTATTTGAAGGTAAAACTATCTATGAGGTCAAAACCAATCAACTGGAGCAGATCGAACAAGTGGTAGAGGCAGCTCTACATAAAAGAAGGACTGTTCAGAAAAACCTGAATTTTTTGAATAGAGTTTACGAATTAACAGCTAAACCTATTATATATGGAGATGAAGTTGAATACATTCTGGGTATAGTAAGAGATATAACGGAAGAATACAGTATAAAACAAGATCTTCAGCGTAGTGAAGAGAAATATAGAAATCTGGTGGAGGAATCTACAGAAATTATTTTTTCTTTAGGTGCTGACATGGAGCTGACATACATCTCTCCCAATGTAAAACAGTTTCTGGGGTATGAACCTCATGAAGTGACCAGTGTCAAATTAACAAAGTTTTTACACCCAGATGACATCCAAGTTTTTACGGCTAATATTGATAAGAAAGAGGCGTTTTTTGATAAAAACCAATATCTTGAATTTAGATTGGTTCATAAAAGCGGTGAATATAAGATTTTCAGCTCAAATGGAAAGGTCATAAAAGACAGTGCTGGATATTTTAAATATTATACAGGTATAGCCAGAGATATATCAAAACTCAAGGAAGCTCAAAAGGAGCTATACTATGCAAAGGAGAGAGCAGAGCAGGCATCGATGGTCAAGTCACAGTTTCTCTCGATCATGAGTCATGAGATCAGAACACCCATGAATGCTGTAATAGGGATGGCGCATCTTTTATTGGAAGATGAACCTAGAGAGGATCAGTTAGAAAACCTTAAGACGCTCCAATTTTCTGCAGAAAACCTTCTAGGTCTAATTAATGATATATTAGATTACAGTAAGATCGAATCTGGTAAGATTGAGCTCGAGCATGTGGATTTTGAACCTAGGAATGTTCTTAATAGAATTATCCATTCCCATACATTCCAGGCGAGAGAAAAGTCTTTAGAAATTATAACAGAAATAGATAAGAAACTTCCTTCTATTATCAATGGAGATCCTGTTAGGTTAGGACAGATCATAAATAACCTAATTTCAAATGCTATAAAATTTACTGAAAAAGGGCATGTTAAAATAAGTCTTAGCAATGTAGGGGAGACTTCAAAGACCATTATAGTCAGATTTATTTTTGAAGATACTGGTATCGGTATAGCAGAAGATAAAAAAGATCTGATTTTTGAAGCCTTTACTCAGGCAAGTACAGAAACTACCAGAAAATTTGGGGGAACCGGGTTGGGACTTGCTATCGTAAAGAAGTTGATCGAGTTGTTTGATTCTACGATTAAAGTGCAATCACGAAAAGGTCACGGCACCTTATTCATGTTTGATATCCAATTTGCAAAATATATTCAAGGGACTGTAAAAAATGAAGATAGCGGAGGCAGTTCAGTAAAAAATCTTACACATGCCAATATTTTGGTGGCGGAAGACAATTTGGTGAATCAAATTATGATTCGAAAATTTTTAAATAAATGGGATGTAGGCAAGGTAGCATTTGCCAATGATGGCCTCGAAGCAATTGAACTTTTTAAAGAGCAGGATTTTAATTTAATATTATTGGATCTTCAGATGCCTGAGATGGATGGATTTGAAGTAGCCAGGTTTATTCGAAGCTATCATGACGAGACTAAAAGGAATTTACCCATTATAGCGCTTACAGCATCCTCACTGATTGACGTAAAAGATCAATTGGAAGAAGTGGGTATGGATGATTATATACCAAAGCCTTTTAATCCGGATAACCTTTATGCGAGAATTATTAAATATATTCGGATATAATTAGGCGGGTCTTTCATGTTTAATTTAAAGATTAACCTTAATTTTAGGGTTAAATTCTAATCTAATGAAAGGTATCGGTTTACTTTTTGTCTGTTTCTTATTGGCTTTTGATATACAAGCCCAGTCAGAAAGGTCTCAGAGAAGTAGCTTACATTTAATTTACGGAACCACCGGAGCCAATCTTCGTGAATTCAATCAGATGCTTGATAATAAGGGCATAGGTGAATTAAGGAGAGGATATGCTAATGTAGGTCTAGGTTACCAGCATAGATTCAATGACTTTGTTTTAGGTTTTGAAGCATATCATAATAGTGGTCCACGGTCAGTTTTTAGAGATTACGATATTGATTTTAGGACATCCAGGGTTTATTTGAATGTAGGTTATTCCTTTACAGAAGAGGGTAAATTTCATTTAATTCATTATATGTCTCTGGGAGTTGGCTATTTAAACTTCCAAATGCTTAAATCGGGAGAAGCTGCCACCCTATCAGATTTTTTTAACAATCCGGAAACTGGATTTATCCTTCGGCAAAATGATATTCACCGCGGCACCCAGCATTTTGGAGGGTTTCTTACGGAGATAGGCTTTCAGTTAGGTTATGATATAGACCT
>DATHVH010000292.1:0-9264 GCA_035461405.1 Anditalea sp.
GGGGAAGCATTCTGCCTTTACCATGAGTAATCACATGGAATATATGTCCTTCTGGTAGATTTATATAAGCCCCACCTCTTAGGTTAGCTACACCACCTACAACCTGGCCTGCTAGACCATCTCCTTCTCCTCCGTCACCGTGGCATGTAGCACAGTACTGGGTGTATAGCTGACTTCCTTCTGCTACTACCTGATCGGTAAGTTCTAAGGGATTATTGATATCCGCAGACCTTTCAAGTTCTTCGGTACCTAATCTATAAGGCAGAAAGCCGTCTTTGTTTCTGGCAACAGTGTTAGCGGGAGGAACCCTCATAGTCATCCCATGTGGATTATTGGGATTACTGTTATAAAATTCTCCTTCTTCACCTTCCCCGGTGGATAACCACCCACCTATCTCTGCATCCCTGATTTGTGTCAATGGCTCATATGCCACAGAGTGGTACATCTGCGGAGCAAACTCGGTACCTTGGTTATCCCCTGATGCGCCACATGAGGCCAATGCTAGAGAAGCTCCTAGGACAGATACTAAATATATTGATTTCGTAAATTTCATATCTACAAGATTACCTATTCAAATATTTTATTATTAACCTCTGAAGCACCTGATGACTTAAGTACTTCTACTATTTGATCTCTTTCCATAGCAGAATTATAAACCAGGTCTATGGCCATAACATGCTTGTCATCTGTACTCCTTAGGTCAAACAATCTAGGCTGAGCCCATGGTTTTAGATTACTGCTGATCAAAAACACCGCAACCATCCCAAATGCAGCTAGCAAAACGGTAAGTTCGAATGTCACTGGAATGAAGTTAGGAAGAGGAGCATGGTCTTTACCACCAATATTAAGTGGCCAGTCATACTTCATCATGTAAAACTGCATGGTAAGAGCCAATGTAGTCCCCAATAGTCCAAATAAGAAAGCCGCTATTGGAAGTCTACTTCTTCTATACCCAAGGTTATGTTCAAGTCCGTGTACAGGATATGGAGAATATACTTCATGGATTTTAACTCCACTCTCCCTTACCTTAGTCACTGCGCTCAATAACACATCCTCATCATCATAAATCCCGAGGACAAAATTCTTATCTCTTTCCATTATAATTATTTACTTTAGGCTCTGAAGATGATTTTAATACTGCTTTAACTTCAGCCATGTTGATCACTGGGAAGAACTTGGCGAACAATAAAAACAGCGTGGAAAATAATCCGAAGGTGAATAAGTAAATCCCAACATCTGAAAGTGTAGGATAGAACATCACCCATGAGGATGGTAGGAAATCTCTGTGAAGAGAAGTAACGATAATTACAAATCGCTCAAACCACATTCCTATATTCACTATGATGGAAAGTATGAATGTAGCTACTATAGAAGTTCTGATTTTCTTAAACCAGAATAGCTGTGGAGAAATCACATTACACGTCATCATAGACCAGTAAGCCCACCAGTATGGACCAAACATCCTGTTTACGAAAGCGTACTGCTCAGCCTCAACTCCTGAATACCAAGCTATAAAGAACTCGGTAATATATGCTATACCAACTATTGATCCAGTGATGATGATTACGATGTTCATCAATTCAATATGGCCTATCGTAATATAATCTTTTAAATGGAAGACATGTCTGGTGATAATCATTAGGGTCAAAACCATGGCAAATCCTGAGAAAATCGCACCTGCCACAAAGTATGGAGGGAAGATAGTGGTATGCCATCCTGGTATCACTGAAGTAGCAAAGTCAAATGATACAATAGTGTGTACCGAAAGTACTAGAGGTGTAGCTAGACCTGCTAGGATCAATGAAACTGATTCATATCTCATCCAAGTTTTGGCAGCGCCATCCCATCCCATACTCAAAGCACCGTAAATACTTTTTCTTATTCCTGTAGCTCTATCTCTTATGGTAGCAAAATCAGGTATAAGCCCAATATACCAGAATACAAGAGAAACTGAGAAGTATGTGGAAATCGCAAAAACGTCCCAAAGTAAAGGTGAGTTAAAGTTCACCCAAAGTGATCCAAATGTATTAGGCAGTGGAAGAGCCCAATATGCTCCCAACCATGGTCTACCCATGTGAATCACCGGGAACATTGCAGCACATATTACCGCAAAGATGGTCATTGCTTCAGCAGCCCTGTTAATGGATGTTCTCCATTTCTGTCTGAAAAGCAATAGTACAGCGGAAATAAGTGTACCAGCGTGACCGATACCTACCCACCATACGAAGTTGGTGATATCCCATGCCCAGCCTACAGTTTTATTTAATCCCCACATTCCGATACCTTCCCAAAGGGTCGCTACCAGGGCAATGCTTCCTAATAAAAGTACCCCAAGGGCCACTGCCATTCCTATAAGCCAGCTAACCGATGGTTTGCCTTCTACTTGTCTTGACACATCATGGGTAATGTCCTTGTATGTTTTACCGCCAGTAACTAACGGTTCGCGTACGGGTGAAGTAACCTGCATATCTTATAAAATTATTTATTTACGCTTCGTTTTTGTCCTTATTTCTAATCTTTGTAAAGTACCAAATGTTTGGACTCACATTGACTTCTTCCAAAACATGGTATGCTCTTTCCTCATTGACCTCTTTAGTAGCAGAGATAGAATCCTGAATTTTAAGCATCTTAGTGATTTGGCTATTAGTATCGTTCATGTCTCCAAATACTATCGCATCTGTAGGACAAGCAACCGCACAAGCCATATCAATTTCACCGTCCATCACTTTTCTGTTTTCACGCTTAGCAGCTAGTTTACCTGCCTGGATTCTCTGCACACACATTGAGCATTTTTCCATAACTCCTCTAGCTCTCACTGTGACATCTGGATTCAATACCATCTTACCCAAGTCAGAATTCTGAGCTACGTTTACAGCTGCGAAATCTTTATTATCGTGATATTTGAACCAGTTAAATCTTCTCACCTTATAAGGACAGTTATTGGCACAATATCTAGTACCGATACATCTGTTATAAGTCATTTGGCTTAGACCCTCAGAACTGTGACTGGTAGCGATTACTGGACAAACTGACTCACATGGAGCGTTATTACAATGCTGACATAGCATTGGTTGGAATACTACTTCTGGATTATCAGAGGCTACTTCAAGTTCTTTGTAAGATTCGGCAGATTGATCTGAGCTGTAATATCTATCAATTCTGATCCATGCCATCTCGCGACGGTTAAGGACTTCTTGTTTTCCTACTACTGCCACATTGTTTTCCACTTGACATGCTACTGTACAGGCTCCACACCCGATACAAGAATTCATGTCTATAGCCATACCCCAGTGGTGCTGGCTATATTTGTGACCATTCCATAAGCTGATCTTTGAAGGCTTCACAAACTCACCTTCAGAATATATCTCAGGGAAATATCTGCCCGCAGCAGGATTTACTTTATATTCATCAAGAGTGGCTTCCTGGATGACGAATTCTCTTCTCATATAAGTCTCGTGCGTCTGAGTACGAGCTACTTTGTATGAGTCAGAAGTCATTTCTACAGTAACACCTGATGTAATTTCAAAATTTGTATAACCTCTTGAGTTGTCCAGCAATTCATAAGCATTAATACCTATGCCGTCAGCTACTCTTCCTGCTTTAGTTCTACCATATCCTACTGCTATACCTACAGTACCTACAGCCTGACCTGGCTGAATTACTACTGGGAGTAAGAAAGACTTACCGTTTACAGAGATTCTAGCCATCTTGGCATCCCCTTCAAACATTCTGTAATCATTATCCGCAGCCCATCTCTGAGATACAGTCAAATAATTATCCCATGTAGCTTTGGTAACTGGATCTGGCATCTCTTGAAGCCAAGGGTTATTAGAATGAGCACCATTTCCGATACCCACTTTCTGATATACTACCAATTCTACATTGGTATTATCAGCCATATAATTTCTATTGATTTCGGCTGCTGCTTGGCTTACATTACCAGTAGCACTCACTCCGCCTTCGGCAGCATTTCCAGCTACTGAGTATACACCGTTATATAAAGCTCTGTCCCAGAATTCAGTAAAATCACTTACCTCAGTCTGACCTCCAAATAGTGTGTTTCTCCAATTAGTCTGAAGAAAATCATAATAGTTGCTAGCGCTACCGGACCACATCAAGAATGAATCCTGAGCCTGTCTAGTGTTGAATAGCGGAGTAATAGTAGGCTGGGCCAAACTGTATTCTCCTGCTTTTGGATTAAAGTCATTCCATGATTCTAAGTAATGATGATCAGGAGCAACATACTGCACAAGGGAAGCAGTCTCGTTTAATGTTTCATTGGTAGCTATGGATACTCCTACATTTGGAAGAGCTTCGGCTATCTCTGCTCCACGTACGTGATCGTATACTGGGTTACAATTATAAAATACAACTCCACCTACTCTACCAGCAGCTAGATCAGTTACAAATTGATCCATCTGTGCATCATTTCCTTTTCTGAAATAAGAAGGTCTTGAAAAATCAACAGTCTCGCCTGTATTTCCTAATAAGTCATTGATAGCGTTTACTACTACTTGTACATTTGGATCATTAGATCCAGATACTACAAGGGATCTTCCTCTAGCAGCCCACAGTTCATCTGCAGCTCTTTCTAAGTTGGGAATTTCTACTGCTGTACCTGTAGCAGCTGCGCCACCACCTCTTCTAGCGAGTAGATTATATAATGCCAATACAGCTAAGCCGCTTTGAGAGGCTCTGATTGGTGTTCTATAATCAGCATTTGCACCGGTAAGAGACATGTTTGACTCAAACTGGAAGTGACGGGACATATTAGGATTTTCTGTAGAAATCTTTCTGCCCTTGCTGTAGTGCTTTGCAAATTCAATTGGAGATATCCAGGTGCCTAAAAAGTCAGCCCCAAAACTCACAATCACATTTGCTCTGTCAAATCTATATGTTGGCAATCCGGATACACCATAGAAGCTTTCCGAAGCCTGCAAAATACCATAAGTGGATACGGGATCATAAGTGATGATCTCAGCACCGCCAAAAGCTCCAGCAAATTCCTGCAGTGCACTTTCAGTAGATGGACTTATGATAGTATTTGTTACAATTTTTACATTATTTGCTCTGCTGAGAGCAGTAGATACGGCATTATCTAAAGAAGCCCAATCTGTAGCTTCTCCACTGGTCATAGGACCTGTAAGTCTCTGCTTATCATATAATGATAGTACAGAAGCTTCCACGATAGCATTCACACCACCTTGTGTTATAGAGGAAAGTTTATTTCCTTCCACTTTTATAGGTCTACCTTCTCTAGTTTTCACTACTATAGAAGCATAGTCACCACCGGATGAAAAAGTAGTGGCATAGTAATTAGGTACAGATGGATTTACATCCACCGGTTTGTTTATGTAAGGAATCGCTTTTCTCACAGGAGCCTCACAGGCAGCTAAAGAAGCTGCAGCTATGCTGAATCCCATCATTTTAAGGAAGTCCCTTCTAGAGGCTCCACCATCAGCACTAACTGCGGGAGCTTCAGGAAATTCTTTGTCTGCATTTTTTACAAACTCAGGATCATTGGTTAACTGCTCTAATCCTTTCCAGTATGTTTTTTTATTTTCTTTCATGAGAATATTATCAGCTTTTCATTTATTAAACCTTCTCTTTTGGAGTAATCTGAAATTTTTAAATTTCTAGATTTAGGCTATTGTATCGAAAAGAATTTCTTTCTATAGTTTATTATTAATAGTGACATTTAGCACATTCGAGTCCTCCGATATCCTTTACTCTAAGGGCATCTTTAGTTTCCGAATGGAGTTGTACTAATTTATCATAATACTGGTTACCGGCAGTATTGATCTCTGTCTGTCTGTGACAGTCGATACACCAACCCATAGTCAAGGAACTGGCTTGGTAAACCACTTCCATTTCTTCTATAGGACCATGGCAAGTCTGACAGGCTACTCCACCCACTACCACGTGCTGTGAGTGATCAAAATATGCCAGATCAGGCAGGTTGTGAACCCTCACCCACTCAATAGGCTGATCATTCTCAATCGCGGCATAAATCTTGGCAATTTCTGGAGACATACCATCTTGCCCATCTACATTTTGAATATGGGTATGGCAGTTCATACATATATTAGCTGAAGGAATATTAGCAGATCTTCCTATCTCTACACCTGTATGACAATACTGACAAGGGATTTCATACTGCCCTGCGTGAAGTTCATGAGAATAAGCGATAGGCTGAGTTGGCGCATATCCCTGCTGAACACCTACGGTATATAAACCATCTATGGCAGTCTTCACCACTACAGCTAAGACAATAGTGGTAACTATCAATATTAAGGCATCGCTTTTAAGTACAGCTTTAAAGTCAGTTTTCTGGTTGATGAATTCCCTGTCTTCATGATCCAGAGGTTGCTTATTAAGGTATTTGGTCAATACTGATATAATCAGCCCTAATACTATCAGGATAAGCAACAATACCAATACCAGGACACCAAGGATTATAGTAAGATATTCACTTGGTATACCTCCGGTAGCTTGCTCACCTTCCACGCTATCTCCTGCCGCTGCAGCTGCAGCATCTGCAGTGTCACCGTATTCGATGTAACTTAAAAGGTTATTAAGATCCTCATCACCTAAAAATGTATGGGCTGGCATTACGGTATTGCCGTACTCTTTGAACAAGGCTACGGCTGTAGCATCACCTGCCTGAATTAGCGCCTGAGAATTTACAATAAACCTTTTGGCCCAGTCGATATCTCTACGCTCGGTCACACCTCTTAGAGCTGGACCTACACCTTTCCTGTCCAAGGCATGACAGGCTCTACAGTTAGCATTGAACAATGAACGACCTGCTGTAATAGCATCGTCACTGTCAGATACTGAAGGATCAGCAGCATACGCATTGATCCCCATAAAGAGGAAAAGTACCAATGCTAAGTTGCTTAATCTTAACGGAACACTTAATAATGAGCGTTTGATCGACATATTTATTACTCTTTAATCAGTTTATTTCACGGTTTTCAATAATCCCCACAAATGTACTACCCAGACTCTTATTTTCAAACTAAGGCAATATATGGATTAAATCTCCCAGAATAGATACTTCCTACCACTAATAGATTGATTTTCAATGTTTTATATCATTATTGTTAAAAAATGTATTTATTTAGAATCTATATAAATAACTCCTATTTCTAAATGCTATTTTAAAAAAGACTGTCTACAAAAACTCAGGGGATTATAAGTGTTAAAAACAAGCTTTATCAACTTTATTTTTTAATTCTTATTTGCAATAATTATTAGACTTCCTTTTGGATAAAAAGAGATAATATCTACATTTGCATTCCAATTAAAAAATTGGTCGAGTGGCCGAGTGGCTAGGCAGAGGTCTGCAAAACCTTGTACAGCGGTTCGAATCCGCTCTCGACCTCAACATTAAAAAGCATCCATAACCTGGATGCTTTTTTTGTTTATAGGCTTATTATGAAATAGTATTATTTCAGCCAAGCAATTGAGCTTATTATAAAAAGCCTCAGACCTATAATTTTTAAATAGCTATAAGTTGTTTAAAACATAAAGGTTACATGATGGTACACTTTTTAGATTTATGCTTTACGTTGGTTTAGTTTTTGAAGCTAGGTGATGCATGGATAAATTTTTATGCAGCCTACTCTTTCTTTTATTGTTTAGTGTAATATTTCATCCTACATGGGCCCAAAGAATACCCAATGCTCTGGAAAGTGGCGGGGTGTATTGGACACGCTATTATCTAGAATGGGAATTGTCAGATAAATTTCAATTGGATGCAGAAGTAGATAATAGAAGATTTTTTAGTCCGTCGAGACAATTTCAAACTATCACTAGGTCAACGTTATATTATATGAAATCTGACAATTTTAACTTTGGGGCGGGATTAGCGTACTCACAACTTTATAGTATTTATACCCCTATTATTCAGCCCGAAATTAGACCCCATCAGGAAGTTAATTTCACTTATGATTATAACAGATGGAATTTTAACCACAGGATCAGAACAGAGCAGCGATTTACTGGAGATACATTGAGGACGTTTATTCCCCAAGATGAAGTAAATGAAATACTTGAAGATTCTTATTCTTTTGATTTCCGTGTGAGGTACGAATATACTACCGACTTTACCATTATAGACAAAAGTAGGAAACAGGGTCATTGGAACTTACAGGTATCAACAGAAGTAATGGCGCATATGAATTGGGATGAATTTTTTGACACTACCAGAATTTATGGTGGATTTCAATATTATATGACGGATCGAATAAGGCTAGAACTCGGATATTTACGCTCTACTGAGAAGGATTACCGCTATGACATATTATTTAATTATGATAATTTGAGGTTTACTTTTAGGCATAAACTTTAGGAAGGCTCAATTTTCAAGGCTCAATTTACAATGAACAATTCTCAACGCGCTATGGAAATTGGGCAATGCTAAATTGATAAAGTTCGATTTTCAAGACTCAATGGATAATTGAGAATGCTCCATAAACAAGGTTCAATTTTCAACTATTTGATTTTTGAAAATTAATTTTTGATTAGTGAAAATTGTATATTGATTTTTGATTTTTTTACTTTAATTATTGAAAATTGTAAATTGATTATTGAACATTTTCAAAAAGATTTTTTTATGGAAAGGAAATATGACTTAGAAGATAGACTAGTTTTATTTGCGGCCAATGTCATAAAATTTTGCAACACTGTCCCCAATGATTTTGCAGGTACACATTTAAAGGGCCAACTCATTAGGTCTTCCTGTAGTCCGGCATTGAATTACGGAGAAGCCCAAAGTGCCGAATCCAAGAAAGATTTTATCCACAAGATGAGTATCTCATTAAAAGAATTAAAAGAATCCCGAACATCGATAAAAATTTTAGATAAAATTCAATATGGAGATTCTGAGAAAAGGATATTAATTTTTAAGGAATGTGAAGAATTAACTGCCATTTTTGCTTCAATAATTAACAATACTAAAAGAAACATGCAGAAACCGTAATCTTTTTTTTTTGAAAATTGAAAATTGAGTATTGATAATTGTACATTAAAAAAGGCGCAATCCTTTCGGAAAGCGCCTTTAATATATAAGCGAAAATTAAAGAATATTACTTCTTATTCTCGTCCATTTTTTCTTTCAATGCAGTCAATGCATCAAGATCGCCAAGAGTAGATTTCTCTGCTGCTGGCTGATTTGAAGACGGCTTGTCTTCACCCTTCTTCTTAGAAGTTGGAGCTGCACCGGCTGCCTTCTTGGCACCTTTTGGAGCGGCTGCTTCT
>DATHVH010000293.1:0-3475 GCA_035461405.1 Anditalea sp.
GGTGGTCTCATCATCCGACTCGAGTAAAAACGGCACTTCAGAAAAATCAATTTCCCTACCCTTGCTGAAAGTCTGCAACGGATAAAAGATACCTGTATAAGTAGCCGAACTATAGCCCAGCATCTCCAGGGAAACCGTCCCGGATGTATGCACCAGAATACTTTCCTCCGGTAGTATCAACTCATCTGCCAGTTCTACAATAGCCGTATCACTTACTGCCAAGATAAAAATTTCCGCCTTGCTCTCCGAAAAATCCAGCTCATCCGTGGCTTCGGCTTCATACACCCTGCCAGTAAGCTGTTCTGCTTTTTCGATATCACGTCCATAAATTTCTGTGACCGTGTGTCCGGCATCCTCCAGCGCCGGCACCAAATGCCAAGCCACATTGCCGGTTCCCAATATCGCTATGCTAAAACCCATGGCCGAATTTATAGATTTTCTGGCAAGAAATAGCTGTGATTTTTTAATTGTTGCTTTCCATAATATTATCTCTACACTTAAATTCATAAGTAATATTAATAATTAAATTAAGGAAGTAGAATTTGAATGAATTTACATAGTTTTAATCAGCTTGGCCTATGAAATTAAAATCTATAAAAAAAGATTAGCGGTATAGATAATAATCGGCCATTCCTGATTTCTAATTAAATACTTAGTATATCAAACCCAGACAAAGAAAATAAAAATTTAATTCTATAACATACATTGATAAATGTACACAAACCTCTTGAACAGCTAGATAGAATCTTCAATATTTATGAATAATAAATACTAATTCCAATTTGATTTTATTATCTTATATTAATAAATAATTTTTCATTGAAGTGAGGACAAATTGTAAATGGAAAAATTTGAGTATAGTTGTTTTAATTTAAATTCAGACAAGTAAAATTAAACCCACCCAGGGAATTTGTATTTTCCTGATTGCCAATTATTGCCTATCAAATTATATTTTTTTATTGATTCGTTTCAAACAAAAAATTATGTATGCCGACAATAGGACAGATATCAACCAATCCCAATAATGGCGATTCATACGAATTTCTAGAAACTGCCAATGACACTAGCGGGCAAAGAGTTACTTTGAAAGCCACCATCCTTAGCAAAGGACAATATGTGCCTAACCACTTTCACGCTTTTCAGGATGAAACTTTTGAAGTTATTTCCGGTCAACTAACTATTTTAATAGACGGCAATCCTAAAATTTTATCTGCTGGAGAAAAAATCACATTACAAAAAAACATTCCACACAATCATTATAATAATTCAGATATGCCATTGATTTATATACAAACGGTCACACCGGCATTGGACTTTGACTATTTGGTGGAAAATCTAGTCGGACTAGCCGCAGACGGAAAAAGTAAAAATGGAAAATACGGTCTAATGCAAGAATTGGTGGCACTTAAATACCTTGACAGCAAATCATACCTTGCAGACATTCCTGTTGGAATTCAAAAAGTATTAATGCATACAGTTGCCCCTATCGGAAGATTGTTGGGTTATCGAGCTATTTATAAAAAGTATTCCGGGATAGAAAAATGATTTATAGTCAAATACTCTATGGAGCTTAATTTATTTTACCCGGGGTGGATTAGAATTAAATAAGTATAATAATTCACGGATTGCCACTTTAACTAATAAGAAATGAATTTTGGTAGATGAAAATAACTGATGATCCAGTCGTAATAGAACAGCTTTTTGAGGTTTCAATAGACCAGTTATGGAATGCCATAACAGATTTGAAACAAATGAAACAATGGTTTTTTGAAAACATAGAGGCTTTTGAACCAAAGGTAGGTTTTAAGACTAGCTTTATTATAGAAAATGAAGACCGGATTTTTCCTCACCTATGGCATATAACAGCCGTAGAACCCTTTAAAAAAATAACTTATAATTGGAAATATGAAGGATACGATGGAAATTCTACTGTGACCTTTGAGCTAGCAGAACATAAGAATGGCTCTAAACTAAAGGTGTCCCATCAGGTGATCGAAACCTTTCCCCAGGATATACCGGAATTCCGTAGAGAAAGCTGTAAAGACGGCTGGGAATGGTTTATCAAAAATCGTTTGAAGGATTATTTAAGTGGGAAGAATGCCTAGAGAATTACAAACCTTTTAATAAGGGTTTGGTCAAAAAACCGAATTTACATTTGACTTTGTGTATGCATCTCCCTGTTTATGAAAAATAATATTGGTGAAAAATATGATAAAATCGCTGAATGGTGGCATCAATACCATCACGACTCAGATTATGGGATAAAACAGATTGAAAGAGCCATTTCTTATTGCACTAAAAGAAAAACAGCTCTTGATGTTGGGTGTGGTAGCGGAGGAAGGATAATCAGAAAGTTAGAAATTAATGGATTTAAGGTAACTGGAATTGATGTTTCATCCAAAATGATAGAATTAGCCAAGGACAATCATGTATCTACCAAATTTATATTAGCGGATATTTCTACCTGGGAGACAAAAAAAAAATATGACCTGATAGTAGCATGGGATAGTATATTTCATCTACCTCTTTCGATGCATTCTAAAGTGATCTCAAAATTATGTGGGATGCTTCAAAAAAATGGGATTTTGGCCTATACACTTGGGGATGATCATGGTGAACATGAAAGTGATTGGCATAATGAAAAATTCTATTATAGCACTATTGGTATAAAAGGAAATTTGAAAGTCATTATGGAAAGCAATTGTGAAGTCAGGCACTTGGAGTTGGATCAATTTCCAGAGAAGCATGTTTTTGTGATTGCTAAAAAAATGTAATATTCCATGTTGCTTCTAATCTGTAATAAAAATCAATATTAGTTTTATACGATAGTATTAATGTATTAAACGCATATTCATTGCTGACTGTAAATGCGTAGATGTATGTTGATATGCTCGTTATTTTACGTATGAAAATTCTGCTCATAGTCCCCACTCCTAAGAACCAGAGCGAGTTAGAGAGATTTTAAACGGGATAAATCTAAGGGGAATAAGCAGATATATGAATGGTGGGTTACAGGCTGTTTGTAACTATATAATAAATGAATTTTTATAAAATAAATTTCAGTAAATAGACTTTTTGCCATGACTTCAAACACTAAACTTATATTGGTCAAAAGCCTCCATACCCTAATATGGGTGTTTTTCAATGTGGTGATATTTTATTTGTTGTATGCGGTAGTGGTAGATCAAATCGATAAGTGGGTATGGATATGTATTGGGCTCATTGTGCTTGAAGGTCTGGTTTTGGCGATTTATAGATTAAGATGTCCATTAACCATAGTAGCAGAGAAATATTCCGATTCCCAAAAAGCTAATTTTGACATCTATCTCCCCAACTGGTTAGCTAAATACAACAAGGAAATATATACAACCATCTTTAGCATTGCGCTTGTCATACTAGTCTATAGACTTTTTGATTAAACCCAGTCATAGGGACTGTAGCAAATTATTATAATAAATATTACGGTTATGAATAC
>DATHVH010000294.1:0-2222 GCA_035461405.1 Anditalea sp.
GTCATCTCTGCACTCCAACCCTTACCCAGCGTGAAAGTATTTACCCCATTAAATCTCCCTGATATCTGTTCTGTAGACAATGGATTTCCTAAAAATATAAATTGAAACCGTCTATAAGCACCTAGGATATTGGCCTGAAGATTCCAGTTTTCATGTATTGTAACCGGAAAACTCATATTGGCATTATAAAATTGAGCTGTACCGAAGTTTTCCATAACCCGTTCAGCAGATCGTTCATCCACGGGCTGTAGAATTGGAATCATGTAGTCACTTATATAATTAGCTCCTATAGAAGTGAAAATTTTACTATCGAAAGAATGTTTCAATTCCAAAGCATGGGTATATTGGGGATTTAAATACGGGTTGCCTCTTGAAAAGGCATATGGATCTAAGTAGGACCTACCAGGATTAAGACTTTGATAATTTGGTCTATCTATTCTGTATCCATAAGAAAATCCAAGTGTTTGATTAGACATGATTTTTCGGGATATAAATACAGTGGGAAAAAGATTCAAATAGTCTCGCGGAACCCTTTGTCCCAAATTTAATGATTCGCCTAAAGAATAGGTATGCTCCGCCCTCAATCCTAACTGTAAATCTGTTTCTAAAAAGAGTTTTCCATTAAAACTGACATATAAAGCATTAATTCTTTCCAAGTATCTAAAGTGATTGGATAATTCGGGGTCTAGTTGAACGTTTTCGATATCTCCTCTCCTCAACGACATATTATTATCACTCTGCACATTAGATATCTTATACCCTGTTTCCATTTTCCAACTACCAAAAACTTCTCTGGAATAGTCAAATTTAAAAGTTTTAATATCTATCAAGGTTGGCATTGCTGTAAACAAAGCTTCCAATCCTTCTACTCCATGGGGTATTAGTGTAGAAGTAATTAAATCATTGGTAAATTGCCTTCTAAAAAATCCAAGGTCAAAATCCACATTGAGCACCGCGCCATGTGATTTAAAATTATGTTGGATATTAAGGTTTGCGACATGGTTTTGAGATTGGACCGATAGTTCTTTTTGTGTCAATTGTTGGAAATATACCGGACTTTCATGACTTCGTCTAAATGCGGTATGGGCTGGACTATCTTCAAATCTATTGAGCCCGAAACCTGTCCATACGATTCCTATAGTAGTATTATCATCAAGGAAATAATCTACTCCTGCCTTTGCGTTTTGTCCTTTATCCAAAAATCGAATATATGAAAGCTGGGTGACAATATTCCTCAGCTCTCCGTCTGCCTGATCCCTTAACAGATCAAAATCCCAATAAAACCTATTTTGAAGAGCACTGGCATTCCCGAAAAAATTGAATTTATTGGTCCTGTGGTTTATTTGAAAGCTTCCATTCGTACGAAGGTATCTCCCTGAACCTCCCGTTAATGATACAGATCCATTGGTGCCGAGATTATTATTTTTCTGTAAGACTATATTGATGACTCCCGAATTTCCCTCAGCATCGTATTTTGCCGTTGGATTGGTCACCAGTTCTATTTTATCTATATTATCACTGGGCATATTCCTGAGCAGCGCCACCACATCGGACATAGATAGATAAGTCTGCTTACCATTGATCTGCACGATCACCTGTTCCCTGCCCATTAGTGATATGCCGTCATTTTGTCTATCCACACGCACCCCCGGGGCTTTCTCCAGTACCTCCAGTGCAGTGCTTCCTGTAGCTATGATGCTATTGGCCACATTCACCACCGTTTTGTAATTATCCTGCTCTACCAAAGGTCGCTTTGTTTCCACCACTACCTCCTCCAGTATCCCTACCTCTTCGATCAATGAAATCAGGGGTGCATCTATATCCCCTTTTTTGATGGCAATGGGCAAATAATTCCTTTTATAGCCCATCATATAGCCTGAAAGCAAAAAATTACCTTCAGGCACATTATCAAAACGATATATGCCCTCAGCATCCGAAATGGTACCTTTGACAAGAGCAGAATCTGTCGGCTGAAGCAGTAGTACATTAGCAAAAACTACTGGTTTGGAATCAGGGCCAAGAATCTTACCACTGATATTTTGCCCTAAAGCTGATACAGCAATGCAGGAACAAATGAGAAATAAAATATGTCGCATAATAATACGGGGAACCACCCCATAGAAATAATAAAAAGTAATCTTGAAGCTGAAGCTAAAGCTTATCCGATATATAAAATATCAGCAGGAGAGAACACATTCATAAACAATTACAAAGATACGGAT
>DATHVH010000295.1:0-4119 GCA_035461405.1 Anditalea sp.
TCCATGAGCAGCTTTAGTGTGAAGATTGGAACCGATTATCGTTTTGATGATAATAGATAGTCAGTCTTTTCAAGTTACTCATTAATAGTCTCTTTAAATAATTCTTTGGAATCTATTCTTATTATTTTTTATATCCGCAGCTGAATGAATTGCATGTGAATGCCCAATGAACAGATTAGAGACACCTGAATTATGTTGCTCCCCTTCTTCCTGTCAAAGCATTAAAGATGGATAATCTTACCTCTCCTTTTTGGATTGCTTATGAGTCTTCTGATTGGGCATTTGAAAGCATTGGCATACTGTATATGTAAGTTTTGAATAATTATATTATGGTCACCACTGGAATTGCTAAATTATTTTTGTTTTCTCATTCTACTATAGCTGCTACAGAAGGCTAGGGACCATTTATCTCCGAAAGAATGTCTATATTTGATTATAATGTTTCTGCTTTTGGGTAAAACATCTCTTTTTTATAATCCGAAATTTTTACTTGGTGATACATAAATCAATAATTGTTACGCTGCTCGGACTATTCACCTGTCTCTCTGCATATGGGCAACAGCGTCCATTACGCTACTATATAGAGAAGGACAGCAGTTCGTATGTAGGAATGTCGGTAGCGGGCCAGGTCTGGATGAGACAAAACGAAAACAATCCGGGCACATTGATCAACGGAGAACCATCTTCCCATTTTTTCGATATTTCTGTTCGCCGGGTACGGTTGCAGGCATATGCCCGACTTAACAATAGGACCAATATAGTATTGAGCCTGGGGCAAAATAATATCAACTATCTCACGGCCAGGTTTGGTGAAATAAGGTTGCTGGATTTCTATGTAGACCATCAATTTACCAAACACCTGACCATCGGGGCCGGGCAGTCAGGATGGAACGGGGTGTCTCGCTATGCTGCACCAAGTGCCCTCCGTACACTTACCCTGGACATTCCGGTGGTGGCCATTCCCACCGTAAACCAAACCGATAATATACTTCGTAAATTAAGTGCCTATGCCAATGGCCAATGGAAGCAATGGGATTATAGACTTGTATTTAGCCGTCCCTATGCTCCCATTGAAACCACTTCCATCGGAAGTGTATCAAATTTTGCCTTTGCCAAGACGGGTATACAGACTGCTGCTTATTTAAAATACCAGTTTTTTGAGCACGAGAGTTTAATATCTCCTTTTCATGTAGGTACATATGAAGGCAGGATAAAAGTACTGGCCCTTGGTGCCGGATTTGAGAACCAGCCCAGAGCCATGTGGCACTTAAATGCAGCTGCAGATACCGTCCTTACCCCTATGAGACTATTGGCTATGGATATATTTGCGGAACTTCCTTTAGGACATAAAGATGCCCTGACCTTTTATACGGCGTATTATAACGATGATTTTGGACCCAACTTTATTAGGATCATCGGGCTGAATAATGTAGGCTCCGGTGTCGATGCCAATGGCACATTTAGCAGAACGGGCAATGCCTGGCCGGCCATAGGAACCGGTAATACTATTTATTATCAGTTGGGGTATCTATGGACTTTTTCCCACCGTAAAGAAATGTTCCAGCCATTTTTCTCCGGTCAGCATTCCAGCTACGACCGCCTTGGCGAAACTGTCAATTATTACGAGGGAGGCATCAACCTTTTGATGGACGGCCAAAAGTCCAAACTTACCTTCGCCATCCAAAACCGCCCCATCTTTGATGCACTCCCAAGCGGAAACATCATGGAAACCACCAGAAGGAATAGCTTCATTTTGCAGTATCAGATGATTCTTCAATAGTGGAATAGTGAGAAACACGAACGCAGAAAACGGTAGAACTGACCATTGACAAAATAGTAAGAAGTAAGAAGTAAAAAGTAAGAAGTGTAAACCGTGCCTCAGGTACGGAATATTAAATTGATTAAAATAGACGGAAGACGGGAAACGGAAGACCGAAGATGGTTCTGAGACCGAATTTTTTTGCTATTTACCTCTACTAATGTATTAACTCAAACTTACTCAAAGCAGGCACCCTACTTTATGCCAAATACATTATACCAAATGCAATATACCATATACTCTATACTTTCTTCATACTCCCCGTTCATCTGAACCTATTTTTTGTGGTACATGGCCCGTCGACCGTGGGCTCGAATAGGTCAAATTGTGCATGAATGGTTACACTTTCAAAGTCTGAATTTTTTAACCATTGATGGGAATCTCTTTCATTTCTTCCAGTATGAGGTTTGGTATTATTCGGAACATAGATTGTATTAAATCTATTAGCTAAACCAAATTATAACTATAATATTAAAAATATGGAAGATAAAAAGGATCAAGATGACTCCTACCGTAGGCCTGATCCTAAGGTAATCCCTGTAATAGAGGAAAGGCTTAAGGTAGATAAGGAAAAAGTGGAAACAGGTAGAATAAGTATTACCAAAAAGGTTCACGAAGAAGAGGTTACGGAAAACATATCGGTGACTGAAGAAAATATTACCGTAAAAAGAAAAGAGATTAATGAATACGTAGATTCTGCTCCACCGGCCATCAGACAAGAGGGTGACTGTACTATTATTTCGGTAGTAAAAGAAGTATTGGTAGTGGAGAAAAAACTTATGCTGGTCGAAGAACTTCATGTAACAAAGCATAAGACGGAATCCTCTGTTCCGGTAAATGATACCCTTCGCAAGGAGGAAGTCATCGTCAAACAATCTGACCATGGCACAGGCTTTGACAAATCATAATTTATATATTAATAATAATATTTAAAATAATTAATTAACTAAAAACCCAAACCAACAATTATTATGTCACATACAGTAGTAGCAATATTCGAAAATTTTGAGCAGGCAAGAGAAGCCGCCAGCAAATTATATTCAAACGGATTCAATGATTCCAATGTGGATCTTTCCGTTCAGGAACCTGGAAACACTACAGGTAATAGAGGAACAGATTATGATTCCAGAAGGGATGACAATGATAGCAGTATAGGAAGCTTTTTCGATAATCTCTTTGGAAGTGATAATGAAGATTCCCGAAGGTATTCTGACGTAGGCAGACGTGGGACGATACTTACGGTACATGCCCGAAATTCCGAGGAAGCGCATAGAGCATCCAACATTTTGGACCAGTATGGGGCTATGGATGTCCATGATTCTTATGAAAGAAATAGAAATCGTGACGGATCAAATACCGAAAGCGCCCACAGATCTGAGACTGAATCGATCCCAGTCATAGAAGAAGAACTTCAGGTAGGCAAGCGAGAAGTGCAATCCGGTGGAGTGCGCATCAGAAGCAGAATAATAGAAAAACCGGTAGAGGAAAAGATCAGGTTAAGAACTGAACATATATCGGTAAACCGTAAGCCTGCAGACCGTGCTGCTACCCAAGAGGAGCTGGACAACTTTCAGGAAGGAACAATAGATGTCTCTGAAACGCATGAAAAGCCAGTAGTGAATAAAGATTCAAGGGTAGTCGAAGAGGTAAACCTCGAAAAAAATGTCAGTGAAAGGGAAGAGACTATCAGAGATACTGTTCGCGGTACAAGGGTAGAAACAGAGAAATATGATGACGATGACCGTCATACTGATAGAAGAAATGATTCAGATCGTGACCGTAGAGGGGATTCTGATTACAATTCTGGTAATAGATAAATTTTAAATTCCAAGTGGCTTCAGCGGCAGTTGAAGCTGCTTTTTATTTTTATATAATTAATCACTAACCTAAACTAACATCTTAAAATTATGGCAGAAATTAATGTAGAAAAGAAAAGCTCGTTTCCATGGTGGATTTGGATCGTAATAGGTCTAATCGTAGTTGGAATTTTATTCTTCCTTCTAGGTGGAGATAATACCGATGATAACACTAGAGACACAGATAGAGACCGAGATAGGCAAGATACGGTAAGACGCCAGCAGCCTACATCGGATTTAATACCAATATCTGATGAGTTATACATTGAGGCTGTAAAAGCAGGACATCCTAATATGGAGAAGCTGCCGCTAATACCAATAGCCTAGATGAGATCCCATCGAGTTTTAGTAGATGGGATTGATATTTAAATAAAACTTTAACGAATCATTAGATTCATAAATTCAATAATATTATGGCTTCAAATGACAATAAAGACAGAAACC
>DATHVH010000296.1:0-4149 GCA_035461405.1 Anditalea sp.
AAACGCCCATATCTGTATAGATGAATGTGTCACAGGTAGCTACCATCTACAATCACTTGAGGGGTGTTCTGTTGGATCGCTTACTATAAATAACATGGATGATCAGACCCTGAATTTTATGAAGATGGTAAGTGGAACCTCGACCCATCCCTTTTTTAAGTCTGATTCAGAAGTTTTATTTAATAAACTATGCGATCTAATCGAAAACAGT
Organism: Anditalea sp.; assembly: GCA_035461405.1. Lineage (GTDB taxonomy): Bacteria > Bacteroidota > Bacteroidia > Cytophagales > Cyclobacteriaceae > Anditalea. The sequence goes on from DATHVH010000296.1 coordinate 212, forward strand.
GAGGAATTGACACGGATAGGTACCTTGTCAAGACACTGGATGGAAACCTATTGGGATCCTCGTAAACTAGTTTTTCACTATATTCATTCTTACTTTAATGTAAAACACCAGCACCATATTTCACCAAAAAACATACCGCCACTCTCAGGACAAAATGGTGGAGTCCACAGCCATAAAGGCACTATTAATGGCAAGGTAAAGGCAAATACGGATAAGCCCAATGCAAACTTATATCAAAACTATCCTTCTTTCGCTGTTACAAAAAGGAGCGGCAGACCAATTCAAGAATTGTGGCGAAAATTTGAAGGAAAAGACATCTATATATTTGGTGGAGGTCCCTCCCTCTTAAAAGTCAATCCGGAAGATTTCAGGGATAAATTATGTTTTGGCATCAATTATTCATTTGAGAAAATGCCTTACATGGATTACATTCTTGTTCATGAAATTGAAACCCACGAGTCAATTAGACATGTAATTGATAACAGAAAGTTCCTTCTACCAGAAACACTGGTGAAACATTACTATGCGGATAAGAGAAATAATGATGGCCCTCACAGAATCCCAACCCTGAATACTGAAGCCTATATTTATTCTATTCAAAATCCATATGAGAAAAACATCAGTGCAAAGAGTATAAAATTAAACAAAAATGCAAAAATTTTCACATGGTCAAGTACTACCCATTCTGCCATCCATTTGGCGGCATATATGGGAGCTAAAAATATTTTTTTAATTGGCGTTGATTACAAATTGTTTGCAGATGGGAAAGTTCATTTCGACACTAAATACAATCCTATCTACGGTGAGCAAAAATGGAATGTAAATCAGAAGCATCGGTTTGGAGATGAATGGATGGCGAAAGAATTAAAAAAGCATTCCATAAACTTGGTGAATTTAAGTGGAAGTTTTAGTACCAAATTAGAGACCCAAAACATTCAGGGGGAACCAGGTGATTTAACAGTTTGCGGAAAATATGTTCAAGGAATAGGAAAAGCATCAAAAGTCGCACAGACTTCTGAAAGATCATTGCTCTTGAAGAGCATATTCGGTTGCTCACTAATTGGAACATTTAATATAAAAACCAACGAAAACATCATACCTATTAGGCCTACCATAGTGAAGGATATCCATAAATTCACATTCCTTAAATTGAGTCTCCCCTGCGGTAAGTACCGGTACGGCTGGAGTTACCGGTTTGAGGGTTCCAGACAGAAGGGAAATATCCTGGAAGTATATACAAAAAACTCCATTCCTGAAGAGTACAAAGAGCAGACTTTAACACTAAATTTTTATTCTAAATGGAGCAAAGAAAAAATCATTGAATGGCACAAAGGAAAGTACTGGTTTCAGGGCTTTGATTGGTTGCCCACACAGAAAGCAGACTCTAGGTTACTATGGAGCTACATGCAGCATGAAAATTATGAGAAAAAGCATGTTCTTGATTTTGGAACCCATTATGGCTATTTCGCTTTTCAAGCCAGTAAAAGTGGAGCAATAGTGGAAGGTATTGATGTAAACAATAACAATATCGAGATGGCGAAAACCATAAACGAACATATTGAACAACAGGATGTCTTATTTAGGACTGGAAACACCTTACCGGAGGGTGAATATGATTATGTTTTTGAACTATCAGTTTACCATTGGATTGACGAACGTTATACTAACCTTCCTCAACATATGGAAGAGTTGAAAAAAAGGTGTAAAATTTTATTCATAGAACTAATCAATCCTCCTTTAAAAGGAAGGTTCACCCAAAGTGAAGTAGATAGGATGGTTGGAGGGGAAAAGCTACTTCATTATAAGCATAAAGTAAGGAGAAGGAGAACTTTATATAAGGTAAACGGGTATCTCCAGAGATAAATTAAAACCGTCTGTCCTATATTTTAATGGGGATTAGTCATATGGAGAGGCTGTTAAAATTGAATTTTTTGACTGAAAGGCGGCTTGCGGCAGTGTCAATTGGCAAGGTGTTTTTGACTTCATGGATCCTTTTTTTTGAAACCAATAACTCGTAGTTTATAAAATCTAATAAACCAAATCAAAGGCATAAGCAAAATCCATAATATCTTTTATCCCCTTCACATGCAGCTTTCGGTTGATATTTTTTCGATGCTGTTCTACAGTACTTCTGCTGATAAATAATTCCCTGGAAATTTCGGGATTGTTTTGGCCCATAGCCACCAGCCTTAATATCTCCAACTCCCTTTCTGTTAACTGCTCAAATTCTTGTAAATGATTATTCCTAAACAGCTCCTCTGTAATTATCCTTTTTATTTTCTTATTTAATCCCTGAAAATTAGCTACTGGCAATGTCAGCGATAGATAGCCACATGTAACTTTTAATTTTTTTATAAATACCAGACAAACAGTAAAAGCATTCTCAGCAGGATGATATAGTTGCTGGTAATTTGCATATATTATTTCTGGTGAATGATAGTCATAAAAAGATTTAATATTCGGAAATTCAACTTTTAAAGTATCTGGATGATAAAATTTTTTAAAAAAATTTACTTTTCGATCAATTGCCATCTCATCCTCTATTCCAAACCAATGGCATCCAGTGGGATTAAGGTACTTCAGATTGAAATTTTCATCGGAATGTTGAAATATTTCTTTGCTTTCTCTGCCCACCTCCTCTAAGGACATTTTACTAGAGGATAAAACATGTTCAAATTTATTTAAGGTCTCAGAATGTTTAAACAGAATGGTATTTAAAGTTTCCATAGTCCAAAGAATTTAAATCTAAATCAAAAAGAATGAAATGATATATACGATAGGGGTTTAAATAATATCATTTACTTCCATCGAAAATCTGAAAATGTCAGGTTATTAGTTCGGATGAAATGATATGCCGAGCTGCATTAATTTTTATTTACTTATTAAAGAATTTTTCCCTAAAAAAATAGAGTTTTAATTCAGTGTTTTACCACAAGGCTCTAAACTTATAATTCAGCCTAATGAATTGATATAAAGGTCGTTATTTATAATACTATTTGCAAAACACATTTTAAATAATTACTGTTTCGGGTGTTTATTTTCCATATGTTTATTTTGAACGATACTTAATTACATAATTATTAACTTTATTAATATGGTGGGTATGGTGGATCAAAAGATAAGAGTCTATTATAAATTCTTAACTTATACCTTTACAATGGGGTGATATATCAACCTACGTTAAAACTAAATCCCTTTCATTTGTCAAGCTATCTTTCCATTGAGGTACATTAAAACAAGGACAATCTTTATTTGAAAATTCATTATGGCCATGAAAGGTAATATGTGGGAGCTTCCTGGCAAATGTTTCGTATATAACTTTGAGAACTTCTTTTTGCTTTACTGTTCGCGTATCTTTTGCTTTATGCAGATAATCGATTCCACCGATATATGAAGCATGTATCGAATGGGAATTGATACCGTTAACCCCATTTGATATCTGATTAAAATCTAATATCTGAGTCCATGAACCATCTTTTTTGATGAGAATATGATATCCCGGGTTTTTCCATTTTAAGTTATTTTTCCAATAATTTAATATGGAAGAGATCGAAGCACCTGCTCGAGTGGCTGTGCAATGAAAAACCAATTTGTTTACATTTCTAGTGATATCTGAAGTTTCTATAAGGTTGATCAACTCCAATAAACATTTACTTGTGGGAACATCTTCATCCCCAGGGTCTAATAACATTTCGTCTTCTGGATCAGATTGATCTTCCATATCAAAACTATTTTCATATATGGGTATAATCTCACCCATATACGTTTGCATCAAAAGTTGTAAAGTTTTAGGACCTACTATTCCATCTACCTTTAAATTTTTTTCACTCTGAAATTTCCTAACATGTTTTTCAGTTATAGGACCAAAATTTCCATCAGTTCGAATTCCAAGCAATGACTGTAGCTCTTTCACTCGTTTTCCAGTACTTCCTAATCTT
>DATHVH010000297.1:0-4571 GCA_035461405.1 Anditalea sp.
ATTCTTTGGTATAATTGTATAGCGGGGCTACAGGTTCCCCGTCTTTGTTTACATGGACAAGAGAGGCACCATATGTGGTGAAGTTCAGCTTTTGGATTAGAAACTTTGGCAAAGCTAAAGCTTCATCCAATGTCTTTTTGATCCAGCGGGTCAGTTCATCCAAAGATTCGCAGGGATCCCCGTCCTCATCCTGTACATAATCCAGCCGATGATAGACTTTGTAAACCTCATTGAATTCCTCATCGAAAAGGAAAAACTTTTTGTTGGTTTTTCCGATATCAAATATGGCTGTAACTGAAACCCTCTGCATCTTATAATCCACTTGCTTTACTACTTGTACCTCTTTCTTTGATCAACTGCTCTCTCACCTTTAGATTCCTATAGGCGTCGATGGCGGAAATGGCGCCACCGGACTGCCTGATGGCTTCCGCCAAAAGTGGTCTTACATCTGTCCTATACGCATCCTGCAATATATCCTGGGCCGCAGTCACATCATGGGATTCCTGTGCTGATTCCAATGCTTTCTGGTCTACCAGCAGTGCCTGTGCATACGATATTTTAATCGCTTCCACAGACTGTAATAGGTCCTCCAATGGATCCTTTAAATTATGACTGGCATCGATCATCCAGGATAGCGGAGGATTTTCCGTTTCTTCAAATCCTCTGATCAATTCATGAAAGATCAGGAACAGCTGATACGGTTTGATGCTGCCCACAGTAAGGTCATCATCTCCGTATTTAGAATCATTGAAATGGAAGCCTCCCAATTTTTTTTCAGTCATCAGGGTGGCAACGATCTGCTCGATATTGGTATTGGGCAAATGATGACCCAGATCCACGAGAGTAAAGGCTTTAGGCCCCAGTTTATTGGCTAATAGGAATGAAGTGCCCCAATCCTGAATTACAGTACTGTAGAAGTTAGGCTCATAAGGCTTATATTCAACCAGCATCTTCCAGTCTTCCGGTAGGTCTTTATAGATCTCCTGCAGTGAGCCGTAGGTGTTTTGCAAAGCTTTTCTAAGGCTGTGTTGTCCGGGAAAACTTGCCCCATCTGCCAGCCACACCGTCAAAGCTTTTGATCCTAATTTCTTTCCGATCTCAATTACTTCCTTATTATGCTGTACAGCAAGGTCCCTTACTGCCTGCTCTGAATTGGCAAGAGAACCATATTTATATGACTGTATCTGTCCTTCCTGATCCTGGAAGGTATTGGAATTGACTGCGTCAAAACCTATCTGCACTTCATCGGCCACCTGCTTGATGGCCTCATAATCCTGAGGGATATCCCAGGGGATATGGAGAGATACGGCATTACTTGATTTATTGAGGGCATGTAGGATGCCTACATCCTGTATCTTATGGATAAGGGTAGCGGGTTCTCCCGCACCCGAGAATCTGCCAAACCTGGTACCTCCTGCACCCAGTGCCCAACTTGGAATGGCAATCTGCAGGTCCTTAATTTTTTGTATAAGGCCGGTAACATCCAGACCCCTCTGGTCCAAGGATTCCGCTAAAAAATCGAATTTACGTTGATGCTCTTTTTCCAGTTTGGTATTGGATTGCTGGATATGATCTGTGGTTAATTTCATTTTGGGGTCGAAATAATGATAGAACTAAAATTCAAGATTGAGTAAGGTCTTATCCTCATTGACTTTTCCATATCTCTTAAAGTCATAAGCAAAATATAGAAAAAGCCGGTGATATAAAATAATTAACCTTCCAGGAAGCTTTATGAGGTTAGGGCAACACAAAGATCCTGAAAGGTCTAGGTAAAAACCTTCCGGATTATAGATGCTTCATCGAGAATTGCGCTGTAGAAAATCTGGAAGGTTTTTTAATTATAAACTAATATTACCTAACAAATGCTGCTGCTACACCTCCGTCCACATTCAGGATATTGCCTGTGCTTTTGGACAAAATTCCACCTACAAACGCAAACACGCCATTAGCTATGTCTTCAGTGCTGATGATCTCATTGAGAAGTGTTCTCTTAGCATAGTGGGCAGGAAGTTCTTCTACGGAAATACCATAAGCTTTAGCTCTGCCTTCAGCCCATTTGCCTTCCCAGATTTTGGATCCTTCAATGACAGCGTCTGGATTTACGACATTTACTCTGATTTTGTCAGGACCTAGTTCAGCAGCCAACAATCTGGACATATGTACCTGGGCTGCTTTTGCCGTACCGTACCCTACATTGTTTGGTCCGGATACCAATGCATTCTTGCTGGCAATATTGATGATGTCTCCGCCGAGCGCCTGGGCTCTTAAGATTTTAACGCCTTCCTGTGAGACCATAAACTGTCCTTTCACCAGGACATCATTCAATAGATCCCAGTCTGCTTCTGAAGTATCTGCAAGTGGCTTGCTGATGGCAAGACCGGCGCAGTTCACTACCACATCCACTCCGCCAAAGGCTAAGCTTGCCGCCTTAAAGGCTTTGGAAATGGATTCGGTATCCAATACATTTAGAGGGACCTGTATGCCTGTATCTTTATTGAAATCTTTAATAGATTCTTTTAATCTTTCCGGATCTAAGTCAGTAAGCACTACACAAGCTCCTTCTTTGGCAAGTTTGTCTGCTATGGCTTTACCTATACCACCGGCACTTCCTGTGATCAAAGCTACTTTCCTTGACATTGGCTGCTCTTTTGGCATTCTTTGAAGCTTGGCTTCTTCGAGTAGCCAGTACTCGATATCAAATGCCTCCTGTAGCGGTAGGGAAACATATTCAGATACCGCTTCGGCACCGCGCATCACATTGATGGCATTGATATAAAATTCGCTGGCAACTCTAGATGTCTGCTTGTTTTTGGCATAGGAAAACATACCCACTCCCGGCCAAAGGATGATCACCGGATTGGGGTCACGCATTCCAGGGCTGTTAGACCTTTTGTGTGTTTCGTAATAGTCTTTATAAGAGTCCCTGTATTCTGCAAACAATTTAGAGATATGCTCCTTTAATTGGCCCAGGTCAGAAAGATCCTGATCGGCCGGGATGTCCAGCACAAGTGGACGGATTTTAGTTCTAAGGAAGTGGTCTGGGCAGGAGGTTCCCAGTGGAGCCAACTTGTCAAGGTCATTTGAATTGATAAACTGAAGTACGGTATCAGAATCATTGAAGGTACCTACCATACGGTCATAGCTGGAAGCAAGGCCTCTCAAAAGCGGAGCGATGATAGCCGCCTGGTCTTTTCTTTTTTCAGGAGCCAGAGACTGGATTTTCTCTCCACCGAATACAGGCCTGTTTTTGCCGTAATTATCCTCAAGATATTGGGATGCTTTTTCGATCACATCCAGACTGTTTATATAACATTCATAAGCTGTGTCACCCCAAGTGAACAGACCGTGGCCACCTAGCATGATGCCGCGGATTCCCGGATTGTCTTCGAGAGCTTTTTTAAGCTGAAGCCCCAGATCGAAGCCTGGTCTCTGCCATGGCACCCAGGCTATCTGACCATCGAAGAGTTCTTGGGTGATCTTTTCACCTTCTTTGGAAGCTGCTATGGCTATAGCCGCATCGGGATGAAGGTGATCTATGTGTTTAAAGGGTAGAAAGGCATGTAAAGGGGTATCTATAGAAGGTGCTTTAGAGTTTAGGTCATAGATGCAGTGATTAAAAAGCTCCACCATTTCATCTTCAAATTCCAAACCTCTATAAACCGATTCCAGGGCTCTAAGTTTGTCCACATATAGTCCGGCAAGTCCAGCTTTGGTAAGCGTGCCTATGTCTCCACCTGATCCTTTTACCCACATGATTTCCACCTGCTTTCCTGATAGGGGATCTTTTTCAAAAGTCTTGCAAGATGTATTTCCACCGCCATAGTTGGTGATCCTAAGATCAGCACCTAGGATATTGGATCTATATATTAAAAGTGCTACTTCGTCGTCTCCTAACGCAGAAGCTTTTTGGTCGTCCCATAGGTTAGAAACGTGTTTGTATTGTTTTTCTAAAATTGCCATGGTTTAATAAAGATTTGTTATGTAAAGTGAAATTATTTAAATCGAAATAGATAACTGTCCTGTTGTGTACTGACTATTACCTTTAGTGCTATTGAATATTAATATCTACCTGCTGATCGGACTTTTTGTTTACCGATACCCAAAGGATGCTTTCTTCGGAATCATGCCACCATCCTTCAGTCCCGCTTACTATTTGGTTTTGATTGCCGGTATTTAATATTTTATTCCCGATTGATACTGCTTTAGGGGATTCATCGCTTCGAATTTTAAGAATGTAGCTTCTTTCCGGTACCTGATACTGACCGTCACTTTTATAAATGGAAATTTTTGAGGTATTGTTTGAGCTGGATGTTTCCACTTTTGTTATGGCAAACTCCCCCGTGGTGTAATCTTCGGAAAGTCCGTCATCTTCATATAAATTAAACGTGCCCTTTGCACCCGGAAATATATCTAAGGTAATATTTCCAAAAGGCCGGTTGTCATCTTTATATACCTCATCCTGCATAGGAATAATGGCGCCAGCTTTGACATAAATTGGAAGTTTTTCCAATGGAGTTTCCACATTATAATATTTGCTTCCTTCATATTTTTTACAATCCCAGTAGTCAAAC
>DATHVH010000298.1:0-6343 GCA_035461405.1 Anditalea sp.
CAAGACTGCCGATACTAGAATCGAGCTGCTGTCCGCCGTGGCGGATATGAATCCTACGCTCTAACCATCTGAGCTATCTCGCCGTAATATTTTTTATGTCAAATCAAGACTGCCGATACTAGAATCGAACTGCCGTCCGCCGCGGCGGATATGAATCCTGCGCTCTAACCATCTGAGCTATCTCGCCGTAATATTTTTTATGTCAAATCAAGACTGCCGATACTAGAATCGAACTGCCGTCCGCGCTCTAACCATCTGACCTATCTCGCCGTTTTTATGCTTTTTGGTTATAATTAGATAAATCAAGCAAATAATTTCCGATATTAGTTATGTTTATATCGAATAGAAATGTATTTTTATCCAATTGGCCTTTTTGGACGTTTCCAAATCGGAATGCAAATATGTAGGGTTTCTTATATAAAAACAAGCACAGACAAATAAAAATGAAATTTTTATAGAACCGAAATTATAAATAAAATGGTGAAGAATAAGTTTGTTTCTGACTATCAGATAAATACCTCAAAAAAAATTATTTTCCCTTATCTGAGTACAGCTAGCGGGCTTTCTCAATGGTTTGCTGATGATGTAACTATTAATGAAGACAGAAATTATGTGTTCAGTTATGACGGGGAAGATCATATAGCTAAAATAGCCTCTATACGCAGCAATCATAGCGTTAAATTTGAATATTTTGATCCCAACGATCCAGAGGCAAGAGATAATTCCTATATTGAATTTAGGCTTGATGAGAATGAGTTGACTCAGTCACTGTTTTTAAAAATTATTGATTATAGCGACGCATATGATGACGAGGAGCAGGAATCTATCTGGGAAAGTCTCATAATGCATCTTAAGGAAATAATTGGGGGTTAATTAATAGAGAACTATATTATTTGATATAATATTATGACATTTGTAACGTCATACTAAAGTACGGGGCGCATCTGCACTTCATGAAAAAATTAGATAAGTTAATTCTGGGTTCCTTTATAGGGCCATTCTTACTCACCTTTATTGTAGTTGATTTTATTCTGCTTACGGTAAATATGCTCCGATATTTCGATGAAATATTTGGCAAAGGCTTGGGCTTTATGATATACGTAGAGCTTATCAGTTACTTTGTTATAAGCATTTCACCTATGGCATTACCACTGGCTGTTTTGCTTTCAGCTTTAATGACGTTTGGTAATTTAGGTGAGCATTTTGAATTAACCGCTATTAAGAGTAGCGGAATATCATTGTTACGGGCACTACTGCCTATAGGTATTTTTGTAGTTATACTTTCTTTTTTCGCTTATCTATCCAACAATTACCTTGTTCCTAAAGTAAATCTTAAAACATTTAGTTTATTATATGATATTCGTATGAAATCACCTGCTCTTGATATTCAGGAAGGTGTTTTTTACAATGGTATTCCCAATTACAGCATAAAGGTTAACAGAAAGTTAGATGATGTAACACTTAAAGATATCATAATTTATGACCATTCGGCTGGTCAAGGAAACAATAACGTAATCTTGGCTGACTCGGGGAGAATGGAACCTTTTTTTAATGACAGGTATATGCAGCTATCATTGTTTAATGGTTACAGTTATCAGGAAAGTGGAAACCAAAGGGGCATAAGGGAGAAACCTGTAGATTTTAGCAGGACCAGTTTTACTCAAAACAGGATGATCTTCAGTTTGGATGCTTTCAACCTTAACAGAACTACCGATGATCAATGGTCAAATAATAGAAGTATCAAGAATATAGCTGAAATACGTTATGACCTGGACTCTATGGACAGGGATATAAATTCATTCCGATATTATAATTATGTGAACACAGAATCTAATTATTCATATTTCACACGTGTACGTAAACTCAACCCTCCTGATGATATAATGAAGAAAAAGGAGATAGGAGATTCTATAAGAAACATGAAGTGGCAGGAGAAAGTATTATCTGAAAGGGCAGGGAATGACAGTGTTACATTTTCTCAGGGGGATTCAGCTTATATGATGGATATGGATGCAGAGGGGCCAGAAGACCATATTTTAGAATTTTACGATGACCAAGATACATTGAATACTTTAGACTCTTTTGATTCTATAATTATTGATAATGATACAGTTTCAGAGGTTATAGTAGCTGTCAAACTGCCAAAAAGTGAAAGGCCCTTCGAGGATACTATTTCTGTTATTAAAGAAGAGGTTAAGCTTCCTGAAATAAGTCAGCAAAAAAAAGATATACTTGACTCTATTTATAATTCAAGAGAAGCTAACGTAAGGGCTTCCTCTATTGCGCTAAACTCTGCCAGAACATTGAAAAACCAGTTTAATATCCAAAAAACTAAAATTGATAACTTAGAGCGGGAATTCAGAAGATTCGAAATAGCATGGTATCAAAAATATACACAAGCATTTGCTTGTATAGTAATGTTTATGATTGGAGCTCCGCTTGGTGCGATTATCAAAAAAGGCGGTTTGGGTATGCCGGTACTTTTTTCAATCATATTTTTCATATTATTCTATATGCTGACAATTACTGGGGAGAAATGGGCAAAAGAGGGAATAACTGACCCTCTGTTCGGTACTTGGTTTGCTAACTTGTGTCTTTTACCTATAGGTATGTTTTTCCTCAAACAAGCCCGTAAAGATGCCAGGCTATTTGATTCGGATCTTTATCAAACAATGTTCTTAAAAATTAAGAAATACTTTAGTAAAGGCAAAGGGAAAATGTAAATCATATTTTAAAATTAAAAATAAAACATCTATCTTTGTAGCTGTTTTACAAATAAATATAATAATTAACTAAGCATGTATTTAACATCAGAGAAAAAATCAGAGTTGTTTCAAAATCATGGTAGGTTAAAATCTGACAAAGACACTGGATCTCCTGAGTCTCAGATCGCTTTATTCACATTTAGAATCAAGCATTTAACGGACCACCTTAAAACCAACAAGAAAGATCACTCATCTAGATTAGGTCTTTTAAAATTAGTAGGTAAGCGTAGAAGTCTTCTAAATTATCTTATCAAAAATGACATTGAAAGATACAGAGCAGTTCTAGTGGACCTAGGAATAAGAAAATAAAAAATTATTATTGTAAGGTTCTTCTATGGAAGAACCTTACTTTTTTTTGATTAATCCCCCAAATATTAAACCTTACTTTTATAACTTATCAAGATATATTCTTAAAACAACCGTATGTTACCAAACGTAATTTCAAAGTCCATTAAACTCGAGGACGGAAGAGAAATCATTATAGAGACAGGTGCCTTGGCAAAACAAGCCGATGGTTCCGTAGTAGTAAGAATGGGCAATGCAATGTTGCTCGCCACTGTTGTTTCCAAAAAAGAAGCTGGAGAAGGCGTAGACTTTCTTCCCATGTCAGTAGATTACCAAGAAAAATTTGCTGCATCAGGAAAAATACCTGGTGGATTTCTAAAAAGAGAAGGTAGACTTTCTGATTATGAGATATTAATTAGCCGTATTGTAGATAGAGCTATCAGGCCAATTTTTCCTGATGATTATCACGCAGATACTCAGATTGCCATTACATTAATGTCTGGTGATGAAGAGGTGCTTCCAGATGCATTAGCAGGATTGGCTGCGTCTGCTGCATTGGCTGTTTCCGATATTCCGTTTAATGGTCCTATTTCTGAAGTAAGAGTAGCTAAGATTGATGGGAAACTTATCATAAACCCAACTCCTAAGCAGCTGGAAAAGGCTACTTTAGAACTGATCGTTGCAGGATCCCTAGAATTTGTATTGATGGTAGAGGGTGAAGGAGACGAGGTATCTGAAGATGAGATGGTAGAGGCCCTTCAGTTTGCACATGAAGAGATTAAAAAGCATTGTCTTGTACAGAAAGAACTTACCATTGCTGTAGGTAAAGAAGAAAAGAGAGAATACAATCATGAAAAATCAGACCCAGCTTTGTATGAAAAGATGAGGACTGTACTTTATGATATGCTATATGAAATCGTAGGAAGACAAATAGCTAATAAATCAGAAAGATCTAAACTGATTAAAGAGGTTAAAGAAGCTTTTATATCTAATCTTGGTGAAGATCATGGTTTTGAAGAAAGTCTAATAGGACCATATTTTAGTAAAATTCATAAAGAAGCTGCCAGAAATCTTACTCTTGATGAGAAGAAAAGACTTGATGGTAGAAAATTGGATGAAATTAGACCTATATGGTCAGTAGTGGATTATCTTCCTTCAGCACACGGTTCTGCTGTGTTTACTAGAGGAGAAACCCAGTCTGTAACTACTTGTACCTTAGGTACTAAAATGGATGAGCAGATGGTAGATGGAGCTACTATATCTGGATACAATAAATTCTTCTTGCATTATAATTTCCCAGGATTTTCTACCGGTGAAGTAAAGATCAATAGAGGCCCTGGAAGAAGAGAGGTAGGACATGGTAATCTTGCCATGAGAGCTTTGAAGAAAGTATTACCTTCTGAAGCCGAAAACCCATACACTATTAGGATAGTTTCGGATATATTGGAATCTAATGGTTCTTCATCTATGGCTACGGTATGTGCGGGATCACTTGCACTTATGGATGCTGGTATTAAAATCAAAGCACCTGTTACAGGGATTGCGATGGGAATGATATCTGATGCCAAGACTGGTAAATATTCAATTCTATCTGATATCTTAGGTGATGAAGATCATCTTGGTGATATGGATTTTAAAGTTACTGGTACTGCTAAGGGAATTACAGCTTGTCAAATGGACCTTAAAGTTGAAGGACTTGACTATAATGTATTAAAAGAAGCACTTTATCAAGCCAGAGAGGGACGTCTACATATCTTAGATGAAATTAATAAGACTCTTTCTGCTCCTAAGCCTGACTTTAAACCACATACTCCAAGGTCATTTAACATTATGATACCAAAAGAGCTAATAGGTGCTGTCATCGGGCCAGGTGGTAAAGTGATCCAGGAGATACAAAAAGATACTGGAGCTACTATCATCATAGAAGAAGTGGACAATGCAGGTAAGATTAACATCTTCTCAAATGACCAGGGTTCTATGGATGCAGCTATTTCAAGAATCAAAGGTATAGTAGCACAACCTGAGATCGGTGAATCTTATACAGGTAAGGTTAAAAATATTATGCCATTCGGCGCTTTTGTAGAATTTATGCCTGGCAAAGATGGTCTTTTGCATATCTCTGAAATCAAATGGGATCGATTAGAGACTATGGAAGGGGTTCTTGAAACAGGTGAAGAAATCGTAGTTAAATTAATTGACGTAGATAAGAAAACCGGTAAATTCAAGTTATCAAGAAAGGTTTTGTTGCCTAAACCAGAAAAATCAGAGAAAAAAGATTAAGTTAAATTAAACTATTTGAGTATTTTGAACTTATTTTCAAGATACATCTGTTATATCACCAGTCTTTACAAAATAAATCAAATTGAATGAGGCAACTTAAAATTAGCAAACAGATTACCAATAGAGAGAGCCAGTCTCTAGACAAATATTTACAGGAAATAGGTAAGGTAGACCTTTTGACAGCGGACGAAGAAGTAGTTCTCGCAAAGAGAATACGTGAAGGTGACCAGCTTGCTCTTGAAAAATTAACCAAAGCCAACCTAAGGTTTGTGGTTTCTGTAGCTAAGCAATATCAAAATCAAGGACTCTCTTTAGGTGATTTGATCAATGAAGGCAACTTAGGTCTGATCAAAGCCGCTCAGCGTTTTGATGAGACTAGAGGTTTTAAATTTATATCTTATGCCGTATGGTGGATCAGGCAATCCATTTTGCAAGCATTGGCAGAACAGTCCAGAATTGTAAGGCTTCCTTTAAACAGGGTAGGCTCCTTAAATAAAATCAGCAAAACTTTCTCTGAACTTGAGCAGAAATTTGAAAGAGAACCATCTCCGGAAGAATTAGCAGAAGTTTTGGAAGTGACAGCAGGTGAGGTAGTGGATACCATGAAAATTTCTGGTAGGCATGTATCTATGGATGCTCCATTTGTTCAGGGTGAGGAAAATAGTCTACTGGATGTCCTGGAAAATGACGGTGAAGAAAAGCCAGATGATGGTTTGATGAATGATTCTTTAAGAAAAGAAGTTCAGAGAGCTTTATCTACTCTTACGCAGCGGGAAGCTGACGTGATTACCCTTTATTTCGGACTTAATGGAGAACATGCCATGACACTGGAAGAAATTGGTGAAAAATTTAATCTTACAAGAGAAAGAGTTAGACAAATTAAAGAAAAGGCTATCAGAAGGTTACGTCATACCAGTAGAAGTAAGACACTTAAACCTTATCTGGGATAAAGACTAAAATCATTTATATTATTACAAAAAAGGGGGATTTCCCCCTTTTTTTATTACAATTCA
>DATHVH010000299.1:0-3569 GCA_035461405.1 Anditalea sp.
AAACATATGCTTCCTGCTAGTTTTTGCCAATGCTATAGAGAGAATACAAGCTCAGTCTCATCCTGTGATATCATGGAGCGAGGCCCAGCGTCAGCATCAGGAATGGTATGGAAGCGAAGATGCGGTAAGGATAGCAGAAAATGTCTTACTTTACCAAAAGGAAAACGGAGGTTGGTATAAAAATATCAACATGGCCGAAAAATTAAGCAGTAAACAAAAATCGAAGCTCCTTAACGAGAAAAAGAAAGTAGTCGGAACGACTATAGACAATAATGCTACCCATACTCAGATGAGATATTTAGCTAAGGTCTATAATGCCACAGGAAAGGAGGAGTTTAAAAACGGTTTTCTCAAAGGCTTTAATTATCTTCTCGATGCCCAGTATGAAAATGGTGGATGGGCCCAATATTACCCGGAAAGGAAGGGGTATTATGAACACATTACCTTTAATGACCATGCTATGATAGGGGTGATGGAAGTGCTAAGGGATGTAGTTGAAGAAAATAGACCTTATACCTTTGTAGATGAGCAATTAAAAGAACGGGCCAGGAAAGCAATTGACCGGGGGGTGGAAGTCATCTTAAAAACCCAGATCGAAGTAGATGGGGAATTGACTGCATGGTGTGCACAGCACCACAGAGAGGATCTTAGTCCTGCCAATGCACGTGCCTATGAGCTTCCCTCTATCAGTGGAGGGGAGAGTGTTGGGGTAGTGAGATTTCTGATGGGTATAGAAGACCCTAGTCCTGAAGTTAAAAATTCTATTCAAAGTGCCGTGACTTGGTTTGAGAAGGTAAAAATTGAGGGAGTTAAAGTTGTGCAGAAGCGAGACAAATCTTTACCAAAGGGTTATGATAGAGTAATGGTAAAAGATCCTGATGCAGGGCCGCTTTGGGCTAGGTTCTATGAAATTGGTTCGAACCGACCCATATTTGTGGGAAGGGATAGCAAAGTCAAATATAATCTTTCAGAAATAGAACATGAACGTAGAGTTGGTTATAGCTACTTAGGAAATTATGGAGAAGAGCTTTTAGAGAAAGATTATCCGGAGTGGAAAGAAAAGTGGCTTAAAAAATAAAACGGATATTTAAGCTAATGGCTTTTCTAACTATTAAATTTGACGAATATCGGATATCTCAAACGGTTATCTTGAAAAATCAAGTTTTAATAATTTTAAAATTTATCAATAATATTTTATACAACCGCACATGAAATATATAGTATGCGAGAGTCCCGGGAATTTCTTATTTAAAGAAAAGGACAGACCTGTTCCGGGTGATGGAGAAGTGCTGATAGATATTAAAAGAATAGGGATATGTGGAACAGATATCCATGCTTACGGAGGCAATCAAGCCTATTTTTCATATCCCAGAATTCTCGGTCATGAATTGGCAGCGGAGATAGTGGATTCCAATGGATCACATAAATTTAAGAATTCGGACAAAGTGGTTCCCATTCCGTACCTGCACTGCGGTAATTGCATTGCCTGTAATAATGGAAAAACAAATTGCTGTAAGCATATGAGAGTAATGGGAGTCCATGTGGACGGTGGGATGCAGGAAACATTGAGTGTCCCTGAAGAAATACTGATTCCCACTCCCCATCTAAGTTTTGAGGAAATGGCTATAGTGGAACCTCTAGCCATTGCAGCGCATGCCATCAGAATAGCTGATGTCCAATTTGGACAAACTATATTAGTGATGGGCTGTGGGCCTATTGGACTGGCTTTAATGGCCTTGGCAAAACAGCAGGGAGCAAATGTGATAGCTTTGGATATTAACCAACAGCGTCTTGAGTTTGCGAAAAAAGAAATAGGCGTAGATAAAATCGTCATAGCAAGTTCTGGTGCTGTGGATGAAGTCACAGAATATACTGATACTGATTTATGTCAGGCGGTATTTGATGCCACCGGAAATAAATCAGCTCTTGAATCCGGACCTCAATACTTAAGCCACGGAGGTAGATTTGTCATGGTAGGGCTTTCCAAAACTGATCTTACTTTTAACCATCCGGCCATCCATGCCAAGGAAACCACTATCATGTGTAGCAGAAATGCGACGAGAGAGGATTTTGATCATGTCATTGATGTTTTATCCCAGAAAAAATTCCCCACCTCTTCATACATTACACATCAGGAAAAATTTCAAAATATGATCGGTATATTTGATGAATGGATTAAACCTGACAGCCAGGTCATTAAGGCAATGGTTTCTTTCAAATAAAATTTTTCTTTACTAAAATAGAGTTTTGAAATATATAAATTAATAATATATGAGTGAACATTCTCTCAGGATAGACGCCCACCAGCATTTTTGGAATTATAGTCAATCATCCTATTCCTGGATTGATGAAGATATGGAACGTATCAGGAAAGACTTCCTGCCTGCGGATTTGGCACCGGTGCTTAAGGAATATAAGATGGATGGCTGTGTAGCAGTGCAGGCCAGGCAAAATGATGAGGAAACCCCTTTTCTTTTGGGTTTAGCCAAGCAGAATTCCTTCATAAAAGGAGTAGTAGGCTGGGTGGATCTGCTGGCTGATGATCTGGAGGAAAAACTGGAAAGATGTACCTCCCAACCCATTCTCAAAGGCTTCCGTCATTCGCTACAGGATGAAGCTGACCCGGCTTTCATACTTCAGCCCCGATTCCAAAAAGGCCTGCGCTTACTTCATAAGTATAAATTCACGTATGATTTGCTGATCAAACCGCCCCAGTTTCAGGCTACTATAAGGGCCCTGGACAGCTATGATGAGATGCCGATGGTCTTGGATCATATGGCAAAGCCTCTTATCAAAAGCGGAGAAATGGAACAGTGGCGCGAAGATATTTTTGCTCTGGCAAAACATAAAACGGTCATGTGCAAACTTTCAGGAATGGTGACCGAGGCTGATTGGCAAAGTTGGAAATACGAAGACTTGGAGCCTTATCTAGATACAGTTTTGGAAGCCTTTGGCCCGGAGAGGTTGATGTTTGGATCCGACTGGCCAGTGTGTCTGGTAGCTGCAGAATATGGAGAGGTAATCGGAGCAGTGGAAAGGCATATCAGTAAATTATCAGCATCAGAACAAAGCCAGATAATGGGATCGAATGCAATAAAATTTTATAACCTGTAAATTTAAATTGAATGGATCTTCGATTGAAGAATAAAGTCATCATCGTAACTGGAGGATCAAAGGGGATAGGAGAGGGAATCACCCGGGCCATTGCAGAAGAAGATGGTATCCCTATCATTGCCACCAAATCAGAAGAAGCAACCCTTAGCTTGATTAAGGAATTTGCCGATAGAGGAAAAAAAGCGGGGCATTTGATAGGCGATTTACAGGATGTGGATTTTTGTAAAAAAGTGGTTGAATACGCTATCAAGGAATACGGCAGTATTTATGGAGTAGTAAACAATGCAGGTGTAAATGACGGGGCCGGGTTAGAAGCCGGTCCGCAGGCATTTAAAAATTCAGTAGAATTAAATCTGTTTCATTATTACAACCTTGTCCACTATGCCCTTCCACATTTGAAAGAAACCAAAGGTTCAATCATTAATATCAGTTCAAAAGTAGCGCTTACAGGACAG
>DATHVH010000300.1:0-33422 GCA_035461405.1 Anditalea sp.
AAGCAGGAAACTTAAAAGTCCAGATTTAAGAAAGTTACCTCTAATTTTCCCTGCCTATCGACGTACAGGGAGGTAGAATACGCTTCGTTTCCGATGACTGGAAAGAGGTTCATAAAGAGGTAAGCCATACCTGGAGGATAAGAAACTATGTAGGATTAATCTTTGGAGGGAGCATTTATTTCACACTGGACCCCATCTATATGGTGCAGTGGATCAATATAATGTGGGTCGGAACTATATAGTCTGGGACAAACCTGCACAGATAAAATTTATCAACTTATAAAGACTATAGTGTATGCTAGATTTTTGATAACAGATACCTTGGTTGAGGAAATCATGGATAAGATAAATGCTGAAAATGAATATACTGTGGACATTAAATCTGCTTTTCAGGATGAAGAGGAACTATTTATGCAGAGGTGATCAAAACAATTTAAACGCTGATAAGAATTATTACAAAACCAAAAAAAATAAACTCTGAATACTATAAATAAGATTTGTTTCCGGGATATGGTATTTGGTAATTTAATTAAACGATAGAAAATTAATAAATTGGACCTTATTAATAGCGAAAAAATATCAGACAACTTCATTTTCTATGATCAGACTTCTATCTGTTTTTGTATTAATACAGTTTATATGTAGTTGCAGCGCTTTGCAAAATACTCCCAAAACTGAATTTTCAGATGGTTTTTACATCCAAAAAATAGATAATAAGAAAGAAAAAGTATATGTAGATATAGAGGGAAACTTAATCCAGGTTTATGCTACGGAAAATGTGGACGGGACCCGAGTAATCGATACCACCGAATTACAGCAATATTTTGAATACGACAAAAATTATGAAGCCAAAAGATTAACTTCATTCAGGATTAATTCATTCGATGTAGATTTTTTAACCATTCCACTGAAATTTAGACCATCCCAGGCAGGAGTTCCACCTCAATTAAACACAGAACTCAGTGGCGCCATATATGTAGGATTAAGAACAGATAAATACATAGTAAATTATAAAACCAATAAATTAGGCAAATCCGATAGGGCTATAAACCATCATGGATTCTCACTGGGACTTTTGACAGGAATTGGAAACACATTCATGAGCCCTACTACTACAAATGATAAGATATTACAGGAATATGATGGGATAGTATGGACTAAAGGGATTGCAGGGATTTTTGCTGTAAATGCCATAACACTTGGTTTTTCGATAGGTTTTGACAATCTTCTGGATAGTAATAGACAGTATTGGATTTATGAAGGTAAACCATGGATTGGACTCACGTTAGGTCTCAACCTAAATTAATCTTATGAACATCGGGGAAGCTGAAAGATCCTCCAAGTGGACCGACATATTCATATTTAAGCCCTTTTGGTGATGATAAATGAACTCATAAAAATTTTTGACAGAGACCTGGATAGGTTAAAGAATGAAATAGATGATTTTTCAAATGAAGAGAATCTATGGATCACGAAAGGAAATATTACCAATCCCGCAGGCAATTTGTGCATGCATCTCTTAGGCAATCTAAGAACTTATATAGGAAAAAATATAGGACATCAGCAATATGATAGGGATCGGGTAGCAGAATTTAATGCCAGACATATCCCCAAACAAAAACTGATTGCGGATATAGAGGAAACAAAAACCATTATTCTCAACTCCCTTGCCAATATGAATGAAGGGGACCTGAATAAACTGTATGTAGAAAATGTTTTGGGGTATGAAATGACCAATACTTTTTTCCTAATCCATCTTACAGCTCACTTTTCATATCACCTTGGCCAAATAAATTATCTGAGAAGAATTCTTGAACCAGGACCGATTTTCAATAATAAAA
Organism: Anditalea sp.; assembly: GCA_035461405.1. GTDB lineage: Bacteria > Bacteroidota > Bacteroidia > Cytophagales > Cyclobacteriaceae > Anditalea. Next base: position 1,842 of record DATHVH010000300.1, read on the forward strand.
GCTGAGAATTAAGATCCAAAAAAAAAGCTGTCGGCTATTGATAGCGGACAGCTTTTATTCTTTATCTTGTTAAGACTTTAATTCCTATGATTAAACAGATAAAATACCCCTAATTGAAATCCATTGTTTCTGTAATCGTTGGTTTCATGGATATCCACCAGACCAAGATTATACCTGGCATCTATACCAAATCCAGTAGGCGGATGCACATAACTTGCGCCTAAGGATAAGCCTAGGTCAATATTCTTGTAGCTGTCTTTAACATCGACTTTATTATCTCCATTAATAGTATTTGCACTCATCAAGAAGCCTAATTGTGGACCGGCTTGCAATCTAAACCCGTTATCAAACATATACTGTAAAAGAACAGGGACGTTGAGATAATCTAAATTCAATCTATTGTTGGCATCACCTCTAGCACCTTGAGATGAATACATGATCTCAGGTTGTAAGCCCCAATGATCAGATAAATGCACATGCCCCAATAATCCAAGATGGACACCCGCTTTTTGATCCAATCCGCTGTTGGTGACATTATAAACATTCAAGCCACCTTTTACCCCGATATTAACACTTTGAGCACTAATCGTCCCTGTTAACATCATTGTCATCATAAATGCAATTAAATAATTTTTCATAGTTTTTTACTTTTGTGTTTTTAAAAATAAAGTTGGTTTTTACATATTAAGAGAATGACTGTTATTTCCCATAGTTAGTAGATCCGTCAACTCTTATATTGGTGATATAGCATTTTTAGTGCCCCTTTTTATTATGAGGTGATCGCTGATTTTTAAATTATTTGTAAACTCCTAATCCTCAATACACTGCCCCAAATGAGCTTTTTTAGCAAAATTTAATTTCAAATAATAAAAAATGTTTAAAATATATATAAAAATGTTAAACAATGACTCTAACTTACTGTTACTGATCATATTTTATTTTATTTTATCAATCTCTAATCAATTAAATTATGAAACCCAAAATGAACCAAGTGCTGTGGTCTTTAGTATTGACCGCGAGTTTAATTTTTATGGTAGGTTGTAATGGCCTTGATGATGCGGAACCTATTATGGAGGACTCATCTGACCTGATGGACATCCCTGCTACGCTTAAAAGCATAGAAGATGGCCTTACTGATCAGAACTATCCCGATGCAAGGGTCAAAAAGCCCACTTATGCCACCTTTAATGCTGCTTTGGGATCTTCTGGATTGGCAAGCGTATTTGCCAGAAATGAACTAACCGTATTTGCTCCCACCGATGCTGCATTTGCAGAGTTGGGATTAAATCCAGGAAACATCAGAAGTGTAGAAAATCTGAGAGATATCCTGCTGTATCACGTAGTACCGGGTACTGTTCTTTCGACTGATCTTGAAGAAGGATTTGTCAATATGCAGCTTGGATTATCAGCCGTAATCAGCCTGGAAGACGGTCCCATGGTAAACAACGCCAATATCATAATGACGGATAAAAAAGCTAGAAATGGAGTGATTCATGGAATAGATGCTGTATTATTGCCAGCCAACTTAGCCGAATTACTTTCTTATAATAATGATTTTTCCTTACTGTACCAAGCTGTGGGAGCTGCGGGACTTGCTGATGCTGTGGCATCCGGCACGTTGACTATATTTGCTCCTAACAATGCTGCTTTTGTGGATCTCCTTGGTGAACTAAAATTGGGAAGTCTTGCAGAAGTATTGGAAGCTGTAGGTGAAGATGGATTGAGAGATATACTCCTTTACCATGTGGTGGGAGGTAAAGTGTTAGCAGCAGATTTAAGTAATGGTGAAGTGGAATCACTTTTGGAAGAAACCTTTACAGTAGATTTATCAGGTCCTAAACTGATAGATAACAAAGGTAGAGAATCCTTCATTCTAAATACTGATGTAATCGCCACCAATGGTGCCATTCACGAAATAAGCAGAGTGATCCTGCCATAACCGATAATGATTAATTGATTACTTAGCCCTGTATAAATTATATGCAGGGCTATTTTTTTCTATATTCAATATCGAAATAGCTGATATCGAGTTTCTATACTCCAATAAAAGGTGAAATATATCTAACCGATTATCCTACTACCCTCTCCTCCTGTCACAATTCCTCCCCAATACATCTATAAAATAGTTTTTCTATTTATTTTGGTGTTCTTAAATATTGAAAACTCTAATAATCACTTATCGATATGAAGCATATTTTCTCCATTCTAATCTGTTTTCAGATTTTCATACAGACTAATTTTGCTCAAGATTCGCGCGGGTATTTCATGCAGCCCGACATCGTGGGTACCCAGATCGTATTTGTGTCTGAAGGCGATATCTGGAAAGTATCAATAGAGGGTGGTGAAGCTACCCGGCTTACCACCCATGCGGGAGATGAACAGGCACCTAAAATTTCGCCTGACGGAAAATGGGTGGCCTATGCTGCCTCCTATGAGGGGCCAACTGAAATATACATCATGCCGCTATCAGGAGGAATGCCGCGCAGGTTGACGTATGAAGCCGCAGCATCCATTCCAATGGCATGGAAGTCAGATACTGAAGTAGCTTATGCTACCAATCAGTATTCTACTCTTCCCAGACTGAACACGGTAACAATAGATATAAATACCCGCGCTAAAAACATCCTCCCCCTGGAAATGGCTGCAGAAGGTAGTTTTACACCAGATGGAAGCACCTATTTTTTTGTAAGACCTACCTTTCATAATAATGTCACCAAAAGATATGAAGGAGGTACCGCAAGGCAGATTTGGAAATACACCTTCGGGAACGAGGAAGCGGAAAAATTAACAAAAGATTATAAAGGTGAGGATCACCATCCCATATACCATCAGGGAAGGGTATACTTTCTCTCTGCCAGAGATAATATCATGAATGTCTGGTCAATGGATGAGAATGGCGGAGATCTAAAGCAGCACACACGTCAGGATAACTATGATGTCCGTGAGGCATCACTTTCAGGAAACACCCTAGTGTACAGGGTCGGTGCCGATATCCATGTAATGGATTTAAATAACAATGCTGATCAGAAATTGAGTATTAACCTTGTAACTGACTTTGAGCAGATGAGGGAAAAGTGGGTGACGGATCCTGAAAAATATATCAGTCATGTATCCCTCAGTAATGACGGAGAAAGAGTCGCGCTTACTGCTAGGGGAAGGACATTTATTATGCCTGTGAAACAGGGGCGGATAGTGAGACTGGAAAGAAAGGACGGCGTGAGATTCCGGGATGCTGTATTCACAGCCGATGATAATGACATCATATTATTTTCTGACGAAAGCGGTGAATTTGAAGTCTATCAATATAATAGCACCGGAATGGAACCAGGCAAAGCACTAACTACTGACGGCAACACCATCAGATTTGACCCCAATCCATCTCCGGATGGCAAAAAAATCGCTTTCTATGATCTCAATCAGCATGTGTGGGTTTTAGACAGAAGTACCGGTAAAAGCATAAAAGTTTCAGAAAGCCAGGAGTCAGTGTCTGGCATGTCGTGGTCACCTGACGGCAAGTGGTTGGCATACGTACAGGCAGCCTCAAATTCTTTTAACCAGATCTTTCTGGTACAAGTGGATACCCAAAAGCGGATCACGCTTACATCTGATAGGTCCAACAGCTTTAACCCGCAGTGGAGCCCTGATGGCAAGTGGATATATTTTATATCGGACAGAAATTTTGAATCCCGCATAGGTTCTCCATGGGGAACGAGACAACCTGAACCCTTCTGGGAAAAGCAAATGAAAATATACCATGTTTCACTACAGGAAGGTTTGGTATCTCCATTTCATTATAACCACGAACTCCAGAATGAAAAGAAAAAAGAAGATAAAGAAAAGGATGAAAAAACTGATGTCACCGTAACAGTGGATGAAAAAGGCCTTATGGGAAGACTAAGAGAAGTGCCTATTCCTGCTGGGAATTACAGAAACTTAATTGTGACTGATAAAGCACTTTTCTATCAGGAAACAGAAGCTGGCATGCAGGTGTACTCTACCCAGGCCACTCCTCCTGGTACCGGTAAGGCCCCGGTGAAGATGACCCCTATTGATCATAAAGCAGAGCAAAAATTATTTGTCGATGATGTTAAAAATTTCACGACCTCTATGAACAAAAAATTCATGTTCTTTACAAGCGGAAGTAGCCATTACGTGGTGGAACTAAAGCCATCTCCCGTAGGAAGCATTTCGGACTATAAAGTGGACCTGAGTAATTGGAAATTTTCCATAGACCCTTCTGAAGACTGGAAGCAGCTATATACAGATGCCTGGAGGATGGAAAGGGATTACTTTTACGATGAAAACATGCACGGACTGGATTGGGAGGAAATGTATCAAAAATATCTTCCCCTCGCCACTCGTGTCACTACCAGATCCGAACTCTCAGATGTGATGGGTGAGCTGATAGGAGAACTTAGCGTGCTACATACCAGTGTGGGCGGCGGAGATCTCCGCAGAGGTCAGGACCGGGTTAATTTTGGGCTTTTAGGTGCCCGGTTTAGTATAAACAGTGATCACAAAGGATATCAGATAGATCATATTTATAAAAGTGACCCTGACTATCCGAATGAAATGTCTCCCCTTGCCCATCCGGATGTCAATATTAAGGAAGGAGAAATCATCACCCATATAGATGGAACCAGCTTAATGGAAGTGCCTGATATCAATTACCTGCTTAGGGATAAAGCAGGTCAGCAAGTTAGGCTCTCATTAGTTTCCTCGGTAGGTCAAAAACTAGAGGACAGAATTTTAAAACCTATGAGCCATAGCGCAGAAGCTAACCTCCGCTATAATGAATGGGAATATACCAGGCGACTCATGGTAGATGAAAAATCGGATGGAAATATTGGCTATGTTCATCTCCGTGCCATGACGGCTAACGACATCAACCAATGGTACAGAGAATTCTATCCTCAGTTTAAAAAGTCAGGCTTAGTAATAGATGTCAGGCATAACCGGGGAGGAAATATTGACAGCTTTATTTTGGAAAAGCTGATGCGTGAAGCGTTCTTTTACTGGAAAAGGCGGACAGGCGAACCCTATTGGAATATGCAGTATGCTTTTAGGGGTCATTTGGTTTTATTAGTGGATGAGTTTACAGCATCTGATGGAGAAGCATTTGCGGAAGGATTCCGCAGACTGGACTTAGGTCAGTCCATAGGAGCACGGACATGGGGAGGTGAAGTCTGGCTATCGGGTGTCAATACACTGACAGATGACGGTGTGGCCAGGGCACCCATGATGGGTGTATATGGAGAAGAGGGAGAGTGGCTTATCGAAGGCGAAGGATTTATTCCTGATATTGAAGTGATCAATATGCCTAAAGCAACTTATGAAGGTCAAGATGCGCAATTAGACGCAGCCATCAAGCACTTACAGGAACTTATTAATAAAGATCCCAGACCTGTCCCAAGTCCACCGGCTTACCCGGATAAATCAGTAAGATAAATATGAAAAAATAGTATAATCATTAAATCAAACTTGGCTGCCATGCATTATCATGGCAGCTTTTTATTTGGTAAGCATAAACCAGCGCTGCAATTTTGTGATTTTTTCTTTTGAAATTCATAAATTATGTCCACTCTCATAGGTAAACTTAACATTGAAAACTATCCAAATAGCATCAAAGAGCCTCTTATTACAAAATACCACAACTTCCAAATCTAATCCTCTAAATACTATTTCACTAATAATTGATACGCCCACATGTATGACGAATTAATAGCCCTCCACTATGCTGCATACCGCCCCAAACTTCACGAAGTATTATTAGCAAAGTGTCTAAAACCAAATCAAAATTTCTCTTTAGGATTAGATATAGGTTGTGGTACTGGACGATCCTCTGTGTCTCTGTCGGCATATTGTGATTCGGTAATTGCGCTAGACCCAAGTGCATCGATGTTACAACAAGCGGAAAACCATCCTCAAGTTAGATACATACAAATGAAAAGTAATCTGGATATACCTGAAGATACATATGACATTATCACTTTTGCAGGTTCACTGTTTTATTGTAAATCTCAGGATTTGGTAGATAAGCTGGTCCCCCTATGTTCACAGAGAGCTATCATCTTAGTGTATGATTTCAATATACACTTGGAAGAAATACTTTTAGGATTGGGATTAAACACTCCAATTGAAATAGATCAATATAACCATTTTGAAGACTTTAGTGGCCTTAAAACGAACCATTTTATAGAATTGGGTAGACAAACAGAAACTATATCTTACCCTATATCATTAAATAATCTCGTTCATTTTTTATTATCCCACTCTAGTATCTACCAAAATTTGGTAGAAGAATCGGGCAGGAATAAAATTACACGTTATCTGTCGATGAAATTGGCCGTTTTACCGAAAACTCTTACCAGAAATTTAAAAGCCGATTTATATTATCAGAAATATGAAGTAATAAAGACTTATTAATATTAAAATTAATTGTACAAAAAATTATTCTAAAAATAATAATATGATAAAAATTTTATAAAAAATATATCAAGCTTTATAGCATTTTATTTCGGCATTAACATATATTAGGGTAATAATATATTTACCGAAATTAATATCTGTTCAAATTTTGATGAAGTAGATATTGCTCCGTTCACCGGGGGTTTTTCTAATCCTTTATAGGATGAAGAAGATGTATTTTTAAGACGCACAAGGTAACGAACCATATCGATAATCCATTTTTCTTATTTACTAAATGGAAAGTTGATTAAGGCAAGTATGTTTTCCGATTACTCTATTTTTTAAATAGAAATGAAAATCTGTGTAATACAGAATAAACCTATAATAGGTGATATTCCACAAAATATTGATAATCATTTAGAGCTAATTAAGCTCTCCTTACCACATTCTCCCGAATTGATAGTTTTTCCAGAATTATCAATAACAGGCTATGATTATGAAGCAGCCCAGAATTTGGCTACAGACCTTAATGATAGTCGCTTTGCTATATTTCAAAATTGGAGCGATTTAAATTCAGTCATTATTGGAATAGGAGTTCCCATTAAAGATGATAAGAAGACCTGTATAAGTATGATCTTATTTCAGCCGAATAAACCAAGGCATTTGTATTCCAAAAAATATTTACACCCAGACGAAGAACCATATTTTTCTCCCGGAAAAACCACTGTGGGCCTTATAGGGAAAGATCTTAAAGTGGCTCTTGCTATCTGCTATGAAATCTCTGTATTGGCTCATGTGAAAAATGTCAATAAATGTGGCGCAAAAGTATATTTGGCAAGCGTTGCAAAATTTGAAAATGGAATAGATAAAGCTTTAAATAGATTGTCCGATATCGGAAATGAGTATTCTATGGTGGTGCTCATGGCTAACAGCGTAGGTAAATGCGGTGAAAATATCTGTGCGGGAAGATCTTCAATCTGGGACAATAATGGTCTTTTATTAGGACAGTTAAATAGCACAAAAGAAGGAATACTATTTATTGACACCGAGACTAAAAGAGTTGTTACGAAAGTTTTATGATCTATTTTTTACTACATCCCAAAATGATTTACCCTGTAACTTCCTTTTTACTAAAATCCTGTTTTAAAATTAAATTTAATAATTTTTTATAAGCTTCATTATTTGAGCACCTAAATACAAATTAGAGTAGTCCAAATTTCGCCTAAAAATAATCTTATTTTTATCTTAAATATTTTGCGATTTGGTAGAATATCTACCGTAAATTATAAATACTTTTGCTTCGATAGCAAGGTATATTTATAGGAATATAATCATAGGGAATGCATTCTTATTTCAAGTGTCGCTATGAAAAAACTATAAATACAGCTCTTATAATTTAGCAAAACATTCTAAAATGGCAAATCAAAGAAACCCAGTGCCGAAAAATGAAAAGGAAAGAATAGAAGCTTTGCTAAGCTATAACGTGCTCGATACTATATCAGAAACCGAATTTGATAACATAACCAAACTTGCATCCTTTATTTGTCAAGTACCTATTGCATTGATTTCATTTATTGATGAAAACAGGCAATGGCATAAATCAACTTTTGGAATAGAAGGGTCCGAAGTTCCTAGGGAAACGAGTTTCTGCCAGTATACCATTATGGGCAATAGCATTTATGAAGTGACCGATGCTATGGACCATGAGATATTTAAAGATTTTGAAGCTGTAAAGTCAGGACCTGAGATTCGGTTTTATGCAGGCACACCGCTGACCTCACCTGAAGGTCATAATATAGGAGTTTTATGCGTGCTGGATACTGAACCTAAAACGCTTAATGAGGAGCAGAAGCTAGCAATGTCCACATTGGCAAAACATGTAATAAATATTCTCGACCAACGTAGGCAAAATACTGGTCTGAAAGATGAATTTAAAAAGTTGGCAGAAAAGGCCCTATTAGGTATTTCTCAAGAACTTGAAAGCTACAAATTTGCCCTGGATGAAACTTCCAGCGTAGCCATTACCAATGAGAAAGGAGTCATTATCTATGTCAATGATAAATTCTGTGAAATATCACAATATTCACGAGAGGAACTGCTAGGCCAGACACATAAAATAATAGATTCAAATTTTCATTCAGTTGAATATTTTGAAAATCTGTGGACCACAATCCAGTCTGGATCAGTATGGAAAGGAGAAATTAAAAATCAAGCTAAAAATGGCACATATTATTGGGAAGAAAGTATAATCGTACCTTATGTGGATGAAGAGGGAAATCCTACTAAATACATTTCCTTTAAGCGTGACATCACCAGCCAAAAATTAGAGAAAAATAAAATAGACCAGTTTTTCAATCTGTCTTTGGACTACTTGTGTATAGCTAATCTGAAAGGTTTCTTTGAAAAGATATCTCCTACTTTCTCTGCAGCACTCGGATACTCTGAGGAAGAATTATTATCTCAGCCAATTTTAAATTTTGTCCATCAAGATGATATTTATGCTACACAGAAAGAATTCAAAAAACTTTACCAAAACATTACTACTATTAGCTTTGAAAACAGGTATAAATGTAAAGATGGAACTTATAAACTATTAAGCTGGAATGCATCCCCTAATCCTTATACTGGTGTCATATACGCCACAGCTAGAGATGTGACCCAAAGCAGAAAGATAGATGAAGAAAACAAACGGCTTTCTCTGGTTGCTAAAAATACCAGTAATATTATAATCATAACAGATAAGCACAGCAGAATACAATGGGTAAACGAACCGTTTGAGAATATTACCCAGTACAAATTGGAAGAAATTGCCGGACTGAAGCTCTTCAAGTTTTTGAATAATGAAGAGGCTAGTAAAGAAACCAAGGCTCAAATAAAATATGCAATAAAAAACAAAATTCCTTTCTCTGGAGAAATCCTGAACAAAAATAAAGCTGGGGAAAATTACTGGATCCATATTAAAATCACTCCTGTATTTGATGATAATCAGGAGGTGATAAATTTTATAGCCATAGAATCGGATATTACCGAAAAAATCCAGAGATCCCAAAAGATCATTAGTCTAATGAAGACCCAGCAGTCTATCTTTGATGGAGCGAGCTACAGTATCATCTATACAGATATTAAGGGTACTATAAAAATGATCAATAAAGCTTGTTTATCCTTACTGGGATATGATGAAGAAGAAATTATAGATATAGCTACGCCTTCTCTTTTTCATGATAGACAGGAAGTCATCACACATAACAGACAGCTTTCTGCTAAACTGGGAGTAACTATACCCCTTGATGAAACTTTTGTATATAAGGCAAGATTAGAAAATAAAGCAGACGCCAATGAATGGACATTTATCACCAAATCTGGCCAGAGAATTCCAGTTTGGCTTAGCATTACCTGCATAAATGACAAAGAAGGAAATGTACTGGGTTATCTGGGCGTAGCAGAAGATTACACTTTAAAAAAGAAAGTTGAATCAGACCTTATCAATGCCAAAAAAATAGCAGAACAGGCCGTGAAGTCTAAGGATAACTTTTTAGCAAATATGAGTCATGAAATCAGGACTCCTATGAATGCTATTATAGGTTTTACTGATTTACTGGCTATGACTCCTCTAAATGCTGAACAAAAGGATTTTGTAGGGAATGTAAAAATGGCCGGCGATAATCTGCTGCTGTTAATTAATGATATCCTCGATCTTTCCAAAATAGAATCTGGAAAGCTAATCATTGATGCCCAACCCTTCAATCTCAAGACTACCCTAAAGCATGTATACGATCTTTTAAATGTAAAAGCTATAGAAAAAGGTTTAGACTTTAATCTTTTTCTGGATGCAGATATGCCTGATATGATAGAGGGTGATAAAGGACGAATAAACCAGATCGTTATGAACCTCGCAGGTAATGCGATTAAGTTTACCAAAAAAGGGGAAGTAAATATTTTGGTCAAAAAAGTTAAGGAAACTGATAAATCCATTACACTTAAATTCTCAATAAAAGATACAGGGATTGGGATATCCAGCGAAAAATTGGAAACAATCTTTGAAAGGTTCTCTCAAGGTGAGGATAGTACTACTCGGAATTTTGGTGGATCTGGATTGGGTCTAAACATATCCAAACAGCTTATCGAGCTTCAAAATGGTGAATTGAAAGTGAGAAGTTTAGTCAATGTAGGTTCCGAATTTTATTTCTCACTTGACTATAAGAAAGTGGATCAAAATAATATAAATCAAAAATTAGAAATTCTTCAGCCAGAAACACCTAATGGAAGGCTGTCCATTTTATTATGTGAAGATAATGTCATCAACCAACGCCTGGCCTATAATGTGATCAGAAATTTCGGATTTGAAATAGACATAGCCGATAATGGACAAGAAGGATTAGATAAGTTAAAAATAAAAGAATATGATCTTATACTTATGGACTTACAGATGCCAATTAAAGATGGTTATCAAACTACCATATTTATAAGAGAAAATTTAAAACTGGACATTCCTATTATAGCCATGACCGCACATTCTCTGGTCGGTGAAAGGCAGAAATGCTATGATATAGGAATGAATGCATATGTCCCTAAGCCTTTTAAACAAGATGAATTGCTTGCTAAAATACTCTCAGTGGTGAAAGTAAGACAACCTCCAGTTAATTCAGCTAATACTAAAGGGCAAGAAAAAGTTGCAGTAAATGAGATAGATCTAACCTATCTAAAAGAGCTTTCAGGGGGATGTCTGGATTTTGAAAAGGAAATGATCGAATTGTTCATTCCTAAAGTAGCAGAAGATTTAGGAATATTAGACCAGGCATATGAAAACAGGGAGTATATTATTATTAAAGACATTACTCACGGTCTTAAATCTTCCCTTTCTTTATTCCTACTAAATGATCTGGTAGACATCTGCTCGCTTTTGGAGAAAGAAGCTGATGAAATTAATAAGAGTCTTCGAAATGAATTTACGCCAGATGCACATATAGCCTATAAAAAACTCAAAACTGATTTATATGAAGCATCTACTTTACTCGAGAAATTAAATATTGAATTATATAGCTCAATAACCTCCAGTTAGATAGCTAAACAAGATTTTAATCGGGCAGTATATCAATTTTGACTTATATGCCCCTGAAACAGCAAATTAACATGAAAATAATATTAGCAGAGGATAATGATCTTTTAAGAAAATCTCTTTCTTTTTTCCTAGAAGCAAATGGATTTAAAGTAGACCAATTTTCTAATGGAAAAGAGGCTTTGGAAGCTATTAAAACTCAGGAGTATGAATTGATATTAACTGATATCAATATGCCCGGAATCAGTGGTATGGAAATAACACAGTATGTACGTACAAAACTATTTCTGTCTACACCTATCATCATATTTACTTCTTCGAATGTAGAACAGACAGAACTGGATTCTTTTGATATGGGTGCAAATGAGTTTATCCCCAAACCCGTAAGCCCACCTGTACTTTTGGTAAGAATGAACAGGTTACTGCGGAAAGCCTCTATTTAATTTTGAATATAATACAATGAAACCTCATAGATAATGGAGTATATTTTGAATATGTATCAGCGCAAAAATTGGCTAGAACCATTTTTGATATATTCTATATATATTCTTTTATTAGTCACTGTGATCCTATTTATCACTTTACTGGTGGTAAGATATAATAAAATAAAAAAGGATAAACTAAAAATAAAACATGATATCCTTATAGAGGAAATGCTGCTAAATATCCTGTTCAGTACCGGTAATTTTTCTAAATATTTAAATGACCTGAGATATGCCCCATTATTTAAAAATAAATTTTTCCGGGAACAACTGATGGCCTCAGTCATAAATCTTCATATCAATTATGAAGGACTCTATGCTAAAAGACTTGAAGCATTTTATCATGAATCACATCTAATCACAGATTCTTTTAGAAAACTTAAAGATTCTCGCTGGGAAATAAACTGTCAGGCCATAGAAGAACTTTCCGAAATGAATGTGACTACAGTATTTGAGCACTTGGTAGATTCCTCTAAGTCACCTAATATCACACTAAAGATTGCCGCTATTAAGGGTTGCATCAAATTAAATGGGACAAAGGGACTTACGCACCTGGTTAGGCATAAGGATCCATTGGACCAATGGACACAGCTTACTATCATCCACGCTTTGAAACAGGGAGATATAGAACATACAGAGGGCATAGATTTACTCCTATTCTCAAAAAACTCATCGGTAGTAAGCTTAGGATTAAAGATCATTCAGACGCTGCAGTTATCTCAATATTCAGTAGATATTCTTAGAATGATGAATCAAACCGAAAATAAAGTTTTAAAGCATGAAGCTCATAGTGTAATATCAAAAATTAAAATAAACACTACCGTCACCTTATGACCATTTTTTCCCTAGCCGCTGCGGTAAACATCTATCTTGCATTCGTCCTGTTATATGCAGTTCTTATAATGTCCTCCTATTTAATTTTAGCTTATTTATCTATCAAAGAGCTTAAAGAATATTTCAAAAAAAACAGTTTCATCAATTATGAAATTTTACTGTCAAGTGAACATGCCCCCTACCTATCCCTAATAGCTCCCGCCTATAATGAGGGGATGACCATTCAAGAGAACGTGAAGTCTCTTTTATCCCTAAATTATAACAACTACGAAGTCATAGTAGTCAATGATGGCAGCAAAGACGACTCCATGGCACTTCTTATAAGCACTTATGATTTGGAAATTATAGACATAGATGTTAATCCATCTCTCCCTACCAAACAGATACGAGGTATCTATAAATCCAAAAACGGAGCTTATAAAAAACTAATAGTTGTAGATAAGGAAAACGGCGGTAAGGCAGATGCGCTGAATGTAGGACTTAATATAGCTAAATACCCTTATGCAGTCTGCATAGATGTGGATTGCATTTTGGATAAAGATTCCCTTCTTAAACTGGCCAAACCCTTTCTGGAAAATAAAGAGAAAAGGGTGATAGCTACTGGTGGGGTAGTAAGAATAGCAAATCAATGTGTTATCGAAGACGGAAGATTAATAGACGTCAATGTCCCTAAAAAACTCCTTCCCAGAATTCAAGTTTTGGAATATTTAAGAGCTTTTTTGTTGGGTAGAATGGCTTGGGAAAGATTGGATGGTCTGTTACTGATAAGTGGTGCATTTGGAGCATTTGATAGAGATATAGCAATCAAGGCTGGAGGTTATAACACTAAAACCGTGGGTGAGGATATGGAGCTGGTAGTAAGAATGAGAAGATATATGCTGGAAAGGAAATTACCCTATACAGTCTCATATATTCCCGATCCACTATGCTGGACTGAGGCTCCTGATAATGCAGTAATATTTAAAAAACAGCGAAGTAGATGGATGAGAGGCACTATCGAAACCTTATGGATACACCGCAAAATGTTTTTTAATCCAAATTACAAAATATTGGGAATGGTAAGTGTCCCTTATTGGTTCTTCTTCGAATTTCTGGCGCCGCTTATAGAAGCGATAGGACTGCTCGTTACTCTCATATTTGTAATATTAGGTTTATTACATTGGAAGTTCTTTTTGATATTATTATTGTTTGTATATCTATTTGCGGCTATGTTTTCGGTTATAGCATTATTAAGCGAAGAATTAACTTTTCATAAATATCCAAGGATAAAAGATTTCTTTAAACTACTGGGTGCTGCTTTAATAGAGCCTTTATATTTTCATCCATTAGCAGTATATGCGGCACTATTGGGATATTGGGAAAAGCTCAATGGTAAAAAAACTTGGGGAGAAATGACCCGGCAGGGTTTTCAAAAAAAATAGGCATCTTTAGAATTACCATCCTTTTGATTGTAGCTTCCTTTGAACCATCACTGGCTATTAGTCATATTATCTAATGGTAGGAATTTGTATATTAGCTAAGCGGAATCGCTTTAAATAACATAACCCTATAAAATATGTATAACACCCAAGTAACTGAATATATTGAGAAAGCTCCTGGTGTACATTCCGAAATTATGGAAAAAATAAGAAGCCTGATCCATGACACCGTGCCTAATCTCCAAGAAGAATTTAAATGGAATAGGCCAGTCTTTAAATCTCATAAAGATTTTGCCTATTTAAAAGTAGCCAAATCATATGTAACGCTAGGCTTTAATAATTACAAACTATTGGAGGATAAAAATAACCGTTTGGAAGGAACGGGAGAAGACATGCGCCATGTAAAACTAAAATCGATGGACGATATAGATAGCGAACTTTTCAGTGAGTGGTTTAAAACTGTATCTCAATAGTGAAATTTTTAAAATCGGGCAAAGAAATTTCTTTGCCCGATGAATTTTTTATTAATGGGTTCCTCTTACTTTCATTTCAAGAGTATATATAGATCCCATTGCAGTTATGAATAAAGTTTTTCTCATCGGTCCACCAAAGGCAACATTTGCAGTCCATCCTTCATCTATCGGAATATGAGCAATTTGTTCTCCTTTCGGATTGAAAACTGTGACTCCGGTTTTTCCTGTAAGGTAAACATTGCCCCTATTATCTATGGTCATACCATCAGAGCCCATTTCTACAAACAGCTTACGATTTTGCAAATACCCATCTTCCTCGATGTCATATACATAGGTCTTATTGTCTCCTATGTCAGCAACATACAGTTTCTTATTATCAGGAGTACCGATAATGCCGTTCGGTTTTACAAGATTTTCATCTACCCTGAAAAATTGAATTCTATCAGGACTTAAATAATATAGATGCTCACCATCCTGTTGCATTTCTGGATCTCGGGTCCAGTAATCTCTTTTGTAAAGTGGGTCGGTGATATATATCCCTCCATTAGGTGCTATCCATAGATCGTTAGGACCATTCAGTTTCTGACCCTTATAATTTTCTATTAGTATCTTTTTATTTCCTTTTTCATCTATCGACCATAGTTGATTTTCCATATCTGCAGCCGTGATCAAATTCCCCATACGGTCAAAGAACATTCCATTGGACCTACCAGCGTCTTCCATAAACACTGTAGTTTCGCCCGTTTCAAATGACCATTTGATAATTCTGTTATTTGGCTGATCTGTAAAATACACATCACCTGTACGATGAATGGCAGGACCTTCTGTAAATTCAAATTCATCTGAAACTTTATTTACAGTAGCTTTTTTGGCCACCAGATTTTTTTTATCCACGATCTGAGCAAAACTATGAATAGAAAATGAAATACTTAATAAGCAAAGAAGAGTTAGGGCTTTTATCATTTTAATATTTATCCTTTTAATTATTATATACATCTAATAGGGCAAGTTAATTCACAATTATTGTTTTTCTTACTCAAGAGCAAATAATATAAATCTTCTGAACTCAAGGAATCTTTAAATTTTATAAAAAAATAAAGAAAATACCCTAATTACGGTATTTGTATAACAAATTTTTTTCTGATATTTATGTCAACCTTAAGGACAGAACACCTTATCTGTCAAACACTTGCAATACTACACATTTCTTTTTTCTACTGATTATAATGAAAGACCGGATATCGATCATCTTAGCAGGTTTTACACCCATTTTTTGTCTGGGGTTAAAGCATATTATCCAAACCAACCCGGATTACCAAATCTGTCAATGCTTTTCCAGCAAAGATGAAGTGGAAAACTTTATAGTTAACGGAGGAAATGCGGATATATTGATATTTGCAGATAGACTAACTGATATTACCTTCATACCTAAAACCCTGAAAATGAAAATCCTGGTATTTACCTCATTTCCGGAGCGGTTTAAATATGATAACTGGTTTTATGTTGGAATCTCTGGAGCCATAGATTGGAATACCACCAATGAAGATTTTTGTAAGATCCTTGCAAATTTAAAGTCGGGAGAAGCGGGACTCGTTCAGGAGTATTTTAAATAACTATTAAAAAATGGGAGAATTTACCTTTTCTCTAATTGAAAAAAATGAAACATAAATAAACCGGACAAATGCCCGGTTTTTTAATTAATTAATTGTTGGTCTCTACTTTTACATCGACTTTTTTAGTCTTGACGGAACCCCCATTAGGCCCTACAGAGATGGTAGTTTCTGATTCCTTAGCCGGTTTTTCAGCCGCTTCTACTTCTACTACTTTAATAGTTTCTGTCTTGGTTTCTTTAGCAGGCTGATTATTACATCCTACTGTGACTAATAAAGCTAATGCGAAGAATAAATAGGTAATTTTCATATATTTTTAAAATAAAATAAATCAGCAAAGCTGAATACCGGAAAGCTAACAAACTTATACATAACAAGCTATTTATATATATAATATTTAATTATTAATATTATATTTTAAAAATTTTAAACTTTATAAAATATTATTTTTACCTGATTAATTTGCATCATGTTATTTTCATTTCTCATTCTCAATACTATTTTAATAAAATAATATTTCTAAAGAGAATAAATTAAGTTCTTTCAATTCAATTAAAAATTTCAATTTTTCCTGATCCTACTAATCCTTTGATTGTATATGCAGCCCCATTATTGATTTTTAAAGTTCCTGCTGTGGAAGAATTCCCTACTCTTACACGTCCTGATGCAGCAGTGAGATCAAAATTGAAACTGTTTAAAGTACTATTAGTCTGAATGGAGATATTACCAGATGAAGCAGTCAATTCTGTACTTGGGCCAAGTCCAATTTGATGTCCTGTAATACTACCGGAGGATATAATTAACTTTCCAAGCTCATTTATCCTATCTAAATCAATCTTGCCACTACTAATTTTGGCATCAATTTTACCAATAAGATCTTTAACTAGAAGATTACCAGAAGAACCCTCTGCAGAAAGACTTCCATCAATTCGATAAAGATGTACCTTGCCTGAAGAGAAAGAGGTTGAAACTTTCCCGGTAAGGCCCTCTCCCAGTACTTCACCGGAACTACTGAAAAATCTGATATAAGAGGCTTCCAAATTTTTAGCATGAATTTTTCCAGAACTTGTAGACAGCTTGATTTGATTATCTTTAATTGTCTCTGCATAGAGATTTCCTGAGCTTACATTCAGATCTACCGTTATATTTTTTGGACCTGTCAATCGAATATATCCATCAGATTTTTTCAAACTACCACCAGATGATTTCACTTCGATGATGAGTTTATCATCTTTGACGCTATAATTAATCTTAGCTCTGCTGTTAGAGTTTGCCCTCATTAGAGCTTCCAGATTTACGATCTCTGTTGAAGAATTGCCCACATAGCTCACATCTAGATATGCCCCTTCGACAGATACGCTTTTAATACCTATAAAATCCTCTTTAATATCCGAAACAATTTCAGGATCATCTACGATACAGGAACTTAATGCACCGAATAATATAATGGAACCTGCGGCCAATTTTAATCCGCTTAAAGAATAAGGTTTTAATTTGCGGACAATAGGTAATTTCGCGCTTATGCTATTTTTCATAAATTATGGATTAAAATATAAATACACCATGTATCTATAAATAAGCAGCTTTTCTAAATAAGTGCCATTTTATCTTAAAACCATAAATAACTGATAGTTAGATAATTAAGTTTTAAATATAAATTTTATATGTCCAAAAATGTACAGAAAAATTTAAAATTCGGGCAAACATTTAATGAATAATATTTTCAATGCCAATAACTTTAACCCCTTCAAACCGGTACATTTTATTTTTTAATTTAAATTGATAGATTCATTATCTTTCACATTTAATAGCAAATTATAAAGCTTTCATGATTAATATTTTAAGACTTCTGATAATTCCCATGATTCCCCTTATGTCATGCCAACCTACCAATTTAAAATTCGAGCTACTGGAGACCAGTGTTCTTGATAATATTCCCGGTGCTTCGGGAGTGGCTAATAATGATCAATACATTTTTGTAGTGGGTGATAATTCACCCTACCTCTATCTTTTGGATCATGCTGGAAATCAGATTTTGACTACTGCCATATACTCCACTGATGAATTCCGAGATGGAGAAATTATCAAAAGTTTAAAACCGGATTTTGAAGCGATGGAACTGATATCAGGAAAAGAACATGATGAAGTAATAATTTTTGGTTCCGGATCAAAGAGTCCTAATCGAGATATATTTGTACAAGTTACTTTATCAGAAGAACCAATAGTGAAATCATTCAGTCTAATTTCATTTTATGACCAAATTAGATCAATGGAGATAATGAGAGGCCATGAACTGAATATAGAAGCTGTAGCACTTTTTGAAAACAAGCTGTTATTATTTAATAGGAGTAACAATCTGATTTTCGAATTTCCATATGACGCCTTCCTTAATTATATGAATAGGGAGTCAAAATTTCCTATACCTGTTGTTTCTAAATTAAAATTGCCCTCCATCGGAAATATAGAAGCAGGATTTTCGGGCGCATCAATAATTCCTGGAACCAATACTTTAATCTTTACAGCATCTGTAGAAGATACGCCCAATGCATATGATGATGGAGATGTCCTTGGAAGCTTTATCTGTACAATAGATTTAGACCAACTTAATGATCCTGAGAAATTAAACAGTATCCTGATAGAAAAAGTAAAAGAACCGTGGCAGATAAAAGTAGAATCAGTTTCAATACTGAATAAAATATCTGATAGGGAACTGGAGATAGTATTGGTAACGGACAGCGATGGAGCTGAATCTTTATTATTAAAAGGAAAATTAGAGATTAGGTAGATTAGTAGATTAAGCGCTAAATTTAAATATTCAAAGTTTACTTAATACCATATCCTAAATTCGCTCTTTGACACTCAAAAAAGGCATCCACTCTTCTGCATTTTTATTGGCATATTCCGCTAGGAAGTGGCTTAAGGTTGGACGAAATGGAGGGTTAAACAATTTTAATCCTACTTGCTCTGGGGTGCGGTCACCTTTTTGGGTGTTACAGCGGTGACAGGCAGTGACTAGGTTCATCCAGTTAGTTTTTCCTCCTTTTGATTTTGGGATGACATGGTCTATGGTAAGATGCTTATTGGAACCACAATACTGACACTTGTTCTGGTCCCGTTTAAAAAGATTGTTTCTATTAAGCATAACTCCTCTAAAAGGTATATTCTTATATTCTTGAAGACGGATTACGGCAGGATATACAAATTCTCTATCTACAGTCCTTATGGTCAGGTATTCATAAGTAGCTAGCGGTGAAGCTTTTTCCAGGAAAGTAAGTACAAAGGCTTTTTGGGCAGTAACTACAGCTACTGGAGTATGATCTAAATTCAGCACAAGTACTTTCTTATCCATAGTTCACTAAGTTATATTTCTGATTTCATGAACGTGCCAATATGGAGAAATGTTTTTGTCTGTCTTGGCACCGTCCAGGTTGACTTGGTTCCTGGTTACTTTACCGTTCACATGGATCATTTCACCCTCGCCCAGATATATTCCTACATGATCGTGAATTTGTTTATCATTTGCAAATATCAAGATATCACCCGGTTGTGCATTATAAGGATAAACTTTCTCTCCCCTTTCCACTATCTGTGAAAGAAATCGGGGAAAATGGTATCCTCCAATTTTAAAAACTAAATGTACAAAAGCCCCTGTGCCTATTCCGAAATAGCTGCGTCCTCCAAACTGGGCAGGAACATTTAAAAATGATAAGGCTATGTTGCAAATTTCTTCCCTTTTGGCTTTAACGGAGTGAGGTCTGCATTCTCCTTTAAATTTAATAGATTCCCCAATATCAAAGAGTTCATTCTGACTTACATGAATATTACTGCCAGGCAAAAGATGAATAGTCTGTCCTTTAAAAAGTATGGTAGAAATAGGTGATGAGGTCACCTGATAATCATTATCATTAAACTGGATGAATTCTTCAAAAGTAATCTCTTGATGCTGAAGGGAAAGCATCCAGCCCTCACCTGTATCATCCGTTCCTACTACTTTTACCCATTTTATACAAGCAGACCTTCCTAATACCCTATAGGTTTCGCCAAAAAGCATCTGGGTGATAAGCCCGGTACCAAAGCGGGGCTCCTGGTATAAATTTATTAAAGATAATCGGCAAACACCATATTCACTATCAATCGGCCATTCTGTCGAGATCTCGTTTTGCATCCTTGTTTTTAATATCTTGTCGCTTATCATGCAGCTTTTTACCTCTGCCCAGAGCTATTTCCATTTTGGCTAGTCCTCTGTCATTAATAAATATACGAACTGGAATGATAGAAAGTCCTTTTTCTTCAAATTTACGTTCTAATTTTTCCAATTCTTTTTTGCTTAAAAGTAATTTACGCTCACGGACAGCCTCATGATTATAACTGGCTGCAAATGAATATGGAGCAATATGCATCTGCCGGATAAAAAGCTCACCATTTCTAAAAAAGCAAAAGGCTTCAGTAAGAGATACTTTTCCTTCCCGGATAGATTTGATCTCTGTACCTTTTAACACTAAGCCTGCCGTAAATTTGTCTATAAATTCAAATTCGAAGCTTGCCTTTTTATTCTTGATATTGATAGTTTTTTGGAATCTATTTTCTTTGGCCATTTTATTTACCAATTTTCATTTTAGCCAGGGGACTGATGTCCAGTCCACAAAACTCTTTATTTAAAAATTTATAATGAGCCGCCATCGCTATCATGGCAGCATTATCTGTACAGTATTCAAATTTAGGTATGTACACTTTCCACCCCAACTCACTGGACAATTTTTCTAACTCGTTCCTTAATCCTGAATTAGCCGAAACCCCACCCGCTATAGCTATTTCTCTGATATTATGTTTTTTAGCCGCTTTTTTAAGTTTTTGAGTCAACATTTTTATTAGCGTATATTGGACAGATGCACAAATGTCATTCTTATTATCCAAAATAAAGTCCGGATTTTCTTTCAGTCTGTCACGTAGAAAATAAAGTACGGCAGTTTTGATGCCACTAAAGGAATAATTCAAATCCGGCATATCAGATAATGGAAAATTATATGCTTTAGGATTTCCATCTTTAGCATATTTGTCTATCATAGGCCCTCCCGGATAGGGCAGCCCCATTAGTTTGGCAGTCTTATCGAAAGCCTCCCCCACGGCATCATCCAGTGTCTCTCCGATCACTTCCATCTCCAAGTGACTTTTTACCAACACTAGCTGGGTATGCCCTCCGCTTACTGTAAGACAGATAAATGGAAATGATGGAGCAGGCTCATCTATAAAATGCGCCAAAATATGTGCCTCCATGTGATTTACCTCTATTAAAGGAATACCTAAGGAGTAAGCAAAGGATTTGGCAAACGATACTCCTACCATAAGAGACCCCATAAGTCCAGGACCCCGGGTAAATGCAACTGCAGACAGTTCCTTTTTATCTAAACCTGAAGTATGGATGGCTTCATGAATTACTGGAACCAAGTGCTGTTGGTGAGCCCTGGAGGCCAATTCTGGAACCACTCCACCATATTTTTCATGTACGGATTGCGTAGCGACAATATTATTAAGTATTTTGCCATCAGAAATGATCGAAGCTGACGTTTCATCACAAGATGACTCAATTGCCAAGATATTAATTTTCATCACACTCATTGGAAAAGAATTCGAAAGTTACGCAAATTTTAACGAAAGCACTTAAAGTACTTTTGGGTGTAATGCTTTTCCTTACTATATTTTTATTGATCATCGCAGCCCTGTTCCAAGTTCCAAGGGTTCAAAATAGGATTATAACTTATTTGACTGAATACATCACAGAAAATACCGGTTTTAAAACTAGTATCAGTGATGTCAATATTCGCTGGTGGGATGCTGTAAGCCTTAAAGATGTGGTAATCTATGACCAGAATGATAGCCTTATGGCAAATCTGGAAGATGTATACATTGATTTTTCAATCAGAGGTCTTCTGGATAGTGAAAATCCTGGATTGGATGAAATTAGAATGAAAAACGGTACTGTTCGCATCATAACGGATCCAATTGAGCAAGATATGAATATAGTACTTTTTGTTTCCAGGATCAATGCTCTCCTAAGTCCTACTGAAAGGACTACTGAAAAGTTACCTGTTAAATTTTCGATCACGGAAATATCAATGGAGCGCACCTCACTGGACATTCTGGATTATACTATAGACCCAATAGATGATGGCTTCGATTACGGCAAACTCAGATTTAGGGATCTAACCGCCATTGGTGAAGATTTTTATACCAAAAGAGACACGGTAGCCATTAATGTAAGAAATCTGAGAGGAGTGGAAGCCACTTCCGGATTAGAAGTCCAGCAGTTAAGAACTGATTTCATCTATTCAAATACCGGGATGGAATTTGATAACCTGTTTATGCGGAGCAATGAATCCATAGTCAAAAACTATCTGAAATTCACTTATGAAGATGTAAGAGATCTAAATGATTTTAATAGACTGGTGGATGTAGAAGGACATCTGAACGAGTCCGTCCTGGACCTGAAAGATTTAAAATACTTTTCTGACAATGTTCCTGATTTTGATGATAAAATTTACCTCAGCGGGGTAATTACGGGACGAATAGACAACTTGCAATCGGATCAACTTTTGGTGCGATTTGGAGACAGGAGTGCTATGTTCGGTGAGTTCTCCATCCAAGGTCTTCCCTATTTGGATGAAACATTTTTTAGGCTATCATTGGTAAATTCCACGCTCACTAGTGCTGACCTCTCACCTTACATCACTGATGAAGCCCGGAGAGAAGTCAATAAATTCCGTGATATCCGATTTGACGGTGATTTTACTGGATACTTTCATAATTTCAGTGCCAGTGGGAATTTCAGAACAGGTATAGGCAATCTTTCTGGTAAATTAAATTACCGTAAAGCGGTGAATGTACCTACTTACAATGCCTCCATACAACTGGATAATCTGGATCTAGGTATACTGATGGAAGATAGAGAATCTTTCCAAAAAGTGACCATGCGTGGCCAAATCCGAGGCACAGGGCTGACCCCGGAATCTGCACTTCTTGCCGTCAATGCAGAAGTAAGGTCAATAGGTATAAATAGGTATAATTATACCAATGTAAGAACGGATGCGACTTACGGGAAAGATCTTTTCAGCGGAAATTTAAAAATAAATGATCCTAATCTAAAAATGCAGGTGCAGGGTAAGCTGGATCTTCGGGACAATAGGGATAGTGTTCAACTCGTAGCTAGAGTGGATACCGCATTTCTCCAAAACCTGAAATTAGTAGAAAAAGACCTTTTTCTGAGCGGTGATTTTGATCTGGATACTAAAGGTGTGACCTTGGATGATGTAGAAGGTGTAGCAAGGTTTGAAAACATTCTTATCAGCTATGAAGGACGAAATTTATATTTGGATAATTTTCTTTTCCAATCGCTCTTCACTCCCGAAAGCAGGGTAATAGCCCTCAATTCAGACCTTTTGGTGGCAGGCATATCCGGGAATTTTAAAGTAGCAGAACTCTCCACGGATGTAGTGCAGCTATGGGAGGATTACTACAGGCTAGTAACCAATCAAGGTATATCTACAGCTAGAACTACAACTTCGGAAAACATAAGTGAATACAATATTGATATAAATATAGATCTAAGAGATCCAAATCCTTTGATTAACCTATTGGAACCCTCCTTATTTATATCTCAGAACACCAGCATTGAAGGTGCATTCTACCAAACACCAGAGAACACCATATTAAATCTTTTCTCAGGAATAGACACTATTTATTACCAGGGGCATACATTTTTGGATAATAACTTTGACTTTAATACTTCTAAAATCCGCAATCAGGATGAAGTCTTGGCTTCTTTTTATATCAATAGTAAAAAACAAGAGCTCAGTTCAGGTATTAATTTTAATAATTTTATCATAGAAGCCATTTGGGATCAATCTGCCATAGATTTAAATCTGGCACTTAACCAGCCCGATACAGAGAGCTATGCAAGGATAAAAAGTAAAATTGAAATATTTCGAGATCTAACTACGCTCTCATTTGAACCTTCTGATATCAAAATTTTGGATAGGTATTGGGAATTTGATCCGGATAATATTATCACTATCAGTGAGGATAATATTGGTGTCGAGAATTTAAAGCTTTTTGATAATGGCCAGTACCTTGCTCTAAATGGAAGAATAGCGCGAGCCTCAGATGATGTACTTAGTCTGGAAATATCCCAGGTAGATATGGATATACTTAATACTCTGGATCAGAGAGATTTTACCGGTATAGCCAATGGGCTCTTTGCTTTTTCTAACCTTTATGATGATCCTAATGTCAATGGTAGCCTCAGTGTGAATGATTTTCATATCAATAATTTTTTAATCGGAAATCTGGATGCCTCCACCTACTTTGACAGCGAAAATGAACGTATATATTTAGATCTATCAAATGTTAGAGAAAACAATAAAATAATAACAGTGGAAGGATTTTTAGGGACTAAGGAAGATGAACTGGATCTTACCGCTAAATTTGATGAGGCAAACCTTTCCATAGCCGAACCTTTTCTGTCGGATTATATTTCCAATATGGGCGGTGCTATCACGGGGCAGCTCAGAATCCAAGGAAATCTTTCTGAACCCTCTGTTACCGGCCTAGGAAGGTTGTCACAGGGAACACTGAGAGTAAATTACCTCAATACCCAATATACACTAAACGGAGCCCTTAATTTTACCCCAAATGAAATAAGTTTCCGAGGAATAGATGTAGCAGATGCAAGAGGGAATAAAGCTATCATGAGAGGTGGAATTAGCCACGACAGTTTCGATAATTTTGTTTTGGACATCAGTTCAGATCTTAACAACTTTCAGGTATTAAACACGACTTCAAGAGATAATGATCTCTTCTACGGAACAGCATATGCTACGGGTAAACTAAATATATTCGGTGCAGCAAATAACTTAGACATTACTGCCCAAGCTACCACTCAGGCAAATACAAGAATATTTATTCCTATAGGGACAACTGATGGTCAGTATAAAGAAGATTACATAAATATCATAAATGTAAGGGATACCCTAAGAGAAGTAGTCATAGAAGAGACCATAGAGAAGTTGGCCATTAATAATGTCAGGATGAATTTTAACTTAGACATAACCCCAGATGCATATACTGAAATACAGATAGACCCCAGGACTGGTGAATCCATACAGGGGAGAGGTAGGGGTAATCTCAGGCTAGGGATAGATACTCAGGGAAATTTCAGTATGACCGGAACATATGAAATAGTCGATGCGCGCTACAATTTTTCTCTATATAATATCATCAATAAAGAATTTAATATAGAACCGGGGGGTAGGATATCCTGGTTTGGTGATCCCTATGAAGGCATCATGAACATCAAGGCTACCTATGAGGAAAATGTGTCCCTGATCAGTCTTCAGCCCAACCAGTCCAGTGAAGCGGATATGATGGATTCTCAGATGAAAAGAAGATTTCCGGTAAAGGTGATCATGGACATGAGAGGGGAATTACTTTCACCTGACATTGCTTTTGATTTTGACTTCAGTGGCTTTCCTGAGGGAGAGATTCAGACTTATATATCTGCATTCAGAAATAGAATAGCGAATGATGAACAGGAAAAGAACCGTCAGGTTTTTTCTCTAATAATGCTTAGGAGATTTTCCCCGGAAGGACAGTTTACGGGGGCAGGCCTAGGCTTTTCTAATCTGAGCCAATTGATATCCTCACAGCTCAATTCCCTTATTTCACAGGTAGACCAAAACCTAGAAATAGACTTTGACTTGGCCAGCTTAAACCAGGCTGCGATGGAGACTTTCCAACTGAGAGTGGCCTATACATTTTTGGATGGACGACTTCGGGTAATGAGAGATGGAGGCTTTACCGATCTGCAGGGTAATGCGGACATCAACACCATAGCGGGAGACTGGCAGGCGGAGTATCTCCTAACCGAAGATGGCAGATATAGAATGCGTATCTATAACCGGAATAATTTTAACAATGCTTTCACCTCTTTGAACCTATCAGCAAATGTGGTGACCTATGGTGTGTCCTTATCACAGACACTTTCGTTCAGCTCATTCCAGGAACTTTTCCAACAAATAGGGCGGAGACGGAGAGAGCGTTTAAGGATAAATGATATAGATGACTTTTTGAGATATGATTTTGATAATAAGATCAATTTAAATACTCCACTCCCTATAGAGAAAGACTCTATACAGATACGGGAGACTGTAAATCCCACCCCTTGGAGAAAAGAAGATGATCATTAATTAAACAAAATAGGGGCTTACTGTTTTTCCTTTATGACTAAAACTTAAATCCCTTATGAGTAAGATTACCCTATTTTGGATGAGACGGGATCTTCGCCTTGAAGATAATACCGGTCTCACTGAAGCTTTAAAATTAGAAGATTCAGTGCTACCCATGTTTATTTTTGATACTAATATTATATCCGAACTTCCTAAAGATGACGCCAGACTTACTTTCATACATGATCAAGTAACCCGAATTCATGAAGAGTTAAAAGAATATGGAAGTACTATCTTAGTCAAAACAGGAGAGCCAATAGAAATATTTAAGGATTTAATGAAGGAACATGATGTCGCTAGAGTTTATACCAATAGGGATTATGAACCATATGCTAAAGAAAGAGATGCTACGATAAAAAGCCTGTTGGAAAACTATGGAATTGAATTCAAAGATTTTAAAGATCAGGTGATATTTGAAAAAGATGAAATCCAATCCGGATCTGGCAATATATATAAAGTATTTACGCCATACAGTAAAGTCTGGCTTCAGAAGTTTAAAGAAAAAGATTTTAATGGGGAGGATAATAGTAATAAGAAAAACTTTTTCAAATCATCACCATTGTCATTGCCTTCCTTACAGGATTTAGGATTCAATGTATCTGAAATAGATATCCCCACTAAAAAAGTGAAAAAGTCACTTATAAAGGATTATGATAAAACCCGTGACTATCCGGCTATGGAAGGTACCTCTAGACTGGGCATACACTTGAGATTTGGAACGATCAGTATCAGAAAATTGGCTCTTTTTGCAGAAGAATTGAACAAAACTTATTTAAATGAGCTAATTTGGAGAGAGTTTTACATGATGATATTGGATGAAAATCCACATGTGGTGAATCAAGCCTTTAAACCTCAATACGATAAGATCGCCTGGAGGAATGACAAAGCGGAATTTCAGGCTTGGTGCGAGGGCAAAACAGGCTACCCTATGGTAGATGCGGGCATGCGGCAGATGAACAGTATTGGGTATATGCATAATAGGGTCAGGATGGTGACCGCCAGTTTTCTTAGTAAGCATTTACTGATAGACTGGAGATGGGGTGAAGCATATTTTGCAGAGAAATTATTGGATTATGAGCTTTCTTCCAATAATGGAGGATGGCAATGGGCAGCAGGTACAGGTACCGATGCACAGACTTATTTCAGAATCTTTAATCATGAATCCCAACTGAAGAAATTTGATAAAAATCTAGAATACATCAAAAAATGGGTTCCCGAATATGGTACAGAAAAATATCCTGAACCAATAGTGGATCATAAATTTGCCCGAGAAAGGGCATTGGAAGTATATAAAAAAGCATTGGACAAATGAACATAGGAGATAGAGTACGATTACTGCGAGGAAGTGAAGAAGGAGTGATCACCAAGATCTCCTCAGGTGGAAGAATGGAAATCGAAATAGAGGATGGATTTAGAATTCCCGTATTAAAAAATGAAGTAGTGATCATCAACGCTGCCGAAAGACAGTATTTCGGAGATGGCAAAGTAGTCGAAAAACCCACGATAGAAAAGAAAACCACCAACTTATCCAAAGATGGAATCTATCTGAGTTACATCCCTCTAAATGATAAAGATCACAGTTTGTATGTGATCAATCAGACGGAAAAAGATCAGCTTTTTATGGTTTCGGAAACATTCGGATCTAATTCACGCACACTTGCTTCTGGCATTCTCTCCAGTGGGTCTTATAAGAAATTTGATGAAAAATCTATTAAAGATTTCGAGCAGTGGCCTACCCTTCTCTTCCAAATGATTCCCATAAATCAGCGGGCAGAAAAAACATTACCTCCATTTGAGAAGAAGATAAAATTCAAAGCTTCCGCTTTTTTCAAAAGCCGTGGAAAAGCTCCCCTCCTGGATAAAGAAGGATATCTTTTTCAGATAGACCAGCATAGTAAGGAACTGGATATCACGCAACTTAACGAAACCTTAAATGCTGGCATCAAGCCAGAGCAGAATACAAAGATGCAGTTTCACAGGCCTGCAAAGGAAATAGATCTGCACATAGAAAAGCTTAGCAGCGAACATGAATTTATGAGCAATACAGAAATGCTAAAGCTGCAAATGGAGACCTTTGAAAAAAACCTTAACTATGCTATAGCCTCCGGTATGGATGAAATCTCCTTTATACACGGTATAGGCAATGGAGTACTCAAAAATGAAATTCATAAGTATCTTTCTCAATTGGAGAATATTAAGTATTTTCAGGACACTCAAAAAAGTAGGTTTGGCTATGGAGCCACCCTTGTCAGAATAAATTAGTGTATGAACCAGGAAAAAGTAACTCCAGTTTTTCAATTATTTGAACAGCAACTTGATACAGCCAGTAAACTTTTTACTGATTTATCCAGACAGTTTAAAACCAAGAAAGCGATAGAATTGGAGGAAAAGCTCATCTTTCTGGAAATCTATATCCAGTTACTCAGTAAAATTCATTTTGAAGAAAAAAACCTAAACTTCAAATTATTTTCTCCCTTCAAAAAACTGTTTAAATTATTAAAAAAAGTTCTTCACCTAAAACTGATTAGAGATGCATTGGCGGAAAAAAGTCTTAGCCAATCCTATGGATCTTTTGACAATTATCTCTTAAAAGAGAAATCGGAACTGTATACAGACACTTTTGACCATATACTTTCATTGCCGGGAAACATATGGGAGGAACTTTATATAGAGGTAAGAACACATAGTACCGGCATCAGGCCCTTAATGGTCAATACCTCTACCACTCAGATCATCAATGAAGAATTGGAATTTTCTTATTTCGATAGCTTACATGACCCTACTGCCAAATCAATCAAAGATATTTACGAATCTTTGCAGATTATCATAGCGGTGGAAAATTTCAGAATGATCTCCGGTCTGAATGCAGTTTTTACTCAGGCTATTCATGATGACATGAATGAACTTAGCAAATCGCTTTATTTATGGTATCAGAACCACCTCCTATTACAGCAACTCACCCATTTTTTTTCAGAAAAAGACACGATTACTGATAAGTATAAAAAATTACTCAACGATATAAAAAAGACCAAAAAAAGGCTAACCACCAATGTGATTAGCCAGTCCAAAGTTTTATTTACAGAAAGATTACATTAAATTTTACCTATTGCAAAGGCCAAGTCATCTTTAAGATCTTCTGCATCTTCTACACCCACACTCAACCTAATCAAAGAATCGGTTAGCCCTACTTTATCTCTTTCTTCTTTAGGGATACTGGCATGAGTCATAGTAGCCGGATGTCCGCAAAGTGACTCTACGCCTCCAAGAGATTCAGCTAAAGCAAATAACTTGAGGTTTTCAAGTATTTTTATAGCGTCCTCTAACCTATTGCCCTTAAGTGTAAAAGATATCATCCCTCCAAAATCCCTCATCTGGTTTTTAGCTATTTGATGGTTTGGGTGGTCTTCAAAGCCAGGCCAAAATACTTTTTCTACTTTGGGATGATTTTTAAGATAAGCGGCTATAGTCTTGCCGTTTTGACAATGTCTTTCCATCCTTAAATGAAGAGTTTTGATACCTCTAAGTACTAAAAAGCAGTCTTGTGGACCAGGGGTAGCTCCGCAGCTATTTTGGATGAAAGCAAGGCGTTCAGCCAGCTCATCATCGTTTACTACTAAAGCGCCCATTACCACATCAGAGTGCCCCCCTAGATATTTGGTCACAGAGTGCATGACCAGATCAGCGCCGAAGTCAAGGGGATTTTGTAAGTATGGCGTGGCAAAAGTATTGTCCACCCCCATCATGATATTGTGTTTTTTGGCAATCTTTGATATGGCTTCTATGTCTATGATATTCATCATAGGATTGGTCGGGGTTTCAGTCCATATCAGTTTGGTGTTCTCATTAATATAATTTTCAATATTGGCAGGCTCTTCCATGGAAATGAAGTGGAATTTAATGCCATATTTTGAAAATATTTTAGTGAAAATCCTATATGACCCACCGTATAGGTCATTGGTACTGATCACTTCATCACCTGGATTCAAAAGCTTGATCACAGCATCTATGGCACCTAGACCAGATGAAAAGCAAAGGCCATGTTTCCCGTTCTCCAAAGCTGCCAGACTGTCCTGTAAAGCTGTACGGGTAGGGTTATGTGTCCTGGAGTATTCGTATCCCTGGTGATCACCGGGAGACTTCTGTACATAAGTGGAAGTTTGATATATGGGGGTCATTATAGCACCGGTAGAAGGATCCGGCTTGATACCAGCATGGATAGCTTTGGTTCCAAATTTCATATTTATAAAATGTTAAAAGGTTACGTCTGAAATGATCAGCTGATCTTACAACTGAAGTTCTTATAATTCTATTAAATTTGCCCAAAGATGAACAAAAAACAATCCATTTTCAAGCGATTGAAAATTATCGTGTCGCGCAATCCCGTAATCTTATGGGCTATTTCATGGGTTGCAATTATGCCATCAGTAGGTAGTTTTTTATTCCTTCGATATCTTTATTCCAACGTTGACTTTTTTACGGGACTGGAATTTTTGACTATAGATATCGTTACTGCCTATTTTTTGATTTCTACTGTGGTCATGGGAACTGCCCTGATGCCGACTACCCTTATAGCTATCGTATCAGGTTTTTTGTTTGGATGGGTTTCATTTCCAGTTCTTGTCCTGGCCTATTCAGCCGCAAGTATCTTAGGATATAAAATAGGAGCAGCACTGGATGAAAACAGTTTAGACATTTTGCTTAAAAAATATCCCAAAACCAAAAAACTCCTCATAGAGAAAAAAGACAATATGAATGAGCTTATCTTTTTTCTGCGTCTTAGTCCGGTGATACCATTTGCATTATCTAATCTATTATTTGCGCTAATACGGGCAGACCTCAAAAAGGTGGTAGGTATCGGTTTATTAGGAATGCTTCCTAGAACCACCATGGCATTTTTTACAGGTTATATGGCTAAGTCTTTGGTCCAAGCGGTCAGCCAAAGTATGGATTTCTACCAGGTTTTTGGGATTTTATTACTCCTTTTGATAAGTATTTGGGGACTTTACAGAGTTATTAAACGCAT
>DATHVH010000301.1:0-2748 GCA_035461405.1 Anditalea sp.
TGGAAGCCTCTCCGGCTGAAGGTATCGCGTATGTACTTAATCGATATGAGTCAGGGGATTTTACAAAATTACATAGTCCAAAGCCTTTCAATAAAGGGGCTACTACCAGTATTTGGTGGTTTGCTCTACCTATGAAAAATCTTCTTGACATCCAAAACAATGTGATTTTTATAGCCGCAACACAAAATGCCGCACTTATCACCCTATATGATAATGTGGAAGGGGAATATGTTCCAATTGATTATACAGGATACTCCATACCTTCTAAATCAAAAACCCTTAATAGTCGTCTTTTTTCTTTTGAATTAAGTTTGCTACCCAAAGAAGAGAAGCTTTATTTTATTAGTATAGATACACAGGGAGGTAATCTTTATCTACCATTTTTTATGGATGACCCATATCACTTTTGGGTTTACGAGGCCTCTAGAGCTACTCACTATGGAATCTTCAGTGGCATATTTTTCCTTGCCTTTATGATTTCTACTTTTCTATGGGCAAAAACGAGGGAGAAGATTTATGGCTACTACTCGTTATATATATTATTAAGCTTTTTCTTAATCCTGGAGGAGGATGGATATGCTTTTTGGTGGATATATGGAGATTTTTTCCCCAGGTTATCCATGATAATAATTCCATTTACTGGTACTATGGGTATGGTCTTTATGCTCCAGATCATGCTAGCCTTTCATAATTTTTCCAAACAAAATTATATTATATATACTTTTACAAGGGTCAGTCAGTGCATTCTTATTTTTTTAGCGGCTACAAATCTATTATTTCTATTAATTCAGCCATCTATAGGTATTCGAAGCTTTTTTTATAATATGAGTTTTATAGGGATTATTATCGGATCGTTTACGGCACTTGGAGGCAGTGTTTATAAACTGCTACAGGGCTATAAACCAGCTAGGCTTTATTTATTGGCTATCTGCCTCATGATCATAGGATTGCTCAATTATAGTTTGAACACCCTTGCAATTACAAACTTCAATATTATATACCCTAATGGAATTGTAGTAGGAATTACATTAGAGATTATCATTATGATCTTTGCGCTAGCTTATAGATACCATGAAATGAAAAAAGAAAGTGACCGCCTTCTGCTTACTCTTAACCAAGAAAGAAAAGCCGTGTCTGATCAAATTCTTCAAACTTTGGAAAACGAACGGGAAAGATTAGCTAAAGATCTACATGATGACTTAGGTGGTCTTCTTGCATTGATCAAAATGCAGTTAAGTCATTTAGCTAATCAAAATACCCCACTCCAGCCTGCCCTTAATGAAACCCATTCTTTGATAAGTAAGGCTTGCAATGATTTGCGTGCCATATCTCATGACCTAATTTTAGAAGGCCAAGAAACTAGAGATTTAGCCTCAATGATCAATGAAATTATTCGCTACTACGAAAAAAATTCGAATCTCCAATTCCAAACCTATTACAAAGACATCCCCCAACTCGATATAAATACTAAAATAACTATTTTCAGAATGCTAAAGGAATTAATTCAGAATGTAATTAAACATTCCAAAGCTACTGAATGCAATATACAATTGATCTATGATAGGAAAATACTGAGGATAATGGTAGAAGATAATGGGATAGGTATGAATAAAAATTTGAATCAAAAAAACAACTATGAAGGTATAGGATTAAACAATATTAAATCAAGAGTGGATTTTTTGAAAGGTGAAATGCATATGGAATCTAATATTAATGGCACCACATTTATCTTTCATGTACCTATGACTTTTGGATTCTCACATACTCACTAGACTATGAAACTGTTTAATATAAATATAGCAATAGTAGATGATCATGAACTTTTTAGTTTGGGTATGAAAGCCCTCATAACAGAATTTATACCTCGGGAAAATGTCATGATCATGCATGACGGTCAAGATTTTATTGACTATGTGGAGTCAGGAAAATCAGTAGATCTGCTACTAGTAGACCTTCAAATGCCCATAAAAAGCGGTAAGGCTGTTATCAGACATCTCACAGGTGCTAAATTCCAAATCAAAATAATTGTCATATCTATGCACAATGAAAACTATGTGGTAGAAGAATGTAAAGCACTTGGCGCTAATGGATTTATCAAAAAAGATTCCTCTACAGAAATTTTAAAAGAAGGTATATCGCAGGTACTTTTAGGGGAACTATATTTCCCCTCCCTCTATGAGCCTGCACGCCATTGTGAGCTCAATGAAATAAGTAAAGAATTTGGACTGACCAAAAGGGAAATAGAAATTATTAAAATGATCAAAAACAATTACAGTTCCCACCACATAGCCGACATTCTTCACATCAGTTATCAGACAGTAAAAACTCATCGAAAGAATATAAATCAAAAACTATATATTACTAATGTAATAGAACTGATAGATTTCGCTAATAAGCACAATCTCTAAAATCCTATGAGATTATTACCATATAGCAAAATTTATCGTGAATAACCTTCTACGGAATAAATATGTTCATCCCTTCCATAGCTGTCATTCTATCAGTAAATGCGGGCTATAGACAGGAAAGCTGCATAACTACCAATAAAAAGCTAAACCAAAAAGCTTTCATTTTCGAATTTAGATTTTTTCTTTTTTAAAACTTTTAAAAGAATAGGCTTACCACTTTAAATAATAGGACTAAAAACCAACCTATACTAATCAGTTGATTCCTCTACCTCCCTAGCCAGGACAGATATTTCCCACCCTCTTTGATAACTTTCCACTATTTCAATATTACTTAATATTA
>DATHVH010000302.1:0-7344 GCA_035461405.1 Anditalea sp.
CTGACTTGGGCTCCCAATGAGATCGACAATCCAGATCCTGACAAATCTATCATTCAAAACTACCAGTTAGGGTTTTTGCCAATTTTTTATTATAAAATTGATTTTTAACAGGGAAAGGGGATAGGTTGCTGTTAATTCCTATCCCCTCCTTATTTGTTGAAGTTTTCACTCAGCTGCATATTTAACCCCCCACCTGCCTTTGCCTGCCAGGCAGCACGGCATAAAACTTTATTTATATCCTTCTACAAACATTCCGTACCTACGGCACGGTCAACTTTTTTTACTTCTTACTTCTCACTTTTTACCTTTTACTTCTTACTTATATTTATTCCGTTTCCGGTGAGAAAAATGAAGTAGTGTTCTCATTAAAATTACCCTTCCTCATCCGCACTAGGTCCATAGCTTCCCGGAATTGGGATGTCCAGTAACCGAAGGTACACCCCTAGCTGTGCCCTGTGGTGTATGATCTGACTGAAAGTCATTCGTAGCATTTCGTATTTGGTTGATTGAGTGAACACAGTTTCGCCATCCCGTAACGTCCAGTTATTATTCATCTCGGCCAAATCTGCTTTTTCCAGATCCATTTTGCCCAGTTGTAAGGTTTTTTCAAAATAGTCCATTAGATCTGGGGTATTGCTATAAGTGGTAGGCTGGTAAGGTGAGGTGGCAAAATCCAGCTCATCCTGAAAGAGCACCATCCCTATCCAAGCAGGCAGTTCAGCTATATGGTTGGCAAGCCGCTTCAGCGACATGCTTTTCTGATGGGGCTGCCAGTCCCATTTATCCTCGGGAATCTGGGCAAACATTTTTCTGGTATTTATCGCCTCGCCCTCAAGCTCATGTTGGAATGCTTCGATGATTGTCATAGCTTCTTTGTTTAAAAGTTTATCCCAAAGAAACTATAGGCTTATGACAGCCTTATGTCAGTAGTCGAAAAAAAAATTAAAGTTTACCGTTTAAATTATCATTAATTTGTGCCAATAATTCTTTTATCAAGGAAGTAAGTTTTAAGGGCTCTTGCACTTTTATATAATCTCCCATCATTAAGGCCCATCTGGCAAATCCATCAATAGAGGATGTCATAAAAGTTAGTTCCATATGCTCTCCGCAGTCTTTTTCCATTACAAATCCCCAATTGTATTTTTGGATTTCAAAATATTTCATCACTGAATGATCTACATTTAATACCACTTTGGTTAGGTTTTGCTCATGCTTTACTTTTTCGAGATAGTCTTTTAAACTTGGATGTGAAGTATCAAAAGTCTCATTCACTATTTTGATGTTTTTAATTCGATCCAGCCTGAAGGTGCGATATCCTTTTCTTAATCTGCACCAGCCGATAAGGTACCATTGCTCAAATGAATAATATATGCCGACAGGCTCCACCAATCGATCAGTAACTTCATTTTTTTCAAATGAAACATATTCCAAACAAATTACTTGTTTAGCAGAAAGACAGGATATAATAGTATGTAAGAAACTGTCCTTTTCTTCCAAAGGGTGGATCCTGCTTATTACTTCTACTTGTGGGCTAATAAGATCAAGCACATCTTTTTCACTGCTTTTCAGTACGGATTTTATTTTGAATAGTGCAGAGGTAAAATGTTTGCCACTTTCTTTATCAGTAATGTTTTCGATGAGTTTTTCGGCTACTATAAAGGACAATGCCTCTTCTCGGGTAAACATGACGGGAGGAAGTCTATAGCCTTCCAAAAGAGAATATCCCTTACCTGCCTCACTTATGATAGGCACTCCAGCCTCTTCTAAAGCCCTGATGTCTCGATAGACAGTTCTTATGGTAATATCAAAACGGGCAGCTATCTCATGTGCCTTTACCCAGCGTTTGGATTGGATTTGAGTGAGAATAGCGGTTAGCCTGTCCAGTCTGTTCATTTATATTGCATCTAAGTGGGTTACGTCGAAATTTCATTGAATTTAGAAAAAAAATATATAGTATTTCAAAGCTCCTGACATAAGGTTGTCACTGTTCACTTTTTACTTTACATCATCATCAAAAAAAAGTCAATATGGAAACTAATGCATCTATTATTAATCAATCAAGTGTGATGTCTCCTCTACAATTATTGGAGCACTGGCAGGGACATCGCAGTCTTACACGTAAAGTCATAGAGGCTTTTCCTGAGGAGGAATTATTTAATTTCAGCATCGGAGGAATGAGACCATTCGCCGATATGGTCAAAGAATTCCTTGCTATGGCAGAACCGGGAATTAAGGAAATTGCATCGGGCGAAAGAGAGAATTTTAATGAAGAACTCCCAGCAAGTACTAAAGATGAATTGCTGGAACAATGGGACAAGACTACCCAAGCGCTTCCTGAATGGTGGGCAAAAATAAATGGCCCCAGATTTCAGGAAAAAATATTGGCTTTTGGTCAGTATGAAGGCACGGTTATCTCTACTATACAATATTTCATAGATAATGAAATCCACCACCGTGGCCAAGGGTACGTTTATTTAAGAGCATTGGGGATTACTCCCCCTCCTTTTTGGGAAAGAGATTAAAAAAATCACTATAGAAATAATATTCTTAAAGTATCCGGAAAGAAGTCCAACTGATGGTTGATTATCCTAGATATTACAAAAATTATATTGGATTTTGGTAATTGGGGGAATAGTCAACCATTTTTTTATACAATCGATTGTCTTTGGTTTAATTATCTCATTAATAGATCATTAAGGTGTGAAATTAGTAAAACAAATATTCCATAATATCAATCTTTTATAAGAATTATAAGGTATTTTATGCGTCGTGTTTATATCTTTGGTAATATGATAAACCTGCTGATGATATGGCAGTCCGCTTATCAGAACCAATCAACCTAGATAAATATTTTAAGCTTATGAAATTCAAACCAGGAGTAAAGTACGGACAGGAACTTAAGGACCTTTTAGATTATGCCAAGGAAAGTGAATTTGCAATGCCTGCGGTCAATGTAATCAATACGAGTACAGTCAATGCGGTTTTTGAAACTGCTAAGAAAGTGAACTCACCCGTAATGATCCAGTTTTCAAACGGAGGTGCCCAGTTTTTTGCCGGCAAAGGCCTGGCCAATGATAAGCAGCAGGCATCTATAGCAGGTGGTGTATCCGGTGCCATGCACGTACACAAAATGGCTGAAGCATATGGTGTACCAGTGGTACTTCATACAGATCATGCAGCCAAGAAATTACTTCCATGGATAGATGGTCTTCTTGAAGAAGGGAAGGCTTATTATCAAGCTTTTGGCAAACCTCTTTTCAGTTCACATATGTTGGATTTATCAGAAGAAAGCCTTGAAGAAAATATTCAGACCTCTGCCCAATATTTCAGAGAATTCAGTAAACTGGAGATGGGTATTGAAATTGAGCTGGGAGTAACCGGAGGTGAAGAAGACGGCGTGGACAATACAGATGTAGACAGCTCTAAGCTTTATACGCAGCCTGAGGAAGTGGCTTATGCCTATGAAGAGCTGAAGAAGATAGGAGATAGCTTTACTATAGCAGCGGCATTTGGGAATGTCCATGGTGTATATAAACCAGGTAATGTCAGCCTTACTCCGAAAATCCTTAAAAATTCGCAGGATTTCATCAATGAAAAATATGGGACATCCGGTAAGCCGGTAAGTTTTGTATTCCATGGAGGATCTGGATCCACTGTGGAGGAAATCAGAGAAGCCAATAGCTATGGATCGGTTAAAATGAACATAGATACAGATATGCAGTGGGCTTTCTGGGAAGGTATATTGAAGTTTTACCATGCCAATGAAGGTTACTTAGAAACTCAGCTTGGTAATCCTGATGGTGATGATAAACCTAACAAGAAATATTATGATCCTAGAAACTGGTTGAGAAAAGGAGAGGAAAATTTCGTAAAGCGCCTTGAGCAAGCTTTTGACATGTTAAATTGTATCAATAGAAATTAAATAAACATTATATAATGCGTAAAAGTCACTAATCTATTAGTGGCTTTTTCTTTTTTAACCCATTGTAATCATATGCAAAGTATAACTAAAATTATCACTTTAATATTTGGCCTACTATATTTAGTCGGCTGTTCTCACACCACAGATCTTCCGGCCAATGGCAATAGTGACGCTTGGCCTGAGGCAGGAATTACGTATGAAATTTTTATCCAATCGTTTTATGATACTGATGGAGATGGAATAGGAGATATAAATGGTGTAACAGAAAAACTGGATCACGTTGTGGATTTAGGAGCCAATGCTGTATGGTTTATGCCCATCATGCCCTCTCCAAGTTATCATAAGTATGATGTAACTGACTATAAAGATATCCACCCAGATTACGGTACACTAGATGATTTCAAAAATCTTATAGAAGAAGCTCATAAAAACGATATTAAAATAGTGATCGATATGATCATTAATCATACTAGTAGTGAGCATCCTTGGTTCCTAGAAGCTAAAAAAGGCCGTGATAATCCGTATAGGGATTACTATGTTTGGGCACAGAAGGATACTATAGCGGATCACATTAATAAAAAGAAGACAACTCTGGATTCTGATAATATCCGTCAGTGGCACGACTCAGGTGAAGGTGAAGATTTTTATTATGGGTTTTTTACCGGTGGAATGCCTGACTTAAATTTTGACAATCCTAAAGTACGGGAAGAGATTTATGACATTGGTAGATTTTGGTTGGAGGAAATAGGTGTTGATGGTTTTAGACTGGATGCCGCCAAACATATATTTCCAGATGACAGACCGGAAGACAACCATGCTTTTTGGAAGGAGTTCCGTGCCGAAATGGAAAAAATTAAGTCAGACGTGTATCTGGTGGGAGAGGTATATGATATGAAAGAAGTGGTGGCTCCATATCTGCCTGGATTGCCGGCATTGTTTAATTTTGATTTTCACTATACACTTTTAGATGCTTATAAACAGACAGATGGTGATAAGTTGGTAAAACGCCAAAAAGATATCTTGGATTACTATAATAATATCACAGATGATTTTATAGATGCTACCTTTTCTTCAAACCATGACCAGCCTCGACTGCTCAGTTCCCTGGAAGAAGATAGGTTAAAAGCAAAGCAAGCTATTGTCATATTAATGACTATGCCTGGAGCTCCATATTTATATTATGGTGAGGAAATAGGTATGTTGGGAGAGAAACCTGATGAACATATTAGGGAGCCTTTTCTTTGGGATGTCAAAGATCGAGATACTGGTAGGGCTACTTGGATAGAGCCAAAGCATTCTACCGATAAAACTGTGATTCCGCTCTCACAGCAAAAGGAAGATGCTAATAGTTTTTTTAATCATTATAAAAAGATTATCGCACTGAGACAAAACAGTGAGGTGCTCACTTGGGGAGAACTGGAGTCATCCTCAGTACCTTCCCCAAATGCTGTAATGGCATACACACGTACTCATAATGGTAAAAAGGTCCATGTCTTTCATAATTTAAGTGATCAGGAAGTAGAATTAGATCAGCCGGAGAATGTCGCAGATGTGATGTATCAATTTGAATCTGCGATACTTAGCAATAAAAAGATAAGGCTAAAGCCATACAGCTCCATAGTGCTCAGATAAAAGGGATTTAAATTAATTTCCAGCCTTTCTCCATTTGGGGAAAGGCTGTTTTAGATTTAATTTTTGTTGTGGATCCAAGTTTGTAAATCCCTGAATTAGCTTTGGATATTTTCAAATATTTCAATTTCTAAATATTATCAAAATATTAAGTATTTATTTACAAAATTTATTTTTGCCCATAAACCATTAAAATTGTTTTTTAATTATCTGTTTATCAATTGTTTGTGTTTTTAAATAGTGTTTTATTCGCTTTTTGAATAAAGGAAATATATCTTTTCAAATATTTTTTTATACAGTTTTATGCTTTTTATGAAAAGTTTTTATTTATATTTGAAATGCAAAAACAAGTATTTAAACTTTCAACACATAAATTTTTAGCACATGGGCTTTCTTCAAAAAATAAATATTCTTCCTAGGTGGGTTATAGCACTGTTAGATGGAGTTGTTTTATTTTATGCCGTCATTTTAGGATATGTCTTAAGGTTCAATTTTGAGATCATTAATTTAAATCAGGTAGCACTTATAAAAGGTGCTGTATGGTTTCTGGTGATGGGTTCTATATCTATGGCACTTACCAAAAGTTACATGGGTATAGTAAGACATACAAGTGTACGTGATGGGCTGATACTTACAAAAATGATAGGGGTAAATTTTGTGCTCCTTTCTGCTTCAAACGTCATATCCTATTATGTATTGGATGCGGGATGGATCATTTCATTTGCAGTACTCTTGATAGCTTCCGGTATAGCATTATTCTGGTTGATTTTTTACAGAATGGTGATCAAAGAGCTTTTTAGTTTTATAAAGAAAACAGATCGTGACATTACTCCGATTGTAGTGTTCGGTGCAGGAGAAGCGGGTATACTTGCCCAAAGCATTTTTGCCAATGACAATAAAGTTAAAAAGAGAGTGGTTGCTTTTCTTGATGATGATATTAACAAGGCAGGTAAAAAACTTTCAGGTGCAAAAATATATATGGGCCTTCAGATGCTCCCAGAAATTGTGCAGAAATATAATGTGCAGGAACTGGTCATCTCCGTCCAGAAAATATCTTCTAACAGGAAAAGGCAGATCATCGACGAATGCCTTAGCTTAGGTATCCATGCCACTATCATACCTCCGGTAAATGAGTGGATCAATGGTAGCTTAATGCCAAATGGCATAAGAGAAGTCAAAATCGAAGATCTTCTATCCAGAGAAGCGATAGATCTGGATAATAGAAGGGTAAAAGAAGACATTTTTGGAAAAGTGGTATTGGTGTCTGGAGCTGCCGGTTCTATCGGAAGTGAGCTGGTGCAGCAGATAGCTCATTATCAGCCAGAAAAAGTGATCATGCTAGACCAGTCCGAGTCTGCCCTTTATAACCTTCAGCAGGAAATGAATTCTTTGAAGTTACCTACAGAGATCATTACTTTATTGGGAGATATCAGGAAAAGAAAATCCATTGCTAAGATACTTAGCAAATATAAACCACAGATCATCTATCATGCGGCAGCCTATAAGCACGTTCCTATGATGGAAGCATACCCAGAGGAAGCTATTAAATGTAATATACTTGGGACAAAAAACCTTGCTGATTTGGCTGTGTCTAATCACGTGGAGAAATTTGTGATGATCAGTACTGATAAAGCAGTAAATCGTACGAATGTGATGGGAGCTTCTAAGAGAATCGCAGAGATGTATGTTCAATCTTTAAATGATGCTCTAGAAGGTACGGGCACTAAGAGAACCAAATTCGTTACTACTAGATTTGGAAATGTACTGGGATCAAATGGTTCTGTTATCCCACT
>DATHVH010000303.1:0-11851 GCA_035461405.1 Anditalea sp.
TGTTCGGCGTTTTTCCATTTATGGAAATGCTTCATATTATCACCACCTATGATAAGTTTGAATTCGTGCTGTGGGTGTTTGTCAGCTAGCAGCGTTAGCGTATCTATGGTATAGCTGGGCCTTGGCATATGGAATTCAATATCACAGGCCCTGAAATGGAAATGGTCAGCTATCGACAGTTCCACCATCCTGATCCGGTCTATTTCATGCAATAATGATTTGGGACTTTTGAAGGGATTTTGTGGAGACACCACAAACCATACTTCGTCCAGATCGGTCTGGTCCACCATCACATTTGCGATGATGAGATGACCCACATGGATAGGGTTGAATGATCCAAAAAATAAGCCGATCTTCATAATTAATAATCTACCTTAAAAGCTGATCCCAAATATGGTAAACCAGTGTATCCTTGTGCGCTGCAGGGTACATGATAGTCTCGCTGAGACTTTTGAAAAGATATGTTAGAATGGATATTGGATTCTATTTTTCGTGGACTGTCGATCGTAATTCGTAATCCTAAACAGGCGTCATTCTTAATATCCATACATATGAATCATTTATCGAGAAAATCGTTCACCAGCTGCTCTGCTTCCTCAAATGATTTTTCCATATTATCATTGACTAGGATCACGTCAAATTTATCAGCAAAGGTCATTTCAAATTTGGCCTTATAAAGACGTCTGGATAAGCTTTCTTCAGATTCTGTTCCTCGGTCTTTGAGACGTTCTGTAAGTGCATCCATTGAGGGTACCTTCACAAACACTGCCAAGGCCTGATCT
The DNA here is from genome assembly GCA_035461405.1 of Anditalea sp. Lineage (GTDB taxonomy): Bacteria > Bacteroidota > Bacteroidia > Cytophagales > Cyclobacteriaceae > Anditalea. The sequence continues at coordinate 783 of DATHVH010000303.1, forward strand.
CCAAAATAATTTTTCAGATTGAGCCCTCCTTTAACATCCACATCGAATATTACATGGTGGCCTTCGTCCCAGATACGTTGGATTTCTTCTTTGAGGGTTCCGTAAAAATTGCCTTCGTATACTTCTTCCCATTCTATAAAATCATTATTATCGATTTTATTTTTAAACTCCTCTGGGGTCAAAAAGTAATAATCTTTTCCATTTTGTTCAGCTCTACCTCTTTTGTCTCTGGTACAGGCCGAAATAGAAAAACCCAGTTTTGGGTTTTTGGAAATGAGGTGTTTTACTATAGTGGTTTTCCCAGAACCTGATGGAGCTGAAAAAATTATTGCTTTTCCTGATGGCATGAAGGGGAGCTTATTTTATCTCTTCTATTTTTTGGCGGATATTGGAGGCCAATTCACTTGGTACCGGTTGTTTAGTACATTTGTTTTTGAGTACTTCACGGATAGCCTGCTCCAGATTGTAATATTCAAAGCAGGGCTGGCATTTTGCGAGCTTATGATCCAGTGTTCCGTTTGAGTCAGGACTTTCTCCATCTAATATGCTTTCCAATAATTGAAAACATTTGCTCACATCATCGCAATTAAGCTTCCTTTCTCCGGTTGGGTTTAAATCTTTTTCCATTTTTTCTTTATCTCACTTACTTACTTTAGTCTTCATTATCAGTATCATACCCCATATCTTGGGCGTAAGAACGCAATTTATCTTTCAATAAGTTCCTTGCCCTATGAAGTCTAGATCTCACCGTACCTATCGGGATATCTAATATTTTAGCCATCTCTTCATAAGTAAATCCTTCCAGGTCACAGAGAATGATCACTGTCCTGAAATCCACTGCCAAGCTGTTTAAGGCATTGGATATCTCATCTCCGATCATATCCTTGACAGCATCTACCCTCAGATCAGAAGTAATACTATAGTCAACACTTTCCGAGTTGTAATAAGTTTCAACTTCCTGATAATCTACCTTAGCAGGCTGCTTACTTTTTTTCCGATACTCGTTTATGAAACTGTTCTTTAATATCCTGAACAACCATGCTTTCGCATTGGTGCCCTTTTCAAAAGAATTTATAAAACGATAAGCTTTTAGATAGGTATCCTGCACAAGGTCTTTGGCATCATCTTCATCGAAGGTGAGCCTATAACCAAAGTTATACATCGAGTCTATGTGCGGCATAAACTCATTATCGAAAATGTCGTTTTTATCCTTATCCGAATATTTTTTTCTCTGCACCTCTGACATAAGTTTCAAAAATACTAATTGACTTAATTTATAACTAATTTTTGACAAGAAAGTCACTCAATTTGATTTATTTTGAAATCAAATCATGCTGAAACCTTTTTATCGATGTTTCAAATTTAACACTAATCTAGCTTGAATGTTCTTTTTCCGGATTATATCATACCTTCCACTTACCATATTATATCTCATTTCTGACATATTATTTGTTTTAGCTTGTTATATAGTTAGGTATAGAGGTAAGGTCATTGATGAAAATCTCCGCTTTGCATTTCCTGAGAAATCCCCCAAAGAAAGAACCAAAATTAAACGGCAGTTTTATAGGAACTTTACTGACTCCATTGCTGAGACAATTAAATTTATTACCATTTCAAAAGAAGAACTGGCAGAAAGGATGACCTTAGTTAATCACCATCTGGTGACAGACCGGGTAAGAAGGGGAGAGACAGTAATAGGGGTATGCGGCCATTTCTTTAATTGGGAAGCAAATCTACTTACTTTTACTTCTTCCCTTCAGGATAAATGTGAAGTGGTCTATCTGAAAGTAAACAATCCTTTTTTCGAAAACCTCATGTACACAATGAGAAGTAGGTTTGGTGGCATCCTGGTAGAAAGAAGCCAGTTTCAGCGCAACTTCATCAAAATGAGAAACGAACCCAGACTGATCGTACTCGCCGCCGATCAAAGGCCCTTTCATTCAGATATCCGGTATTGGACCACTTTTATGAACCGTGAAACAGCCTTTTTCGAAGGGGCAGAAAAGCTGGCCAAAAGGTTTAATAATCCAGTGATCTTCGGCGCGGCACACAAGCCCAAGCGAGGACATTATGTGTTTACTTACGAGCTCATCTCTGATGCGCCTCATGACGATATCCCCCACAGCATTACCGATAGATTCATAGCGCTGACTGAGCAGAATATCCGAGAAGAACCGGCTTTGTATCTTTGGAGCCATAATCGGTGGAAGGAGAAGAGGTAGTTTGAAGAAGTAAGAAGTTGGAAGTACGAAGTACGAAAAATAGGCCTGTCTCCCGACGCTGAAGTTTTTGCATATTTATAACTTTATGAAAAATCTCCTGACACTGAAAGTGTCAAATGTTTATAGCTAAATGTAATATTCCAATTTTTTCCCGACACTGAAGGTGTCGAACAGCGGCGTACAATTAACCCGCCGCATTTTGGTCCCGGAATTTAAGTACATTAAAAACTCAGCACCAACCCACCAGCATTCGGATTTAATTTGAAATTTAAAGCTGCCTTACCTGTAGCAGATTCGAACAGCTGTTTATTATAAATGTTAACGGCCGATTGACGATTAGCCCGTGAAGCATTCAGTAAAATTCCCCCTGCAATCATGGACACGAAAGATCCTCCGGCCCATATTACTCCGCGTCGGTCATCTTCAAAAAGATAAGCCGAGCTAGTAAAGACCCCAATAATACCCCCTATCACCAAGCCTGTTCCTACTCCTTTTTGGAGATTAGCTTTTTTCATCAAATCCTGAAGTTGAGGTTGATGACTGAGAAGCGATGTAAGCGCCCTATTATTCAATCTTTGCCCTTCTTGATAATACGCAATAAACCGAAAGATATTCTGTCCATATTCGAGCTCTATCAGGGGTTCAGGCTCTCCAAAAGCCAGCTCATCATAGAGAGAATTATTGTAAGTATTTACCGCCCTCAATCGATTTCTTACATAGGAAGTCACAAACCCTGACCCTATCGAACCGACAATTATAGAAGAATGAAAAATCAAATCGCTAGTTTGAAAATCAGAATATCTACTATTCACAAATAACAGGCTGCTGATCATACCGACACTGCCTATAATAAGCAGTGGTAAGCCAACACCTTTATCTCTCCTGGCGGTATGTAGAAGATTTTGAGAAGTAGCATTTTCTTCAAATAGCCTTCGGAGGCCAGCATCGTCTAGCTGGGTATTATGGATACTGTGTTGTAATCTGTTGGTACCCAAAAAACTGAAACTTCGTGAATACTCTGTTTCTATAAACTGACCCTGACCAATAACATCGGAAGAAATCAAACAAACTATAAAAATAAATATGAACCTCATGAGCAAATAGTAAAAATAATTATTAGAAATATATTGACAACTAATAAAATAAAGATAGTTATAGCATCCCAAAATGCTAGCAAATCCTCTAATTAAGTTTTCTCTTTTTTCAAACTAGTAATTTTCAACACCCATCTATCCATAGAAAAGTATTAAATTTGAACCATTGTACCAGATTGGAGATTAGTAAAAAATGGATTACCTAAAAGGATTAAACCCTCCCCAAAGACAAGCTGTAGAACAAACTGAAGGACCTGTAATGATCATCGCCGGAGCAGGTTCGGGCAAAACACGGGTGCTGATGTACCGCATCGCCCACCTGATCCATGCCAAAGGGGTGGATCCTTTTAATATCCTGTCCCTTACCTTTACCAATAAGGCCGCCTCTGAGATGAAGCAGCGTATAGAGCGTGTGGTGGGTCTGGAAGCCCGAAATACTTGGATGGGAACCTTTCACTCTACCTTTGCCAAGATACTACGGGTGGAAGCTGACAAACTGGGATATCCTTCAAACTTTACCATCTACGATACAGATGACAGCAAATCTCTGATCCGCTCTGTAGTGAAGGAGATGAAGCTAGATGATAAGGTTTATAAACCCAATACGGTTCTTTCACGGATATCAGGAGCCAAAAACAGGCTGATAGGGTGGCAGACTTATCTGAACGATCCCTACATCAAGGCCGACGATGATGCAGCCATGAAACCAAAAGTAGGTGAAATCTATAAAGTATACCAGCAGCGACTATTCAAGTCCGGTGCTATGGACTTCGATGATCTGCTTTTCAATACCAACGTCCTCTTCAGAGACCATCCCGATGCCCTGAACAAATACCAGCAGCGGTTTAAATATGTGATGGTAGACGAGTTTCAGGATACAAATCTTTCCCAATACCTCATCACCAAAAAACTGGCGGCTGTACATCAGAACATCTGCGTGGTGGGTGATGATGCTCAGAGTATCTATGCTTTCAGAGGGGCAGACATTCAGAATATCCTAAATTTTGAAAAAGATTATCCTGATCTGTTTGTAGTGAAACTTGAGCAAAATTACCGCTCTACCAAAACCATCGTAGAGGCAGCCAACTCGATTATAGCTAAAAATAAGGCTCAACTTAAAAAGGATGTGTGGACACAAAATGCTACCGGCGATTTGATAGAGTTGTTTAAAGCGGCATCTGACAATGAAGAAGGGCGAATTGTGGCGACTACAATTTTCGAAGAGAGAAATAACAAGAAACTCAATAATAGTGATTTCGCCATCCTTTATAGAACTAACTCGCAGTCTAGGGCTATGGAAGAAGCCCTGCGAAAAATGAATATCCCCTACAAAATTGTAGGTGGTCTTTCCTTTTATCAGAGAAAGGAAATCAAGGACCTGATGGCCTATATGAGGTTTACGGTGAATTCGGTAGACGAAGAAGCATTCAAGCGGATAATTAACTATCCCAAAAGAGGTGTAGGTGATACATCAGTTGAAAAAATGATGATCGCGGCATATGAGCATGATATTCCTCTGTGGGAAGTGGTGACCAACGGTTCCAGTTTCCTAACAGGAAGGGCGGCAAACTCTGTAAATGATTTTGCCACAATGATCAAAAGCTTTAAGATAGAGGTGGAAAGAAAGGATGCCTTTGAAGCTGCTTCCACTATAGCAAAACAGTCAGGTCTTCTTAGAGAACTTTATGAAGATAAAACAATAGAAGGACTGAACCGTTATGAAAACGTCCAGGAACTCTTAAATGCCATCAAGGAATATGTAGACAATTCCGAAAATGAGGACAAAAGTCTTGGTGCCTTTCTTCAAGAAATAGCCCTGCTGACCGATAATGATCGGGATAAAGATACCTCAGATGCCGTTACCATGATGACTATCCACTCCTCTAAGGGATTGGAGTTTAAACAGGTTTTTGTGGTCGGATTAGAAGAAGATCTTTTTCCGAGTCAGATGATGATGCAGAGCCGGGAAGACCTCGAGGAGGAAAGAAGGCTTTTTTACGTAGCCACTACCCGGGCCATGGATAAATTATATCTGAGCTATGCTTTAAGCCGATATCGTTATGGACGTCTGCTTAATTGTGAGCAGAGTAGGTTTTTGGAGGAAATTGATCCAATGCATATCAAGGTAAACAAGAAAATGGCCACTCTAATGGCAAGCTCGTTTAGAAATAACTATGCTGATGAAGGATCTGCTAGCTTTAAAGGACTTAAAAAACCTGAATTACGCACAGGCACAGCAAAGTTACATACACCTAGCCCTGATTTCAGGCCATCCAATACGAATAACCTTCAGGAAGGCCAAAAAATAGAGCATCCCAAATTTGGTTATGGGTCAGTAAGTAAAATAGAAATAGAAGGGTCCAATAGAAAAGCAGTTATAAGTTTCGATAATTTTGGGGATAAGACATTATTACTTAGCTTTGCAAAGCTCCGTATAGTGGAATAACCTCATATACCCCTGGCAAGTACCAGACATAGTGTCTGTAAGATTTATATAACAAAGCTTCTCCGGATATTGACTAATTTTTTGTAAATTAAGTGGTCGGTAATCTAATGGAGGGAGCGGTATGGAAGATAATTTAAAGCATAATAATCATTTTATTTTGAAAGAATACGGCAAGAACATCCAAAAACTGGTAGACTATGTTCAGACAGTGCCCGATAAGGATAAGCGGACTGAGTACGCTTATACTCTGGTGGACCTGATGAAACAGCTCAACCCACAACTTAAGACAGAAAATGACCAAAAGCTTTGGGATGATCTGTTTATCATGTCTGATTTTGAACTGGACGTAGATGCACCTTTTCCTATGCCTGAAAAAGAGCTTTTGGGTAAAAGACCTCAGAGACTCGGCTATCCTCTTGGAGAGGTGAAGTTCAAACACTATGGACGAAATATAGAAAAGCTGATTGAAAAGGCAGTAGAGATCGAAGATGATGAGGAGCAGGAAGTGGCTATCATCTATATCGGCCAGCTGATGAGAAGCTTTCACTCCACCTGGAACAGGGACAATTTCGATGATGCCATTATCCTGGATGATATTAAAATATTATCCAAAGGCAAACTCCACATTGACCTGGAGAAGGTAAAGGAAAACGGACTTTTTGAGACCAGCACCAGAAGAGATTTTAAACCTACTTCCCAGCCATCTGACGATCAAAAATCATCCTCCAATAACCGCAGAAATTATTCAAATAATAATGGCAACGGTCACAACAAAAAAAGAAACACTGGAGGAACTTACAAAAAACGTAGAAATTAATGTCATCATTTAGAGTAAAAGGAGGATTAAAACTGAAAGGTGAAATCACTCCACAAGGTGCCAAAAACGAGGCACTCCAGATTTTATGTGCCGTACTGCTGACAGACGAACTCGTCACCATCAATAATATACCTAATATCCGTGATGCAAATAAGCTAATAGAACTGCTCGCTGATATGGGCGTGAAGGTCAATAAAATCGGACCGGACAGCTTCACCTTTCAGGCAGATGAGGTAAATCTTAAATATCTGGAAACGCAAGACTTTTTAACTAAGGCTTCTGCACTTAGAGGGTCCGTAATGATTCTAGGCCCGCTGTTAGCAAGATTTGGTACAGGCAGGCTATCCAAGCCAGGTGGAGATAAAATCGGTAGAAGAAGGCTGGATACACACTTCTTCGGATTCCAAAAGTTGGGTGCCAAATTTGAATATGATTCCGCACAGGGTATTTATAAGATAGATGGCCAAAATCTAAAGGGTGCATATATGCTCCTGGACGAAGCTTCGGTGACCGGTACTGCTAATATTGTGATGGCGGCCTCTATGATAGAAGGAAAAACCACTATTTACAATGCGGCATGTGAGCCTTATCTGCAACAGCTATGTGATATGCTGAACAGGATGGGCGCCAAAATTACAGGCATCGGATCTAATCTATTACATATAGAAGGAGTGGATAAACTTGGTGGAACAGATCATACACTTCTTCCTGATATGATCGAGATTGGATCTTTTATTGGCCTGGCGGCTATGACCCAATCAGAAATAACTATCAAGAATGCACAAATAGAAAGACTGGGAATTATTCCTGATACTTTTCGTAGAATGGGTATTAAGCTCGAATTTAGAGGAGATGATATCCATATCCCTGCCCAGGACATGTACGAGATTGAAACCTTCATAGACGGATCAATTCTGAACATATCTGATGCGATTTGGCCTGGATTCACGCCTGATCTGCTAAGTATTGTATTAGTAGTCGCTACGCAAGCTAAAGGTACTGTGCTGGTACATCAGAAAATGTTTGAAAGCCGTTTATTCTTCGTGGATAAACTGATCGATATGGGAGCTCAGATTATCCTTTGTGATCCACATAGAGCTACAGTAATCGGCCTTGAAAGAAAAAATAAACTTAGAGGAATTAGAATGACTTCTCCTGATATCAGGGCTGGAGTATCATTACTAATAGCAGCTCTTTCTGCAGAAGGCACCTCAATAATCGATAATATAGAACAGATTGATAGAGGATATCAATACATAGATCAGCGATTGAATGCACTCGGTGCAGATATTGTGAGATTGGATTAAAACTTAATTTGCATTTAAAATAAGGGAGCCTCCGATGGGAGGCTTTTTTGTGCCAAAAAATTTAGAGTAAGCAATTTTTTTATCGCAGTAACACAGATATTTATTGTAAAACTGTGGTACTCTGTGAAGTTCTCGGTGTTACTCGGTGGCCAAAAAAACAGGTCCATCTCACGCCGCAGAAATGAAACAAGCGGTAAGCAAAAGAGGGTCACAGAGTTTCACTGAGGTAAATTACAGAGAAACACTGATATTTATTGAATAAGCTATGGTACTCTGTGAAGTCCTCGGTGTTACTCAGTGTAAAAAAATTACGTAGGTTCGGCTCCGCCTCACGAGATCCCTCCACTGCGGTCGGGATGACGCAGAAAAAACATTACGAATATATTCCACCCAGATCAAGGTAAACTTTTGATAAAGCCTCTTATACCTTATCTTTAGGGGTATGAAAAAAATTCTCCTCTGTTTTTCAATATCAGCTATCCTATCATTAGGCACATCCAGCTGTACCATCTCCAACCAACCTACAGAATCAGAACCCCAAATGAAGCAAACACATAAGATAGTCGTGTACCAAGTATTTACACGCCTATTTGGCAATACCACTACAACTAATAAACCGTGGGGTACCTTAGAAGAAAATGGAGTAGGAAAGTTTAGTGACTTTAATGACTTGGCACTTCAGGAAATCAAAAAGCTCGGAACCACTCATATATGGTATACTGGTGTACCGCATCATGCAGTTATCAGAGACTATTCTGCTTATGGCATTTCTCATGATGATCCGGATGTGGTGAAGGGCCGTGCAGGTTCGCCCTACGCAGTAAAGGATTACTATAGCGTAAACCCTGATCTAGCAAATGATCCCGCCAATAGAATGGAGGAGTTTGAAGCCCTGATCCAAAGGACGCACAGCCATGGCCTGAAAGTCATCATCGACATCGTACCAAACCATGTAGCAAGAAAGTATGAGGGACTAAATAATCCGGAAGGAGTCCGGGATTTTGGTGCAGATGATGACACCACGGTAGAATATAAGCGCGACAATAATTTCTATTATATCCCGGAAAAAGCCTTTCAGGTACCGGAACCACTGGGAGGGTACCAGCCGCTGGGCGGAGAAGATCATCCCCTATCGGACGGAAAGTTTGATGAAAATCCTGCTAAGTGGACAGGAAATGGATCACGGGAGGCTCAACCCCATTTTCATGACTGGTACGAAACTGTAAAGATCAATTATGGTATAAAACCTGATGGCAGCAAAGATTTCCCAGAGCTTCCTTCAGACTTTGGAGATAAAGATTATGAAGCGCATTTTAAATTTTGGGCTGATAAGGATGTTCCTGATTCTTGGGTTAAGTTTAAAGATATCGCGCTTTTCTGGACTAAAAAGGGTGTAGATGGCTTTCGCTTTGATATGGCGGAGATGGTACCTGTAGAGTTTTGGAGCTATATGAACTCCGCAATTAAAATGGAAAATCCAGACGCTTTTCTACTGGCTGAGATTTATAATCCACAGGAATACCGAAACTACATCCGTCTTGGTAAAATGGATTATCTCTATGATAAGGTAGAACTTTATGATACTTTGAAAAATATCATGCAGGGTAAAGGTTCGACGGACAATCTTGTCAGGATCCAAGAAGGGCTCTCAGACATCAGCCAGCATATGCTGCACTTTCTCGAAAACCATGATGAGCAGCGAATTGCCGCTCCGGAATTTGTGGGGCGTGCAGAGATAGCAAAACCCGGAGCAGTAGTATCCGCCACCATAGATCAGGCACCGATGATGATTTATTTTGGACAGGAAGTCGGTGAGCCAGGGGCAGAAGATGCAGGCTTCGGTGATCCCAGCAGAACATCCATATTCGATTACATTGGTGTACCCCATCACCAAAGGTGGATGAACGAAGGTAAGTTTGACGGAGGACAATTAAGCGATTCAGAAAAAGCCTTAAGAGAATTCTATAAAAGTCTTTTAAACTTTACCAAAGGTAGCTCAGCTCTGGCTGGTCAATATGCAGAAATCCATTCTTTCAACAGGCAAAATACCGAATGGTACAATGACAAGGTGTTTTCATATGTCCGCTGGTCAGATAATCAAAAATTGATTATAGTTACCAATTTTGACAGTAACGATACTTTTGGATTCGAACTGCAGCTGCCATCTGAAATTATCAATGAATGGGGATTGAGCGATGGAGAATATGAGTTGGAAGAAATGCTTTATGGGCAAATGTATCCTAAATTAAATGTTAAATCAGGACAGGCAAAGGTCAGGATTGATCTGGCTCCTTTGGAAAGCTGGATATTGGAAGTGGAGTAGATGAAGTCTAAAAAAGGGTAAGAAGTGAGATGTAAGAAGTGAAAGTGCGAAGTGGGAAGTACGAAGTACGATTGAGATATCAGAATACCGATGTTGGATTACGGCCTATGGGAAATAGGGTGTATGCCTGCCATCCCCCTCAGGTTGTACACCTAATTGGAGAGCAGACGGATGTTGTAAGATTCAAATACGGCTACCTGTACTCGGATGTGTGACACTTTCAGTATCGAAAGCTTTCATGAAAATTAATTCTTTAGACATTCGACACTTTCAGCATCGATTTCCCCGATATAAGCTCAGCGTAAGTGCATTAGAACCTTAACAATATTGTTAACAAAATTAGACTTAGGCCCGATCCTGAAAGGATCGTATGTTTATAGTAAAAGTGTTCTACATCCCAACCGATCCTGAAAGGATCGAATGTGATGCTGCTGTTAAGTTTAATTTATAATGCCAATTTGGATGAATGGATGTTTTCTATTCCGTCCCATTTTTTTTCATTGGTCATCAAACATCGGACAACAAAAACTAGACAACCCATGAAAGACAACTTTTCCCATAACCCGTCCGCATATGCTGCCTATCGTCCCTCCTATCCTGATGCTATCTTTCATGAACTGCAAAAACTCATACCTTCCACCTCCCGAGCCTGGGATGTGGGAACGGGTAATGGACAGGTAGCGGTGAAGCTTTCCTCATTTATGGACCAGGTGGAAGCTACGGATATCAGCGCAGCCCAAATGAGCCAGGCCAGCCTTTCACCCAATATCAATTACTCCGTCCAGCCTGCTGAAAAAACCAATTTTGAAGATGACACCTTTGACCTTATCACTATAGGGCAAGCCATCCATTGGTTTGAT
>DATHVH010000304.1:0-25286 GCA_035461405.1 Anditalea sp.
ATCTGTAAAGCATGAAGATGAGGATAACCAATTCAGGATAGCAGACAGTGTACAGACCGCTTTTTATGAAGGGCATGGGGAATGTCACGTCATTATCCCTGACAAAGCCGATCAGACTTTCAATGATCGATTTGAGTTGGATGGGATGTCATTTGAACATCCTTCTGTCAACTTCTTTAGTTTTAACAATCCATATGGGGCCTGCAAGACTTGCGAAGGTTTCGGATCAGTGCTGGGCATAAATCCTGACCTTGTAATTCCGGATAAGAGTCTTTCAGTATATGAAGGTGCCATAGCCCCATGGCGGGGAGAAAGTTCTAAAAAATGGGTGGAACCTTTGATCAAAAATGGTATCCAATTTGATTTTCCCATACATAGAGCCTATGAAGATCTGGACCCACACCATCAAGAGCTGATATGGAAAGGAAACAAGTATTTTAAAGGCCTGGATGAGTTTTTTTCACATCTCCAGAGCAAAACACATAAGATACAATACAGAGTAATGCTGTCCCGTTTCCGCGGAAGAACTACCTGTCCGGACTGTAAAGGTACAAGGTTGAGAAAAGATGCTTCTTATGTAAAAGTAGATCATAAGAGCATCATAGATATAGTGCTGCTGCCAATCGAAAAAGCTTATGATCATTTTCTAAATATCAAGCTCACTCCTTCGGAAGAAAAAGTAGCAAATAGATTATTAAAAGAGATTATTAACCGACTGGAATATATTGATAAGGTTGGACTGGGGTATCTTACGCTGAATAGACTTACCTCCACACTCTCAGGAGGCGAATATCAGCGGATCAAATTAGCGACATCTCTAGGGTCTGCGCTAGTTGGCTCTATGTATATCCTTGATGAACCCAGTATTGGATTACATCCGCGGGACACTGATCGGCTAATTTCTGTTCTTAAGACGCTCCGTGATATGGGCAATACTGTCATAGTAGTAGAACATGAGGAAAAAATAATGAAAGCTGCTGATGAAATTATTGATATTGGTCCAGATGCAGGCGTTCATGGAGGAGAGTTGGTTTTTCAAGGTACTCTTGAGCAATTACTAAAGGCAGGAAATAGCTACACTGCCAAATACCTGAATGGTGATGAGCAGATCAACATGAAACAGGGTATCCGTTCATGGAAAGATAAAATTACAGTAAAAGGTGCTAGGGAGAATAATCTGAAGAATTTACAGGTAAGTTTTCCACTACATGCACTTACCGTAGTCACTGGGGTCAGTGGCTCTGGTAAATCTACTTTAATTAAAAAAGTGCTTTACCCTGCTTTGGGCAAAATACTTGGAACTGTAATCGACGAAACCGGTAAGTTTGATAAACTGGAAGGAGATTATAAACAAATCTCTCAAATAGAATTTGTGGATCAAAATCCCATAGGAAAATCTTCCCGATCTAATCCAGTAACCTATGTAAAGGCCTATGATGCTATAAGAAATCTATATGCTGAACAGCCTACTGCCAAGCAGCGTAACTATAAACCAGCATTTTTTAGTTTTAATGTGGATGGTGGAAGGTGTGAAGCCTGCCAGGGAGAAGGTACGCAAAAGATCGAGATGCAATTTATGGCAGATATTTTCCTTACCTGCGAATCGTGTAAAGGAAAGCGATTTAAGAATGAAATTCTAGATGTAAAGTATCAAGATAAACATATCTCGGATGTACTTGATCTCACCATAGATGAGGCTATGGAATTTTTCCGAGATAAAACTGCTATTATTAATAAATTGGAACCACTCTGGGAAGTAGGTCTAGGATATATAGGTCTAGGACAATCATCCAATACACTAAGTGGGGGTGAAGCTCAGAGAGTCAAGCTTGCTTCCTACTTAGGAAAAAACAATAGCAGAACAAATGATCACATATTGTTTATCTTTGATGAACCGACGACCGGATTGCATTTTCACGATATAAAAAAGCTATTGCATTCTATCAATGCATTAATAGACCAGGGGCATTCGGTTATTATTATCGAGCATAATACAGAAGTCATCAAGTCTGCAGATTGGGTAATCGATCTGGGACCTGAAGGAGGCGAGAAGGGAGGTTATGTTACTTTTGAAGGAACGCCTAAGGCACTAAAAGAAGTTAAGGATAACCATACGGCCCTTTATTTGAGAGAATCTTTTTTGGATTAAAAAATTTTAGTCATAGCTTATTTATATTTTATGAGCATTAAATCATTCACGTTATTTTTAATTACTTCCATTCTTTTAAGTTGCGAAAACAGGAAGCAGGAGGAATACACCACTCCACAGGGATGGGATTTTACAGAAAGTCCTATACGAGAGTCGGTGCGGGGACTGTCTCCATTGACTGAGGAGATAGCATGGGCCACTGGATCAGGGGGGACTTGGATGGTTACCCTGGATGGAGGGTTGACCTGGACCCACGGTATAATAGATGGATTGGATACTGTTGACTTTCGGGATATCGAAGCCATAAATGCAGCTACGGCTATAGCCATTTCATCTGGGCAACCTGCGGTAATATATAAAACTACTGATGCAGGTACTACATGGAAAAGGGTTTACCAGGGCAGTGAGGAAGATTTTTTTAACGGGATGGTATTTGTAGATGATAGGTTGGGCTTTGCATATGGTGATCCAGTAGATGGAAAGTGGGTAATATTGAGAACTTCTGATGGTGGAGAAATTTGGGAACCACTATATAATCCACCCGTAGCAGCAGAAGGAGAGGCTGGATTTGCAGCAAGCGGTTCGACTATGGTAATGGAAGAAGATGCCATCTGGCTGGCTAGTGGTGGTTCACAAAGTAAAGTTTATTATACACCTAACCGAGGAGGCAGATGGGAAGTAGTAGAGACTCCTATACAGCAAGGGGCATCTTCACAGGGTATTTTTTCTTTAAGTATAATTGACAATAGCAATTTGATAGCTGTTGGGGGAGATTTTGAATCTCCAGACGATTTTTCTAACAACATAGTTTTAAGTCATGATGATGGAAAAACTTGGGTATCAAATAATGGTATAAAACCCAGTGGATATAGATCAGGTGTAACCTATTTCCCTAGGTTTCACTGGGTAATAACGGTGGGTCCCAACGGCTCAGATTACAGCAGTGACGGCGGGGAGAATTGGGAAAGGTTTTCTGATGAGGGGTTTCATGCTGTTAAACTATCAAAATCAGGGGGCTCTGTATGGGCTGCTGGAAGTGGTGGTCGGGTAGCCAGACTTAATTTCGTGAAAAAATAAAAACCGAGGCCAACGAGCCACGGTTTTTTTGTAGTTTTTATAAGTAGGGCAAAAATACTTTTTGCTTTACTTTACACAAATTATAAGCTTGAACATTAAAAAGGGATTGCTAAAGTAATAGCGGTAGACATAAGATGAACAATTGTCATCGGTCATCCAACATCCTAAACCAATGCTTTTCTTTTCAAAATAGTCTCCATAAATTTTTTCTCATTTGGAGTATTGAATATCCTAAAAGGCAAATGGATAAACTGAGCTTTGGACATTATCAGGACAAAGGCATCTTTATCGATATATGCTTTTTTAATCATATCCCAGTTTACAGGCATACCTTGTTTAGTATTTACTTTCATGAGTACCTGTCTGCTGTCAATTTCATAAGCGAGTTTGGTAAACATCACTTTATTCTGCTCCATTTGAGTCACTCCTGCAAACTGGATCACCCAAAAGAGAAGGTATAACACATAAGCTAAAATAGCCATACTAATCCACCACCAAGAGGCAATAAAAAAATATCCCGAAGCAATAGCAAGGGCAATCAATATAACCCACCACTGCTCTTTAAAAACATTTCGAAGACCGAGCTTAATGTAAGTTCCCGTTTCTAATTTATACTTTTTGGTTTTTATAATCATGATTTTACTATTTCAGAGCGCAAATATCTAATGATATCGCTTATTAAGCAAATCATATCTAAATAGGTAGGTTAATTTTATTTTTTTCTAACAAACATAAGCAGCTTATGGTTAGATTTTTGAGTATGATAATAAAGACAAAAAATTTAAATTTTTATAGACATGAGCAGCCTATTTATTGATTTGGTTTTATGCGGATTGGCCTATGTAGTTTTAATCTATTTCGTGGCTACCATGACCAAAGCACGCATTAATAAAAGGGATAACGATACTGATGACGGTGACGGAGGAGTAGAGGATATGACACCACCAAAGATAGACCTACCTCCTGGGGTTATTTGGCCAAAAGATGCGCCCAAAAAATCTAAAACTAAAATTCTGGACTATTAGCTACATTTATTGCACACACCCTGTATAAGTAAACTCACGTCCTTACTGACATAGCCGCTAGGCAAACTTACCACTGGAAGGGAAATTTCTTCAATACAATTAGTTTTTCCACATTTTTCACACTTAAAATGAACATGATCATGCTGATGATGATGTGTCTCGCCATTATGCTCATGTGAACATAGTGCATATTTAGTAGCTCCACTGTCATCTAAAACCTTGTGGATAAGATCATATTCTAGAAAAGTCTTCAGTGTCCTATATATAGTAACCCTATCAAAATCATCCTTAAGTTCTTCTTCCAGATCAGAATGTGAAAGTGCTTCCTGTCTCCTGAAAAATGATTTGAGCACGTCTCTTCGGCAACTGGTTACACGTAAATTATGATCTTTAAGAATGTCTGCGGTATTTTGGGACATAGTTATCTTTCTTTTTTCAACGCAAGAAATGTAAAAATAATTCTCCTATATAACAAACCAATGATATACTACTGAAAAAGGGGAGACTAGTAGCCTCCCCCTTTAATTATTGCTTAAATCCGATTATCAATTATTTTGGATCCAAAATCAAATTGATTCTTTCTAAAGAATCCTCTAAATGTAATTTTGACACTCGGTCTGAAGTTCTGGAAATAGCAGATCTTACCTGTGCCTGAAGGGTTTTAAGCTCTCCTCTTACAATCGGACGGATATCAGATTGTGAAGCATTGATCTGTGCTCCCACAAATCTTCTATACTGAGCGGGTACACTTGGCTCATCTTCATTCATCAGGGTAGCTAATCTTTCTAAATGGGCTCTCTGAAGAGATCTACGGTGGACATCTATAGTCCTACCCCCATTTAATTCTGTCCAGATTCCACCTCGTAAGTCATCAAACAATTCGATCATCGTATAGGCATTGGTACCATTTATGGCTTCATTTTCTATCACTCTACCTAATCTACCATGATCTAACAGGTTATTTAAAGTTCCCACCTGAATACCTCTTATTCTTTCTAGAGCACCAAAATCTTCTGTTCTAGCGATAATGTCATTATCAATTAACCAGGTAGGAGTAGCAAAAAGCTCTTTGTTCAAAAACTTTACCGCTTCTTTTTGAGTCTTCTTATCTGTATGGGTATATACATTCTGGTTATCACCAGAAGATTTATAAACTTCATATACACCACCTACATTCGTTCTCACATGGCCCATATATCTATTGTATTGGCCTACTACCTGGCCATACATTTCATTAAGGTCACTATAATCTTTAAATGGCTTATCTTCCTCGGCAGTCCACTCCAACAGATTAGGCATGATTCTCTTTAGGTTTTTGATACCATAGTCTGAGGCTTTCATGGCATTGTCACCCAAATCTTCACTTTGGGTACTTGGGTCGTATGAGTTACCTTGGCGTCCATATCTATATAGAGGGTCACCATTCTTAGAAGTTATCCACTCATTTAAAGTTGGCTGCTCGTCTTCAGGAGTTACAGCATCTAGTATAGGTCTATAACCCCATGCAATTGCATATTTATCATAAACCCCTACATCAGGGAACAGACTTACTCCTTCATCTTCTGGCTGCGCTACATAATTAAACCTAGCATAATCCATTATAGATGGAGCAGTACCATACTTTTGAGTAAAAGAAGCAGATCTTAGTGAATCTACAGGTATAGCATTAGAAGATGCAAAGTTATGAGGAAGACCCAAAGTATGTCCTACCTCGTGGGCAGATACAAATCTGATTAGCCTACCCATTACATCATCTTTAAATTTAACAGTTCTGGCATCAGGATTAACTGCTGCTGTCTGTATGAAATACCAATTTCTCAATAAATTCATCACATTGTGATACCATCCGATGTCTGACTCCAATATTTCTCCGGATCTGGGATCAGATACGTGAGGTCCGTATGCATTTTGGATATCAGAAGCAAAATATCTAATAACAGAATATCTCGCATCTTCAGGACTCCATCCCGGATCTTCTTCTGGAGTTGGAGCATCTTTTGCCTGAATTGCATTTTTGAAACCCGCCGCTTCAAAAGCTTTATTCCAGTCTTCTACACCTTCTTTTAAAAATGGTACCCATTTATCTGGAGTCGCAGGATCAATATAATATACTATGGGCTTTTTAGGCTCTACAAGTTCACCAGCTTTAAATTTCTCAATATCCTCGTCTTTTACCTCAAGTCTCCAACGGTCAAGGTAAGTTCTCTGGGTGGCACGCTGCTCATCCAGACCATAGTCTGTCACAGATGTATTAAACCAGCCCACTCTTCTGTCGGCAAGCCGCTGCTTCATAGGTTCTTTTGGCAATAAAAGCATAGAGCTGTTCATCTCCACAGTAATCGAACCAGTACTAGAATTGGAAGGTGGCTCAGAAGCTGCATAGGTCATCACATATCTGCTCTCAATATTGATTGGGTAGGTATTGATGTTCTCTATGTAGGACTTTTCCGGTTCCAGTCTAGTTACCTTATATTGAGTCCTTCTATTTTTTGGTAACCCTATAGCCTGTACGTCTTTAGTAAATAGATCAGTCACTTCTATTACTACACCGTTACCTTCCTTTGATTTTGCCTTTACATCAAACGTGTAGATGATCGGCTCAAGGTTAGAGTTCCTTACTGCCTGAAAAATAGGCAATGAATCGGCAGCAGTATTTTTATATGAAACAAGTTTCAAAATTACTTTGTCACCATTCCTTTTATCCCAACGAAGCATTTGTGTATTCGTACGCTCACCACCATAGCCTATTCCTTCGGCAGTTTTGGCAATAGTAGTAACCATAAGCATTTCTCTTCCTATGAGAGAATCTGGTATTTCATAAAAATATTTACCTTCTACTTCGTGGACAGAAAATAAACCTTCTTTAGATTTGGCTTTTGAAGTAATTACTTCAGAGTAAGGCTTGATGCCATTTTTGGCGGCAGCTGCCTTAGCAGTAGCAGCTTCGGTATTGGCAGGAGTTTCGGCTTTTTTCTTTTTCCTCTGGGCTAGCACATCTTCTGACATGAAGAATGAACCCATTAATAAAGTACCTAAAACAACATGCTTTAAATTACTGGATGAAAACATCTGTATAAATTAATCAGTTGATAATTTGTTAATTGCCCAAATTAACTTTGAAATATTATAAATCATTTCATTTCAGAAATAAATTTTATGAACGGACTAAAAATACAATAAAGGGTAATCAAAAATGGGAGATGAAATAGTGGTGGTAGGAGGAGGTCTAGGGGGATTAACAGCAGCCTATCTTTTAGCCACACGTGGTAAAAATGTTACGGTAATAGAAAAAAAAACATATCCTTTTCATAGGGTCTGTGGTGAATATGTATCTAATGAAGTAAAAAACTTTCTTATAAAAGAAAACATTTTCCCATTTGAATACGATCCCGTGGACATTTCGAAGTTTAGACTAAGTGCTTTAACGGGAAAATCAGTAGACCTTCCTCTGGATCTCGGAGGATTTGGGATCAGTAGGTATCATTTTGACGAATTTTTATATAAAAAATGCTTGGAAAAAAATGTCCAGTTCATGTTGGAAACCCAAGTAATGGACGTTCAATATCACCCTGGACAAGACCTATTCAATCTACAGCTTAGTACCGGTAAAACTGTAACATCAAACCATGTTCTTGGCGCTTTTGGTAAAAGATCTAGAATGGATAAATCCTTAGACCGTCCGTTTATTAAAACAAGAACCTCTTTTATTGGGGTAAAATATCATGTTAAAACTGACTTTCCCTCAGATACTGTTGCCCTACATAATTTTGAAGGTGGATATTTAGGTATAAATAAAGTAGGAAAAGAAACCTATAATATTTGCTATCTCGGAAACAAGGAGCAGCTAAAGAGGAATGGCAGTATACCCGAGATGGAAAAACAGATACTTTATAAAAACCCATTGATCAAAGACCTATATTCAAATAGCGATTTTCTGTTTGAGAAACCAGAAGTAATAAATGAAGTCAACTTTTCTTCGAAAGACCCTATTAATAATCACATATTAATGATAGGAGATGCTGCTGGCCTAATTACTCCTCTCTGCGGAAACGGTATGGCCATTGCAATTCATTCGGGAAAACTTGCTGCCGAAGCTATTTTAGAAAACAGTGATAGACAATCCATTGAAAAGCAGTACTTAACCAACTGGACTAAAAATTTTAAAACCCGCCTGTTGATTGGTAGGAATGTCCAGCGGCTTTTTGGATCAAATTTTGTCTCTGGCTTATCAGTAGGTTTGCTACGAAAATCCTCCTTTATAGGTAATCAGATAATTAAAAGAACTCACGGAATAGAAATCTAAATTTATTTTTATGTGGATAACTTACATACCAGATTTGATAACCTGCAGAATTTGAGTTCTTTCTATAAAATAATAAGCGAAGAAAATATTCAAAAAAGTGGCAGCTATTCTCACCATCCACATAGCCCACGTATAATTAGCATATGATCGAGGGTCTTTGTAGATAAAGTAAAACCAGGTATAGAAATATAAAACAGCAGGGGCCATGGCAGCCAAAAAGGCCCAAACAGCCCACACCTGGTTCTGATCAAGAAAATAAAACACAAAGCCTATTCCTGCCAATAAAAACCAAATTGCCGAAAAAGAAAAAGTACCCTTAATTCCGAGTTTTATGCTCATGGTAATATCACCACGCTTACTGTCTTCCTCATGCTGATAGACTTGGGTAAGTGGATAGTTTCCCCAGATCATTATACTAGTCAATAATCCTGGAATATATACATTTGGACTAGTAAATACATGCCAGCCAAAACCACTTAAACCTGCATATACCATAGCATATGTAAAATATCCTTGAAAAATCCCTGCTACCAGCCATCCTCCTATTGGATATTTTTTAAGTCGGATAGCTGGATGGCTATAGGCCATAGAAACTGCGGCATATACCGCCATCATGGAAGTAAAGGCTACATTAATTTTTAAACCAAAGAGCAATGCTAAAGCCAGAAAAGTCATAGATAAATAATACAGGCCCTCTGTGACTTTAGGGGGATGCTTTAATCCCCCAATGCTTCCTTCATCTTTATCAAAGTAACTGTTATACCCATTACTGGAAGGATAAAGAAAAAAATGAAGTGCTAAGAAAACAATCCATAGCCTATCCGGGTCTAAGTTAGGTGTATGGGCTAGAGCAAATATAAATACCGGTAGTAGATAAAAAGAAAAGGATATCCTAAGATGTTTCCAATTCGATAGTTTGAACATATATTATTTTTAATCAGTAACTTTTAGCTATATACAATGTTTCATATGTATCTCACCCAATATATAACATTTTACTCTAAATTAATTTGATGAAGAACCATATTGTTAGCACTGGTACTGCCAATCCTGGCAAAGCTATACCTCAAGACACCATTAAAAATTTTATGAAAATAGCCCATGGTCTAGATGGGGGTGAAGTCCGGAAATTAAATTTTATCTACCGGCACTCCGGGATACAAAGTAGGCATAGTGTCTTGGAAGATTTTAATTATGATGATCCATCAAAATTTTCTTTTTTTCCAAAAAACACAGACTTAAACCCTTTCCCTGGAACTAAGCATAGGATGAAGGTTTTTCAGCAGACTGCGCCTTCATTAGCTATTTCTGCTATAGAATCATGTTTGGCTTCCTCTCCTTATGATGCAGAGGAAATTACTCATCTGATCCTAGTGAGCTGTACAGGCATGTATGCTCCTGGGGTAGAACTTGAAATTATAGAAAAATTAGGGCTTAAAGACACAGTGGAGAGATATTGTATCCACTTCATGGGTTGTTATGCTGCTTTTACGGCCATCAAAATGGCTGATAGATTTTGTGACAGTGATCCTGATGCTAAAATCCTTATTGTTTCAGTTGAATTATGTACCATCCATTTCCAAAAAGAATACAATGAAGATAATCTTTTAGCTAACGCTCTTTTTGGCGATGGAGCAGCTGCAGCTTTGATATCTTCAGAGCCTATGGGAATAAAAATCAAAAGCTATCAAAGTAATTTGGTTAGAGAGGGAGAGGGTGATATGGCTTGGCATATAGGAGATTTTGGTTTCGAGATGAAGTTAAGCAAATACATCCCAGGGTTATTAGAAAAAGGCATCGAAGCATTAAAAGAAAAACTTCAGGAAAAATTCAATCTTTCAAATATTCAAAATTTTGCCATCCATCCGGGCGGCAAACTTATTTTAAAGAAAGTTGAAGAGTCTTTTGGTATTCAGCCGGAGCAAAACCAGCATGCACATGACGTTCTGGAAAAATGTGGGAATATGTCTTCTGCCACCATATTATTTGTACTTGATTCTATTCTCAATAAATCTGGAAACCAGGGTGATACATTAGCTATGGGATTTGGACCTGGTCTAACGCTCGAAACTTTACTTTTAGAAAAACTATGACAAATTTTTCTAAGCGAAGCTATCAGAAAGAGCTAATGGATGACCTGACATCAGCCGGGTCCGAAATGAAACAAACCCTTAGTGAATTAAAGACCGTCAACAGATTATTAGGTGGAAATAAAGTCCTTACAAGCGGATTATCTAAAATAATTGAAAGTTATCCACAATCTCATTATGATATTGCTGACATAGGATGTGGGGGAGGAGATATGGTAAGAGTTATGTGTAGGTGGGCAAAAAAGAATAACGTTTCTATTACTGTCCATGCGCTGGATGCCAACCCTAATATAATAGCTATGGCTAAAGAAAACCTACAGGATTTAAATAATGTCTATTTCCATACTGCAGATGTTTTCGATGATCTATTTTCCCATCAAAAAATGGACATTATTACCTGTACGCTTTTTACTCACCATTTTACAGATGATGAGCTGGTCAAAATGTTTACAGGCTTTAAAAATAGAACTACACTCGGACTAATCATAAATGATTTACACAGGCATCCACTGGCCTACTACAGCATAAAATATATAACGCAAATTTTTTCGAAATCTCAGATGGTGAAAAATGATGGTCCTATTTCTGTCCTTCGAAGTTTTAAATCCAATGATTTAATAAGAGTGCTCAAGGCATCCGGATGGACGAAATATAAAATTCTATGGTTTTGGACATTCAGGTGGCAAGTTATCGCATATACCTAAATTGATTTTAATCCATTTTTAGATTCTTATATAAGTATATAATTACTAATTTTATCAATTGAATAATTTTATATACTTATGAATTTTGACATTTCTTCCATTGAAGACTTTACCAAAGGAGTAATTACTTATGCTTGGATTATAGTTCCGGTACTGTTGCAAGCGCTACTTTATTATTTCGTAGGTAGGTTTTTGATCCGAGTGATCATTAATACTATTACCAAAATATTTACGAAATATGAGATAGAAGCATCTCTATCCATTTTCCTTTTAAGTTTTCTTAGAGTAGTCCTTTACGTAGTACTGGTTCTGGCGGTGGCTTCCACCTTAGGCTTTCCAATTACTTCATTCCTGGCAATACTTGGTGCAGCCGGTCTGGCAGTAGGCTTAGCATTACAGGGTTCTTTATCTAATTTTGCAGGGGGAGTGCTGATCCTTATATTTAAGCCATTTAGGGTAGGAGAGACTATAGAAGCACAGGGCACACTGGGCAGTGTGGAGAAAATTGACATTTTATATACTACAGTAAGAAATTTTGATAATAAGGTAGTCGTGATTCCAAATGGTGGGCTTGCAAACAACAGCATTACTAATTTATCTGCAAAACCTACCCGTAGAGTGGAAATGACCTTAGGGGTAGCGTATGGGACTGATTTAAAAAAAACACGTCAGGTAATCTTAGATACTTTACAGAAAGACGAAAGGGTACTTGAAGATCCAGCACCAGTAGTTTATTTCACTAATTTTGGAGACAGTTCTCTGGACTTGACAGTGCGGGCATGGGCAAATGCAGCCGATCTTTGGCCGGTATACTGGGATAATATGGAAGCTATAAAGGAAGCATTTGAAGCAAATGAGATCGAAGTACCTTTCCCTCAGAGAGATGTAAATCATTATTTCCCTGAAGGTAAACAGGATATATTGCTATCAGGTGAGAATAAAGGACTGTAATAATATCCCGGAAGGTAAAATTGCCGGGCTATTTATTTTTCTTCTTCTTGGAATTTGATGCGCAGCCTATATTTCGGGAAAAGTCTACATCGGATGGAATTCCTCCAAAACCTTCAGTAAAATCATATTCCTCTGCCATCTGGTCTTTATCTTTCTCGACACTTTTAGTTTTAGATTTATTATTCTTTTTAGCCATAAATTATAAACGCACGTATCATATCAGTAGTTTTGGGAAATAGCTTTTTCAGAGCAACTAGTAAAGGTTTCCTGAGTTTGAACAATCTTAGCGTATATTTAAAATATGAATATTAATTTTAATTTAGATAATCCTGAAAATGAGCTGAGCCTTACAGGAAAAAAAATTGCTGGATTATCCATAAGTAGGTTGATATTATTTTTCAGTTTAATTGCAGTCGTAATAGTAGGATTGACTGAGATCAGATGGCTGTTGTTATTATTTTTTCCATTGAGCATATTGTTCATCTATCTTATTAAGAGGTTTAATATATTAAAGGACCGTCAAGCTTTTCTTAAAGCCGTCATACAAATAAAGGAAGATGAAAAATTAAGAAAATCACGAAAATTAGATAGCTTCGATCAAGGTCAAGATTTTATTGATAAAAAACATCCATTTAGCAATGATTTAGATCTATTTGGTGAGCACTCCCTTTTCCAACTACTTAATCACACTGTCAGTAAGGAAGGTAGGGCTCGCCTAGCAAAAGAAATGAAGACTTTGGTACCCATCGCCACTGCTGAGAAAAAATTTTATGCTATTAAAGAACTTTCTTCTAAGTGGGATTTCTTATTGCACTTTGAAGCTTTTGGTAAAGCATTTTTAAAGGATGAAAAACCAAAATTGGCTTTTTACGAGTGGATGAAAACTGGGTATCAATGGAAAAAAGGTTTTTATTTGCCTTTAGTAATTGGTCCAATAGCAGGTTTGATTGTTCTTTCTGCTGTTCTTTTTGGATATATATCACCTGCATTTCTGTCGGCCTGGTTACTTCTATCCTTATTTGCTTTAAGTTTTGTATTCAAGCCTTTAATCGCCGCAGCTAAGTCTATGCCCAATGAGGGGGATGTTAAAACATTTACCGCCTGGGCCATACAGATGGAAAATATCGAATTTAAAGATCCCTACCTTCAGGATCTACAAAAACCCATTTTTGAAAAAGATTTCAGAGCATCGGTATCCCTAAAGACACTAGAACAGCAAAGTTTTGCAGTGCAGAACAGAGCCAATCTGGTATACCTGATATTCAATTTTTTATTTTGGGTAGATTTTATAGTACTTCTAAAGCTTGAAAAATGGAAAAGAAAAAATAAGAGCCATATTCATCTCTGGCAGCAATGCTTTGACGAATGGCAGGTTATGGTTTCTTTAGGTGCATTTGAGAAAGAGGAAAAGATCACCACTCCGGTTCAGTGGACAGAAAAACCTATATTACAGGTAAAGGCTTTACGTCACCCCCTATTAAATCCTTTGAGCTGTGTCCCAAATGATTTTACTCTAACTCAAGAAGAAAAAATAGTACTGCTCACAGGATCCAATATGTCTGGCAAAACCACTTTTATGCGGACCGTGGGGATTAATATGGTTTTGGTAAATATGGGTTTGAGCCCATTTGCAGATGAATATGTTTCAGGGGAATTTCAGCTATTTACCAGCATGAGAAATACTGATAGCCTTGGAGAGAGTGTAAGTTCATTCTATGCAGAATTGGCTAGAATTAAAGGCCTGCTGGACCAAGCTGAAAAGGACAAGCCTATGTTTTTCCTTCTAGATGAAATATTGAAAGGTACCAATACCACAGATAGAATTATGGGAAGTGAAGCACTGATACGTCAACTGACCGAGTCACTAAGTAAAGGCATAATATCTACCCATGATATTGAGCTCGCTGATCTAGGCATGCAGGGAGTGGTTAATTATAGCTTTCACTCGGATATTAAAGATAATGAGATACTTTTTGATTATACTTTGAAAAAGGGCGCCTGTCCAAGTTTCAATGCACATAAGCTGATGGAACTTATGGGGATAAAGTTTAGAAATGATTAATTGGCATTGAACTTGCCAAACGTATATCATAATTGAATATTTTAAACCACTAAACATTTATATTATGAGTTCTTTGCTTTATTTGATTGCAATAATTTTAGTTATAGGATGGATTTTCGGTGCATTTGTATATAGCGTTGGAGGTATTATTCATATACTATTAGTACTTGCAGTAATAGCCGTTCTCTTCCGAATCATAGGAGGTAGTCGTATATGACCAAAGAACATTTATTTATAAAATGGATATAAATACCATTTTTATAAATATTTATATTGTTTTTTGATCTTTTTATGTAATTGGCGCAAATTTTGTTTATTTATCAATGTAAATTTATTTTAACCACTAAACCATATTAATAATGGGATCTATTCTTTATATCATCGCAGTAATCCTAGTAATAGGATGGATTTTCGGGGCATTTGTTTATAGTGCCGGTGGGCTGATTCATATTTTATTAGTCTTAGCAGTAATTGCAGTATTATTCAATATCATAGGTGGTCGACGGGTATAGCCCAGAGATGATCTATTAAAAGCACTACAATGTTTTGTAGTGCTTTTTTTGTTTATAGTCATATTCATCGATATTTAAGCTATGACTATTTGTACAAAACTCTAAATCAATTGGGAAACCTTATTCAGATATGTGATAAGTTGATTTAATAACTATAATGTCTATTGTCGGTTTTCTACTATATTTTAAATCATTAAATCTTAAATTATGAGAACTGTATTATATATTCTTGCCATCCTATTAGTAGTAGGCTGGATTATTGGCGCATTTATTTATGTAATCGGAAGCATCATCCATTTACTTCTGGTAGCAGCCATTGTACTAATTATATTTACTTATTTTAGAAGAAGATTTAGCAGCAGCAGATCCTCTACCACTACCGATGGACCCAAAGACACCGGGGCACGCCCATAAATATGGGTGTTTTTTAATTTTAGGCAGTTAAGTTTTAAGGTTGCCTATATTTGTTTTAATTTTATATTCATATCCGCCTTATCTTTGGTGAGTGTTTATATATTTAATTGCCGGCTGCAGACAGGGGCCAGAGTAGGAATGAAAGTATAAAATCATTTTATTATTTCATCTACATTATAGCGGATCTTCAACTGACTAACCAATAAAGCTATTGACAGTGCAAAAAAACTATCAGAAAAAAAAATTAGGTGTATTAGGTGGTGGCCAACTGGGGAGAATGCTCATTCAGTCGGCCATCAATTATAATATAGAGGTGCATATCCTCGATCCTGACTCAAATGCTCCATGTAGGGATATCTCACAAAGGTTTGTTCAAGGCAACTTAACAGATTTTGATGCAGTGTATAATTTTGGGAAAGAGTGTGATGTCATCACTATTGAAATAGAAAGTGTAAATACAGAGGCACTAGAAAAACTACAAAGTGAAGGAAAAGAAATATATCCTCAGCCACACATTATTAAACTTATTCAAGATAAGAGAACTCAAAAGCAATTTTATAAAGACCATCAAATCCCTACTTCTGAATTTCATCTAGTATCGAATAAGGAAGAAGTGAGTAAATACCCTGATTTTTTGCCTGCAGTAAACAAACTCGGTAAGGAGGGATATGATGGTAGAGGAGTGCAGATACTTAATGAAATTTCTGATTTTGATAAAGCTTTTGATAAACCAGGGATTTTAGAGAAACTTGTGGATTTCAAGGAAGAGATAGCGGTTATTGTCGCCCGTAATAAACAGGGCGAGTTATTTGCCTATCCTCCTGTAGCTTGTGCATTTCACCCAACTGCTAATCTGGTGGAATTTCTATTTGCTCCTGCAAATATTTCAGACGCCATCAGTGAAAGGGCTGTAGCCATCGCATTAAATGTGATTGAAAAGCTGGATATGATAGGACTACTGGCTGTTGAAATGTTTGTCACCCAAAATGGTGAAGTACTTGTAAATGAAATCGCTCCTCGGCCACACAACAGTGGGCACCATACCATAGAAGCCAATTATACATCCCAATTTGAACAACATCTACGTTCAGTACTAGATATGCCGCTGGGCCATACTGCCCTTCGCACTCCAGCAGCTATGGTTAATCTACTGGGTGAAGATGGATATGAAGGTGATGCAATCATAGAAGGACTAGATGAGGTGATGGGTATGGAAGGAGTGTATGTACATTTATATGGCAAAAAAATCACCAAGCCTTTCCGAAAAATGGGACATGTGACCATTCTTGAAGAAAACATAGAAGAGCTCAAAAAGAAAGCCATACAGATTAAAAACAAATTAAAGATTATAGCATAATCATGAGTAAACAGATAGGAATCATCATGGGCAGTAAGAGCGATTTGCCAATAATGGCAGAAGCTGCTAAAATATTAGATGAATTGGGAGTAAGCTATGAACTTACCATAGTATCCGCACACCGTACACCTTTAAGAATGCTGGATTATGCTGAAAATGCACGTAAGAAGGGATTAAAAGCTATAATAGCAGGAGCGGGCGGAGCAGCACACCTTCCAGGGATGGTAGCCTCTCTTACTACCCTTCCTGTGATAGGAGTACCAATAAAATCATCCAATTCAATAGATGGTTGGGATAGTATTCTTTCTATTTTACAAATGCCTGGAGGTATACCTGTAGCTACTGTAGCTCTAAATGGTGCAAAAAACGCTGGGATATTAGCAGCCTCTATTTTAGGAGCCTTCGACGCACGAGTTGCAGAAAATCTGGAAGCATATAAAAAAGATCTTAAGGAAAAAGTGGAAGAAACGGCCAGAGATGTAGAAACGAAAGGCTGGCGGGATACATTTGATGACTAATGAGTATATTAAGATGGGTTAGATTCAAAAAAAATCTAATCCATTAACATATCTCCCATAGCAAACAGTATAGCTATGATCAACAGTACCACCCCTACCACTCTAGCAGAAAACCTTAAATCCTTATAAAAAACTTTTTTTTCTTTAGGCATAACAATAGATTATACGATCTGGAATCTTTCGGAATAGATTTGTTGCCACTCCACTCCCAATTCACGCAAAGAAGTTTCAGCGATATCCATGACCACCTCCGGTCCACAAATATAGTAAATAAACTGGTTTTTGTTGGAAGGTAAATGCTTTTCAAAGAATTCTTTGTCTAAAAAACCCGATTCACCTTCCCACCCTGCTGGCGGTTCAGCTATGGAATATATGACTTCGATGTTAGGAAGTTTATTTAACTCATCAAGTTCATCCTTATATGTAATGGATTCCCAAGTTTCGTTTGCATATACTAATATAACCTTTCTTTTGTCTTTATTATCAATTAAACTACGGATGATGCTCATACCTGGAGTTACTCCTATGCCGCCCATTACCATAAATAATGGATGGTCTCCCTTTAAAGTAAAAGATCCAAAAGGGCCTTCTAATTGAACAGGGGTGCCTATTTTTATATCTTTCCAGGTAGAAGTAAAATCACCGAGTACCTTAGCTGTAAAACATATATTCGGATCCTCGTCACTAGATGAAACCGAGAAAGGATGCTGCTGCATCTTTAATACATCATCACCTACACTCATCCAAAAAAATTGTCCCGACCTGAAGGAAGCCCTTTTAAAGCCATCCGGTGCTATGGTCATAGTATAAGCGTCCCCGCGTTCAAGGGTTATATCTTTTACTTTATAAAGCTTTTTACTATTCATCCATGGTCTCACTACCCTGGTGTGAATCACCATATAAGCGCAAATGCCCATAGTCAAACCAATCGCAATTTTCTGCCATAAAGTATCCAGATAATGACTCACTTGTATGGAATGTGTAATCCCCACAAAAACAATCCCAAATCCCAAAACTCCATGAATAAGCCTCCACCATTCATAGTTTAACTTTAACGCTTCTCTCCATAAGCTGGTAATTATTATCGCAAATATGGCTACAGATACAAAGCTCAAAGCCAATGCCCGGGGCAGATTAACAAAAGGATCAAAATATTTAGTATATTCAGGATCAGCGATAAGTAAAATGACCGGGTGGGCAAGAGTAAAAAGAAATGCGATAATACCAATTTCACGGTGAAACTGTAACACATTGTCCATGCCCCAAACCGGAGCTACAGAACTTATCCTACCGCTAAAAATCATCTGCATGGACATCGTTCCGAGCCCTATAAAACCCATTGCAACACCGAGCTCTATCCAAAATGTTCTATAAGGCGGATTATCCCCCGCTAATGCAATAGCCATAGGAACCAATGCCAATAATGTATAAATAAAAAGCCATAGTAAGCCGTTCTTAATGTTATATTTCATTTCAATAAATGTTGGTAGAAAAATTTTAGCGATAGGCACATATAAAAGCTGCTGTGCATTGCACTCTCCATTAAACAACAGAAATGCCAAAGTGTTAAAAATTCTAATTTGCACCCATATAAAAGGGATCTGAACGTTCAAAAATCAGGACAATTAAAAACGATTTTCTATCTTTGAGGCCCAATGAGAAGATACCTACTATTATTCATTTGCTCTTTTATCATGCTTGGCTCCTGTGGAGGCGAATATTTACCTAAACCCAAGGGCTTTAACCGGATCGATCTGCCAGAAAGAGAATTTGCTCTGTTGGAGGAAAACTATCCATATACCTTTGAACACTCCAAGCATAGCCATATAGAATCGGATGAATTTAACCCCGAAGAAAGCAGCTGGATAAATCTCCATTATGAAAAAATGGATGCGAAAGTTCATTTAACCTATAAACCTATAGAAGGAAAGGAAGAAAACCTTAAAGCTTATCTTGGTGATGCCAATACTTTGACATCTAAACACCAGATCAAAGCATATGGAATAGAAGAAAACATACTTTTAACTCCACGGGGATATACAGGAGTGGTAGCAGAACTTACCGGTGAAGTGCCTACTCAATTCCAATTTTACGTAACTGATTCTACCCGGCATTTTCTTCGGGGAGCCCTGTATTTCAATGTTGCCAATAAAAATGATTCCTTGGCCCCGGTCATAGAGTACATTAAAATGGATATGATGCATTTGATTAATACCCTCGAGTTTAAAAAGTAGAATTTGCTTTAATAAAATCACTAACGAGATAACTAACTAGTTTACCGGTCATTTTATTTTTTTCCCCACCCTCCAGTTCTATGGCACCTTCACAGATATGTAGGTAGGCCACTTGACATAAACTTCCCGTTTGGTATAGGTATTGGCGTGCATTTAAGGTGCTAATACCGGAAGGAGTCATGGCACTTGAAAGTACTCCTTCTATAGCATCGATATCTAATTCTATTCCTGTATAATTTCCTTGGGTAAAGGAAATAGCCTGTTGCAATGCCTGTGGATAACTTATCAGTTCCCGCAAAAATATATCTTCCCAAAAGCTAAAAATAATGGCACCTTTATGACTCATTTCATCAATAAGTGATTGTGAATTATAATTTTCATGCAAACCAATAATTGCATATTTTTTCAGATGGCCACTTTCCAATGCATATCGGAATCCATTTCCGCTATGCCTACCTTCTTTTAACCTAAAATCGCTGTGAGCATCTAGATTAATGACATTAATTCCTATGGTTGATAACTTATTAAGTTCTAAATATCCATCATTTACACCTGCTAGGATAGGAAAGCAATTATTATGTCCTCCACCAATGATAATGGGAACCTTTCGCTGGGCCACAATATCCTTTATAATATGTTTTACTTCCTGATCTATGGTTTCTACCGCTTCCCTATAGGTTTCTACGGGAAGATGTTGACCTTCCAATAAACCTTTGAAATCGAAATATCCCAGAATCGATATTTCTTCTCCTGTAAACTTTTCTATGCTTTGGATATTTAAAAAATAATCCAAAAAACTGTTCCAAAGAGTCTCCGTACCACCAATACCAAAATTTCCCTTCACTCCTATAGATTCGGGTATTCCAATTATTACATATTTTTTACCATCAAATCCGCTCCTTATGTGTTCACCTAGCTTTACCTCATGAGCCCTTGGCTTCACACGATTTTGGATATCTTGAGATGAGAAATAATGAAAGTGGTTCATATTATCGGCATTTAAAATTTCCCATTAATCATAACTTTATCTATTAGCTGGCTTCCAAAAGCATAGGGAAGATAAGCCAATGATGAAATTGGCTTCGTGAAAATCAAATTTGCCCTTTTGCCCTCAGTAATACTTCCAAGTTCATTTTCTACACCCATAGCATACGCACCATTTATCGTGGCAGCATTTATCGCTTCCTCGGGTGTCATTTTCATCTGAATACAGCTCATAGCTATTAGTAATGGGATATTGCCGCTGGGAGCTGACCCTGGATTGTAATCTGAGGCCAGAGCTACTCCAAGCCCAGCATCTATCAATTTACGAGCGGGCTGAAAAGGAAATCTAAGAAAGAATGCGGCAAAAGGCAATAGCGTAGGAATAGTACTGCTGCCTTTTAATGCTGCTATTTCATCCTCGCCCATACATTCTAAGTGGTCCACAGATACAGCTCCGTTTTTCACTCCTAGCTGCACACCTCCAGAATTTTTCAACTGATTAGCATGAAGTTTTATTTTAAAGCCATAATTTTTAGCTGCATCTATTACTTGTTGGGTTTCTTCTAAGCTAAAAAAACCATCCTCACAAAAAGCATCTACATATTCTGCCAGATTTTGCGCTGCTATTTGGGGGATCATTTCTTTGCAGACAATATCTAGATATCCTTGATGATTTTCTTTATACTCTGCTGGATAAGCATGGGCCCCCAGAAAAGTAGCTTTTATAGCTAAAGGTGAGCTTTCCTGAAGACGTTTGATGACCCGAAGCATTTTCAGCTCTGCCTCCACCGTAAGACCATAACCACTTTTTATTTCTATGGCTCCGGTACCAGTAAGGCGAACTTCATCAAGTCTTTTTTTAGCCTGTTGGTAAAGGCTTTCTTCAGAAGCATCCTGTAATTTTTTGGCAGAGTTAAGGATTCCTCCGCCTTTTTTAGCTATTTCTTCATAAGATGCACCTTTGATTTTATCCACAAATTCATCCTCTCTGCTCCCATCAAATACCAAGTGCGAATGGGAATCACACCATGCCGGTAGTACAAATTGGCCTGTCGCATCTACAATGTCTGCATTCAGTTCAGGTGTGGATAAATCTTCCATGGAACCAAAAGATATAATTTTACCGCCTTCTATTTTAATATAGGCATCTTTTATGGATGGCAGCAAGGACATATCCTTTCCCTTTATAAAAGAAGTGGATTCTCTTATTCCAAATAATTCTTTTATATTTTTAATCAGCATCATATGTCTAGCTTATTATCTAAATCAAGATCATGTTCCAAAGCAGTTTTTTTAGCTATTTCATATCCTGCATCTGCATGACGAATTACGCCAATACCCGGATCATTTCTAAGAACCCTCTGCAATCTCAATTTAGCATCTTCTGTACCATCTGCCACGATCACCATACCCGCATGGATGGAATACCCCATCCCTACACCACCGCCGTGGTGGAGAGAAACCCAACTAGCACCTCCCGCGGTATTCATCAATGCATTAAGAATAGGCCAATCCGCTACTGCGTCAGATCCATCCATCATGGATTCAGTTTCCCTATTTGGAGAAGCTACAGATCCTGTATCCAAATGATCTCTGCCGATTACCAGAGGAGCTTTAACTTTTCCGGTTTTAACTAATTCATTGAAGGCCAATCCAGCCTTTTCCCTTTCTCCTTGCCCAAGCCAGCATATTCTAGCTGGTAAACCTTGAAAAGCTATCCGCTCTTGAGCCATAGTAATCCATTTTCTCAAAGATTTATTTTCGGGAAATAATTCGAGAATCAATTCATCTGTAACCTTTATATCTTCAGGGTCACCGGAAAGTGCAGCCCACCTAAATGGACCTTTACCTTCACAAAATAACGGTCTGATATAAGCAGGCACAAATCCCGGAAAATCAAATGCCCTTTCCACTCCTTTTTCAAATGCCCGTGCCCGTAGATTATTTCCATAATCAAAAGTGACGGATCCGTCTTTCTGTAAATTTAACATTAACTCTACATGCTTCACCATAGACTCATAGGCTAAAGCTACATACTTATCCGGATCCGCATCTCTTAGGATTATCGCTTCTTCCACAGAAATAGTATGGGGATAATAACCTGTA
Source organism: Anditalea sp. (assembly GCA_035461405.1). Taxonomy (GTDB): domain Bacteria; phylum Bacteroidota; class Bacteroidia; order Cytophagales; family Cyclobacteriaceae; genus Anditalea. The sequence continues at coordinate 22,487 of DATHVH010000304.1, forward strand.
AGAGGATCATGTGCTGAAGTTTGATCTGTGAGTGTATCAGGTATCACACCCCGGACAGTTAGTTTTTCGAGTAAATGAACAGCATTACAAGGAACTCCTATAGAAAGTCTTTTACCGTCCTTTTTTGCTTCCAATGCTTTATCTATAGCCTCATCAATATCATCGATTGCGATATCCAAATATCTCGTCTCTAATCTTTTTTGGATTCTCCATTTTTCTGATTCTGCTACCAGGCATACACCATCATTCATAGTGATAGCTAGTGGCTGGGCTCCACCCATACCTCCGAGGCCTGCTGTCACATTAAGAGTCCCCTGAAGTGTGCCTCCGAAGTGCTGCCTGGCTATTTCTGCATAGGTTTCATAGGTTCCCTGGACTATCCCCTGAGAACCGATATATATCCAAGATCCTGCAGTCATCTGCCCATACATCATTAAGCCTGCTTTTTCCAATTTATCAAAATGCTGCCAGTTAGCCCAATTAGGAACCAGTTGGGAATTTGATAATAAGACTCGAGGGGCATTTTTATGGGTAGGGACGATACCGACAGGCTTTCCAGACTGGATCAACAGGGTTTCATCTTCTTTTAAAATCTTTAAGGAGGCGATTATTTTATCAAGGGATTCAAAATTTCTTGCAGCCTTACCTCTGCCTCCATACACGATAAGTTCCTCGGGTTTTTCTGCAACTTCCGGATCAAGGTTGTTTAGCAGCATTCTCAATGCAGCTTCTTGAATCCATCCTTTACAGTTAAGCTGATTACCGGTAGGGGTACCGTATTTTTCTTTAGTATATTTTCTTTGGGTAGTTTCCATATGGTTTTAGATTTAGAGTCTTAGGCATTAGACAGCTGGATCATTTTTAATGAATTGAATTGACTTCTCTATATCAATGGATAATATTCTATCTACTTCATTAAAAGACACTTCTTTTCTATATTGTTTGATAAGCTTTTCCAAAACAGGGGAAGTTTTCTTAGGTCTGCGGAATTCCAGCGCTTGGGTAGCAGAGAAAAGTTCTATTGCTAAAATTTTTTCCAAATTGTTGATAACTCTATGGCATTTAGTACCTGCATTGGCTCCCATGCTTACGTGATCTTCCTGTCCATTTGAAGAGGTGATTGAATCCACAGAGGCTGGAGTACAGAGCTGCTTATTTTCACTGACCACACTAGCTGCTGTATATTGCGGTATCATCATACCAGAATGCAGACCAGGATTTTTTATGAGAAACAGGGGTAGTCCTCTCTGACCGGAAAGCAACTGATAAGTTCTCCTTTCTGCAATATTCCCTACTTCCGCCATAGCGATAGAAAGAAAATCAAAACCTAGAGCGAGGGGCTGCCCATGGAAATTTCCAGCCGAAATTATTTTATCCTCTTCAGGAAAAATATTGGGATTATCTGTCACAGAATTTATTTCGGTTTCAAATGTGTTTTTTACAAAGTTCCAAGTGTCTTTACTTGCACCATGTACCTGGGGTATACAGCGGAAAGAATAGGGATCTTGAACTGCTTTTTCCTTCATCGAAGCTATTTCACTATTCTTTAATATATCTCGAATGGTAGAGGCAGTTTCCAATTGTCCGGCATGGGGCCGGATGGAATGTACCAGATGGTCAAATGGCTGTAAACTGCAATTAAATCCATCTATACAGATAGCAGCAATTACATCGGACCATCGAAGGAGTAATTTTGCTTTCAGCAAACAATGTATGCCATAAGCCAACATAAACTGAGTACCATTTATTAGGGATAATCCTTCTTTGGATTGGAGAGCTATAGGTTTCCAACCAAACTGATTTAAGATATCTTCACTTTTATAAACTTCTCCTTCAAAATAAACCTCACCTAATCCAATTAGCGGTAAGCTTAAATGAGAAAGCGGAGCCAAATCACCAGAAGCACCAAGCGAGCCCTGCTGATAAACCACAGGTATAATATCATAATTGTAGAAATCAACCAGCCGTGTGACAGTTTCCAGCTGTACCCCGGAGTTGCCATAAGCTAATGACTGGATTTTGGTCAGAAGCATGAGCTTTACTATTTCCTTTGGTACTTTTTCCCCTACTCCACAAGCGTGGCTTTTAAGTAAATTATATTGCAGCTCACTGATCTGATTTTTTTCTATCCGTACATTTTGAAGATACCCAAAGCCGGTATTTATCCCATAAAATAATGCATTATCATTTTCCAACAGCTTTTGATCCAAATACTTCCGGCATTTAGAGATCTTTAAGATGGCTTTAGGAGAAAGCTCTAGCTTTTTGTTTTGATCAATAATTTTTTGAATAGTTTCAAGGCTTAACCAATCATTGCTAATTCTGTGAACAGTATTTTTAGGTGTCATATGCCTTTTATGTAATGATTCAACTTTAACAAATTTCACCATTATCATTAATAATTAAAAATAACATATATTAGCATAAGTAATCACTTAAAGTTATCACATTGGATTTAAGACAATTGCGATATTTCCTGACATTGGCAGATGAATTACATTTCGGACGTGCTGCGGAGAAACTATTCATCGTACAACCTGCCCTTAGCAAACAAATACAAGGACTGGAAAAAGAATTGAACGTACTGCTGTTTAAAAGAAATAAGAGAAAAGTAGAACTCACGAATGCAGGTAAATATTTTCGAGACGAGGTAAATCAAATTGTTGAAAAACTGGAAAGGGTCAAAAACCAGACACGTTTGATTCAAGAAGGGGATAAAGGTGAGCTGAGAATAGGATATGTGGGATCTTGTATACATACGTTTTTACCGGATCTACTTACACGCTTGCATGAGCAAAAT
>DATHVH010000305.1:0-2549 GCA_035461405.1 Anditalea sp.
ACCCAGGTCGTATAGAATACCGCTTCCAGGCACTTCCTTTTCTCTCCAGTTATCTTTCGGCTCAGGCCTGAACCTGTCAAAATGTGATTCAAAATGAACGATTCTACCTAAAGTATTTTCGTCGATTAATTTTCTGATAGTAAGAAAATCGCCATCCCACCTTCGGTTTTGAAATACAGAAAGAATCAGTCCTTTATCCTTAGCCAATTGATCTAAAACTACAGCATCGGCCGAACTCACCGTTATCGGCTTATCTACCAAAACATGCTTTCCAGCATCCAATGCTTTTTTGGCTTGATCAAAATGGTATTCATTAGGTGTGGCGATCACCACTAAATCTATCTCATCTACCCGAAGCAGCTCGTCTATGGATTTGAAAATCTTGACATGTTCATATTTTTCTTTAGACTTCTCATGATTTCTCTCTACTACTGCACATAGTTCCAAATGAGGAGAGGTGTGTATGAGTGGAGCATGCATCTTTTCTGCCACTGATCCGTAGCCGACGAGTCCCGTTTTAAGTCTCTGTATAGTCATAGAAAATGAGATGAAAAAAAATTACAAAAACTTTTCTATCATACGCATGAGTTTTCCAAGTTGTTCGACATCATCTTGATCAAAATCATTCAGCACATCACTATCTACATCTAGTACCAATGCTACCTGTCCATCTTTAAAGGCTGGCAAAACTATTTCTGATTTGGAAGCTGAGCTACAGGCAATATGGCCTGGAAAAGCATCTACATCCGGCACCAACTGTGTTATGCCCTCTTTCCATGCTGTGCCGCACACCCCTTTGCCAAAATTAATTCTGGTACAGGCTATAGGTCCCTGAAATGGGCCCAAAACCAACTGGTTATTTTTAACTATATAAAATCCTACCCAGAAAAACCCGAAACTTTCTTTCAGTACAGCAGTGATATTAGCCAAGTTGGCAATTATATCACCCTCACCCGCTATCAGCCCCTCTATTTGCGGAAGAATAGCACCATATTTTTCAGCTTTTGATACCCCTTCCGGGATTAATATTGATTCAGCCATTTTATTTTAAATTAAAAGTAAAGTTTAAATTATAGCAGGAGACGAATTATAAAACAGATCCAACCTGTCCCCTATAATATCATGCGTTTCCCGCCTAATAGCATTAAGTTCTGGAGCTTTAATTCCTTCTCCAAACAAGGTATTTCCGGTAAAAACCCTAGCCTCATCCCATAAGTTCTCTGATATAAATTTTTGAAGTAAAAAACTGCCCCCTTCTACCAATATGCTTTGGATTTTCCTTTTCTGAAGGTCTTTTAATATATCATTTAAGAAAAAATCTTTGTGAAGCTTTACATAAATAAGGTTTTCCTTCTCCTCATCTTTTTCGTTATTATAACAGATTGTAGGTTGGCTCTGATCAAATAAATACGAATTGGGATCCAAGGTTAATTTTTTGTCTATCATTATCCTTACTGGATCATTACCAACAAATGACCTAACATTGAGCTTAGGATTATCATAATGTGCTGTCTGCGTGCCCACCATGATGGCATGCTCTTCGGCCCGCCATTTATGCACCATCTGGCGGCTGTATTCATTGCTGATCCACTTGCTGTCATAATTTCCTCTGGCCACATAACCGTCCTGGGTCTGGGCCCATTTCAGTAATACGTATGGCCTGTTTTTTTCCATTACGGTGAAGAATCGGCTATTTTGTATCCTAATCCTTTCTTCCAATAAACCTGCTTCTGCAGTAATACCAGCTTCTTTTAACTTATTTATACCTTTACCACCTACCAGAGGGTTGGAATCCACCGCTCCAATGATGACTTTGCCCACTTTGTGTGCTACCAGCAGATCGGCACAAGGAGGGGTTTTTCCAAAATGGGCACAAGGTTCCAAGGTCACATATACGGTAGAATATGGAAGCAAGCTTTTATCTTTCACACTATTAATGGCATTTACTTCAGCATGTGGTCCACCATAGACTTGATGATATCCCTCTCCTATAATTAAATCATTGTGTACTATCACACATCCAACCATTGGATTTGGTCTAACATTACCTCTGGCTAATTCTGCCAATTCTATCGCCCGAAGCATATACATTTCATCATTTATCATGCAGCAGGCCTTCTAAGTACTATAGTGGGGATATTATTAAGAGAATCAGTGCGAATGGGGGCCACAAAAGTAGTATCAAAATATGGAGCCCTAGGTTGAATTCTAATCTCATAATTACCTCCCGTCATCCCTCTAAAAAAATATCTACCTTCAGCATTGGTCAGGGTAGTAAGCGTATCAGTTTCTGAAAGGGCATATACAAAAGGTCGAGCCGCAGGGGGATTTACAGACCCAGTAAGAATTCCCTTATCTCTATTGACAAAAGTTCGTGCCACCGGATTAAACACATATACTCCTCCTATACGATTAACAGATCTGGCAAGATCAATGTCTATATAAAGATCATATGAAACACCTCCTTGAATATTATATTCTGTATTAAAGTCTATACGTTTATTATCAGGATGGGCATATTCCATATTTACTCTTTCCCCACCTCTTTG
>DATHVH010000306.1:0-9726 GCA_035461405.1 Anditalea sp.
ATTATGTGTCATAGGTTTTTGAACATATACATGCTTGCCCCTTTCCATGGCAAAGACAGCAGCATGAGCATGTACATGATCAGGAGTAGAGATGGTAACAGCATCTAAATCCTTTTCTTTATCCAACATCTCCCTATAATCCTGATAGCGCCTGGCTTTCGGAAACTTCTCCACCGTATTTGATGCTGAACCTGAAAAATCAACGTCACATAATGCTATTACCCTTTCCCGTCCATTGACTGCTGCATTAGCAATATCACTGGCACCTTTACCACCGGCTCCTATAGCGGCTAGATTCAGGCGATCACTGGGAGCGATATAGCCCACTCCCCCGAGAACATGGCGGGGTACTATCATGATGCTGGACGCTATGGCTACCTTTTTCAAAAAATCTCTTCTACTGTTTTGAGTGTGGGTAATTTTGGGCTTATTCATAAATAGATATAGAGTGATGATTGAACTTTAAATAACGAAATAATATCTATTAATATCAATAACAATTTATCCAGTAGCCTTATAAAATTTTTAAATGGAGTACATCAAAGAAAGCAAAACTATATGTTGATAAATATGTGAATAAACCTATTATCATGTGGAGAAATTGTTTAAAATTAAAATATAAAATTATTGTAATGTATAATAAAATAATTTAAATTTGATTATATCAAGTGAGAGATAAAAGATCGATAGTAGCATATCGGACTAAGGTTAGAAAGTTCACGATGAAGGAGAGAAGGGGCCATGGATTCAAATGCCAAAGCCTGAAACGGGAGACCGCAGAAATTCCAGATACATGCTTCCATTTCGAAAGATTTTGAAAGCAGAACCAAAAAACCTAAGGTTATGAAACTCGGGCAACTGAGATGAAAGTCACAATAACTGTAGCTTGACATGATTTTGGATTACTACGGTATCCAAATTATGGAGCGGGAAAAATTCGAAAGAGTATTTCCCGCTTTTGTTTTTTAATAGGTAGTTTTTAGGAGTGAGGAGGATTATATTACTGCTTTTAATCAAGCATTAAGATCCAAAAAGTATACTTTTATTTACAATTCTTATACGCTATAAAAATAGAATTCACAATCCAAAATTAAAATCACCCCAAAGCAGCAAGTTTAAAAACTAAAGATTTCAGGATATATTATATATTGCTAGCTGATACCAATACATTTCAAGATATATTAATTTATAAATAAAAAATATCAATTATATTGTCAAACAAAAAATGACAATACTATGTGTCGTAATATATTCATTATACCTTTTTTGTTCATCAATATAGCCATTTTTGCGCAATCTATCCCCCTTATAAAATCCCCCAATGGCGAAATCATCCTTGAACTTCATAATGATGACGAACTTAGATATTCTATCAACTTTTTTAACCAACAAATAATTGCAAAATCAAAGTTAGGGTTTGAACTCAACTCCCCTGCTGTGGAGTTGAGAAATTTTGATTTACTATCTATTGACTCTTTACATATCAGAGAGTCGTGGAATCCTCCGTTTGGAGAAAAAGACATAATTGCAAATAACTATAATGAAATAAAATTAGCTCTAAGGACTTCCAATCCCCCATATATTGACATTGATGTAAGGTTTAGAATATTTGATGATGGGGTAGGCTTCAGATATGAATTTCCAGAGCAGCCTGAATTCAAACATTTTATTGTGGGAAAAGAACTTACCCAGTTTTCACTTGCCAAAGACTATAAAGCATATTGGATACCCGGAGATTACGAAACAAATGAATATCTGTATAGTACTACCCACCTTTCGGAAATTGATGCCCTAGAAGCTGTTGAAAAAGAAAAAGATATTGCATTAAAATCACCAATAGGCAAAAATTATGTCCAGACACCTTTGTTAATGCAAAATGACAAGGGTCCATACATACTTCTCCATGAAGCAGCTTTAGTAAATTATCCTGTGATGCAGTTACAGTTAGATCCTGACACATTTACATTTGATACCCATCTAGTACCAGACTGTACAGGAAACAAAGCCTATCTTGAAACTGGCTTTAATACACCTTGGCGGACTATCATCATTTCTCAAAAAGCTGAAGGAATACTGGCCTCCGACCTGATATTGAATTTGAATGAACCCTCCATCCTCGAAGATGTATCTTGGATCAAGCCTCAAAAATTTATTGGTGTGTGGTGGGAAATGCATGTTGGCAAAGGAACATGGCAATACGAAGGAGATCAGCACGCTGCCAACACTGAAAACGTAATGCGATACATTGATTTTGCATCTCAGTATGGGATTGAAGGCGTATTGGTAGAGGGATGGAATGAAGGCTGGGAAGACTGGTTTGGAAACTGGAAAGAGGAGGTTTTCGATTTTGTGACTCCTTACCCAGATTATGACATTAAAAAGCTTTCGGAATATGCCGGTTCTAAGAATGTCCAGCTCATTATGCACCATGAGACCTCAGGTTCGGTGACCAATTATGAAAGAAGGATGGACGAGGCCTTTGCCTTTATGAAAAAACATAATATTGACATGGTGAAAACCGGCTATGTAGGCAGAATCATACCAAGGGGAGAACACCATGATAGCCAATGGATGAATAACCACTATGTCCGTGTAGCGAAAAAAGCTGCTGATCACAAGATCATGGTAATCTCGCATGAATCCAGCAGGCCTACCGGTTTACATCGAACCTATCCCAACTGGATGGCAAGCGAAGCTGCCAGAGGTAATGAATTTAATAATGCCCCAACTTTGGGCATTACTCCAGAGCATGAAAGTATTTTATCATTTACCAGATTAAAAGGAGGCCCCATGGATTACACTCCTGGATTCTTCCACTTTGAACTCAACCAATTTGACGAAAGCAGAAAAACCCGGGTAAATACCACTATAGCAAAACAGGTAGCGCTATTTGCCGTATTCTACAGCCCTATTCATATGCTGGGTGATCTACCGGAAAATCTTCAGAAATACCCTGATTTAGTTAAATTTATCGTAGACATTCCTCTTGATTGGAAGGAAAGTATTCCGTTGAGAGCATCACCTGGAGATTATGTAGTGTATGCCCGTATGGCCAAGGATGGCACTTGGTATGTGGCAGGCATCACTGATGAGGAGGAAAGGGAGATTGAACTAGATTTCAGTTTCTTGTCTGATGATAAAAACTATAAAGCAAATATGGTCATCGATTCCACCGATGCGTCCTACGATCAGAATCCAACAGGACATCAATTTAACACTCAGCAAGTTAATAAAGACAAAAATATTAAGATCAAAATGGCCAGAGGAGGAGGCTTTATTATGAAGATCATCGAAGAGTCAAGCTGAAATTTTATGTTTCTTTCTACTTTTTTAAGAACCAACATAAATTAAATAAAACCAGTTAATTCATCATGTCGAATTCTTTCTCAGAGTAGATGAGTATCACTTTCATTTTAAAACTATAAGAAAGCTGGTGAAAATTTGCATCACTGCAAGACCTTTGCTCCCTCCCCATGGGCTTACTAAATCTACCCCGTACTTAGAAAAATTAAACCAAGGCCACTTGATTAGTCAAATTGGTGCCTACAGCACATAAGAGATAACTAAATGAGTTAATATTATTAACCTTTAAACGCAAAAAAGCCCTGCATCTCTGCAAGGCTTCTGCTCCTCCTCTTGGGCTCGAACCAAGGACCCTTTGATTAACAGTCAAATGCTCTAACCAACTGAGCTAAGGAGGAATTTTCTGGTTTTGATACCCTTTTCTGATATCGTGATGCAAACATAACAGGATGTTTTATTTAATCCAAACTACCTGCATAAAAAAATATGCATTTTTAAAGCCCAATATGATTTTTACCTCAATTTCAAGGACTTAAATTTTGCCAGTTAGTCGGCTATTTGATCAATATATCTCAAATACCTTTTGGACTGTGGACCGGGGAGAAATCGGTAAACAAAATTCAACCGATAATTACCCGTCATTACAGAATTAGAAAAATCTTGATTATTAGCTAGTCTTACTTCATTATACACATAGTTAGCATTTATAGACCATTTTTCTGAATTATACCCTGCAAAAGCACGAAGTGTCATATTTGGTCTTACTCCCCAAGTTGTATTCCGGTCCATTTGTCCTTCCAGCATAGAATATCCGAAATTGAGATTTGTAGTAGCCGATGTGGTGAGAAACCAGTGTTTTTTTATCACCAAGGTATAGGCATATCCAGCATTGGGACCAAAATTAAAATATCGCAATGTCCGGAAATTTCTATAAGGATCCTCTACTACATGCACTGGCAAAAGAGTACTGTCAGACATCACCCGACCCCCGTACATTTCAAATCCCAGAAGAAAAGACCCTGCTGACCTCTGCTGCCACTCATTTTGAAGAAAAGATGCACGTAAAGATAGTTTATCACCGTTGAAGAGGTATTGAGCAAACGCTCCGATTTTAGTCACTACCATATCAGGGCTAACATAGAAATTATCTTGAGGGGGAGCGGCATATCCTTGAGGGGAAAGATGATATCCCTTATAAAACTGACCAAAAACATCTATTATGAAATTTTTGGGATATGCATGAACTTGTAGATCCAAATATTGTGTATCTCCCTGCCCCCGGTCTGGATTTAACAAATCAAATCCATATGCCAAGTTTAGTGTTGCAAATTTGTAAGTAGCACCAAACCCATGATTTAATGTAGAGTTAGGTGAAAACAAATAATTCTGACCCTCGAGGTTATCCCTGATTTTTACAGCAGTAAATTTTCTTGACAAATATAATCGTCCTATAATATGGTCAGGAAATGTTTTATAGTATTGAGTATCATCAGCCACTTGAGCTTGAGCATGTGGGTGAATCCCAGTGATGAATAACATCATGAATAGATAAAAGACATAATTGAAATTCATATTGAGATCATAGAGAATAATTATTTTAGAAAATTCTTATATAAAACAAGCTTTATTGCAGGCTTTTGTTTAATAAATAAAAAAATAAACTACTGTAGCGGTCAATAACATCCCTACCAAAGAAGATATCAAAAATATCCTGGTGAAAAAATTCCTATAAACCGATCTCTCCTGCGAATTAGATTTAAATTGCTCTTTCAGCTTTTCATAATTTTCCCTAGGAAAAAAGGATAATACCGCCAATGTATAGATTGAAAATATTAGTATAGCAGAAAAAACTAAAGTGAACATAAGCTTTTTATTTACTTGCCGATAATTGTCTATATACCAATCTTGGTGCCATGGTAGGAAAATATAATAAAAATATAGATTTCGGTAAAGAATTTATGATCAAAAATTCAAAAAAAAATCCGAGCATAACCCGGATCTTAATCTTATAAACCAAACAATTAATGGGGTTAGGAAAAATCATTATCAAATAACCCCATGGAATTTTTTTTGGAAAAATTACCAGTAGAAAAAGTTGCTTAATCACCCATTCCAAAGGTACAAAAGTTTTCAAATACAAATCAATACCTAGTTCTAGGTATTTTTAGGTTTTTTACTAAAATAATTACAATACTTTCTTCGACTAAGATTAGTCCTAATAAAACCAAATATAAGAAAACCTGATTTAATTAATAATTAATGGAAAAAATCGAACCTCAACTGTTTGAAGAATTTCAAAAATATTTAAACATAAATTTCGTATTATATTATTTATCAAATACTTAAATGAATTTTTATTATATCTAATCACAAATCATAAAAACAATTACCCTTCTAAAAATTCCTAAATAAAAATTTCCTTGTAATAAATTTTTTCTTTAAATATTTATAAAAAATTTAGATAGTGATATTAATTCTTGACAGGTATGGAATGTAAGCAAAATTAAATCACCGGTTTATAACGTAGGCAAAGACTATACTTTTTTGCAGAGGGCAAAGATTAAAGTTAACTGAAAACAACACCTGTATATCGACGAGAATCTTTATTCTTTCAAACATTATAATTGATTAACCGCACGATTACAACTGACGCCTGGTGGCTTATGATAGAAACCACTGTTATGACATTAGCCTAGTGGCACCATAAAGTAGATTAAATAAAAAATTTCTTATTTTCCTATGCTCTAGAGAATCCTTAAAAAATAAAGCATAAAGCTTCAGCAAAATTTCAGCTAAAATCTCCGGGTATCTTATGCTCGAATTTTAAGTTTTTAAAGTATACCACATTCAGTTCAATAATGTTCAAATCATTTTTAATGATCCAAACATTAAGCAGGCGCTCTGCAATAAACCCAAATATTCGCTGCTGATATCCTTTGTAGTTTTGAATATCAATCCTTGTTTCAAACTCAAACAACATATCAAACCACCATTCCATAAACTGTTCATAGTAGGGGTTTTTTAAAATAAACATGTTATTAGCATACAAAGTATTGCGATCCAATAAAGTGTGAAATGCTTCTAAGTATTCAGGATGTTTAATCTTTAAAATATCCTCTATTATGCTTAAGTCTTGGATATTATGAATTTTGGCATATTGTTGTTTTACAGTTTTATTAAATCTCCTCGGTTTAGGCAATACTCCATCGTATTGGTTTAAAAGTTGCCTCAGTTGAGGTTCTGACAAAATTTTGTCTTTCCAGAAATCAAGGTTATTACTGTAGATTAAGCTTTTTTTATTCTTAAAAATTCCTGACAAATAATAATATACTCTAAGGATGGGATTATCAGATGCCTTCTCTGCTAAAGTAAAAAATCTACGGTAATGACATGATCCTACAATATCCTGTTTAGTGTTTTTCCAAACCCAATAAATTCCTGATAATTCACTAAAATGGAAGTTTCTTTCTGAGATGTTTTCACCTGTATCATCTCCGATCATATTGAATTCATCCGCATATCGAAAATTTCCACACATTATAGGCTCATACATCTCCTCTAGAGGCATAAATTTACTTTTTTTATAAAAGTAAACGTAGATTTTAATCACTCCCATAATTTTACTCTGACAAATATTTTATATTGATTAATCCATCAAGGCCTGAATTCAGTATGCCTATATCCAATTCTTTATAGATTTAAATTTTATCCTTGGCATACCAAAACTTCTTCCAATAATATTTTAAGGGCTTGCTGTATTTTAAATTTTTCCAAGGACGACTTCCATGAGGTTTATGCAAAACAGGAACATCCATCAGCACATAGTTTTTAAAACCTTCACTAATGGATTTTTGGGAAATGGTGGTATCATACCAATGTTTGGTATCATCTAAATCGCTAAAATCGTAAGATTTTAAAAAATCTAATGAAAATAAAGTACAACAAAAGCTTAAACTTCTGGTGGTAGATATTTGGGTTTCTTTTATATCCTTAAATTTAAGATATGGAAAATTTATCTTTCCTTCCCTATCAACTGTAATCGCTCCAATCAATCCAGCTTTTGGATGGTCTTTATAAAATCGGAGCATTTTCTCTAGTGTATCAGATTTAATTTCTACGTCTGATTCTATAATGACCAATGGCAGCTGTCTTTCGATAGCTTTCTTCTGAGCCATCTGGAGTACGAGTTTATAATTTGGAGAGGGCGTATCGGTTATATCCTCAAGTATTATATGAGAGTACCCGATACGTCCTTTATTTTCTTCCAGAGATTGAGTAGTCGCCTCTAGACTGAAATCATTAAACACATTATGTTCCACAGCTATAGAAGAGGATTGTATGGCCCTCGCCGTCTGAAGAGTATTTTCAAGTGCATCTTTTACTGGGGTGATTACTAGGATTTCAGTCATATGGGTACGCTTACTTCTTTGCATTATTTACTTTAACTGCGATAATGCTTTTTTAATTCTTTTTAGAGCTTCTTTTAGTTCATCCTCTGAAGCAGCATAAGAAAGCCTCACGCAATCAGGAGCACCAAAAGCCGCACCAGTTACTAAAGATACATGAGCTTCATCTAACAAAAACAAACATAAATCATCTGCATTATTAATAGTATGCTTACCTGAAGACTTTCCAAAAAACGAGGAAACCTTAGGAAAGAAATAAAATGCGCCTTCTGGGATGTGTGTTTCTAACCCCGGAATGTCTCTGATAAGATCCAATACTAAATCTCTTCTGCGAAGATATGCATCAGCCATCACTGTAGAAGGCCCGTGATCTCCACTGATTGCAGCCAGAGCTGCCCTCTGTGCAATGGTATTTCCACCGGATGTAAATTGCCCTTGCATCTTTTCACAAGCTTTTGCTATTTCTACAGGTGCGCAGATGTATCCTACTCTCCATCCGGTCATCGCATACCCTTTAGAAAAACCATTAACAGTAATAGTTCTTTTAAACATATCTGGAAATGAAGCTATACTGGCATGTGCGCCAGTAAAATTAATAAGTTCATATATCTCATCCGCTATCACAAATAGATTCTCTCTACTTTTTATAACTTCTGCTATAGCTTCTAATTCTTCCTTGCTAAACACAGAACCAGTAGGGTTACATGGAGACGAGTAAATTATAGCTTTTGTCTTATCTGTAAGAGCGTCTTTTAACTGTTCGGCTGTAGCTTTGAAATTATTTTCAAGATTACCTTCTATTAGCACTGGAACACCGCCAGCTAATTTGATGATCTCTGCATAACTTACCCAGTATGGACTGAATATCACTACTTCATCCCCTTCATTAAGTAGGCACATGAAAATGTTGGCTATAGAATGCTTAGCACCTGTACTGAGTACAATATTTTCTGCTTTAGCTTCACTGATATGATTTACATCTCTCAGTTTGCTGGCTATAGCCTCTCGAAGATCCTGATATCCAGCTACTGGTGGATAAGCAAACCATTTGCCTTCATCCACAGCAGCTTTGGCTGCTTCCTGAATATGTACCGGTGTCTTAAAGTCCGGTTCTCCCAGACTAAGGCTTATAATATCTATTCCTTTTGATTTTAGTTCTCTAGCGGTTTTGGCCATGGCTAATGTGGCCGATTCCTCCATGTTGTTGATGCGGTCTGATAAAATAGAATTCATATGTGAGGTATTTTTTATAATTTGCCAAAAATAAGTATTATGCTTGGGAAATCTAAACCTTTATGATAATACATATTTCCAAATGACCAATAATAATATAAGAAGGCAATATCCGTTGATGTAATTATGAATCTTGGTAGGTGGTATATAATTGTAATTTTCTTCATTACACAATCTGTAGTGGCTCAGATTAGTGATCCGGATTCTTCCGGCGTAGTGAATCATACGCTTCTACCTACCAACGCGCCTACTTTACTTTTTAAAGACCCGGACGAGACTTCTAAATCAGATAAAAAGAAGAAAAAAAAGAAAAGGAAAAATTATTATTACGGGGAGAAAACAAAAAAATCATTTATTAAGCAAAGTCTTAGAGGTCAAACTCAGATCCAATATTTTCATTATACTTTATCCAAAAGAACAGTAGATCCATATATTAGGGATGTGTACTGGATAGACAGTAGTGAAAAAACCATACGCAGTAAGGATTTTGATTCTTCTAAAGGTTATTTATTGCATGGACCTTATGAAAAAAGAATCGAAGATGTGTTGGTTGAAAGCGGCAATTATTATTATGGGACCAAGCATGGACGCTGGATGACCTACGATACCAAAAACATTTTACAGGATAAAGCCCACTTTTCCGAAGGATGGCCCAAAGCATCTAGGGTAAGTTACTATAACAGGGCAGACCGAAAAATTGAAAAGGTTACCCCAATAGAGTATGACCTGGAAGAAGGAAATTTTTACCATTTCTATGAAGATGGACAGGTAGCAGTGACTGGAG
>DATHVH010000307.1:0-11290 GCA_035461405.1 Anditalea sp.
TCATCAGATAGAACTATGAGATAGGTCATTTATTTTGTTGCATGTCAGATGACAGATGTCCGTTTTTATATCGATAAACTGTGGAATTATAGAACCAAAGTTTACCGGTCAAATGATATGATAACCACATTGATCAATCTCTTCATAAACTGATAACTACCAGCCTAAATGATGATGCTTATATCTTATACTTTAAATGATATTTACCCTTTCATACACTTTTAATCCCAACCGTTTATATAGTCATAATTTTTTAATCCGCCATTACAATCGTTTTCTTCTACATAATATTTTATTATTTCTTTGGATGGTGCAGGTTTCTACCTTTAAATGCGGATAAACATTATTTCTCCCGTAAATTCGCAGTTTAATTAAAAGGAATATTATGGGGCTTTTGCGAAAGCGGAGAATTGCTTTGAGCAGTTTATTCTTTCTGTCGGGTCTCTGCTTTTCCTCTTGGGCTAGCAGAATACCGGATGTACAACTGAAATTCTCATTGTCTGATGGGCAGTTAGGTACGCTGTTACTTGGGATGCCTATGGGCTCACTGGTAGCCTTGCCGCTGGCGGGGTGGTCAGTGCATAAGTTTGGAAGCCGAGCTGTACTACTGATTTCTGGTTTGGCCTACTTGGTATTTCTTTACTTGATAGGGTTGAGCCCTTCGTTACTGGTTTTGGGTATGGTTGTGGTATTTTTTGGGATGGTAGGAAATATTCTAAACATTGCTCTTAATACACATGCTATCGGTATAGAAAACGAATATAAAAAAAATATACTGGCCTCCTTTCATGGATTATGGTCCTTAGCCGGTTTTTCAGGTGCCGGCATTGGAGCTGCTAGTATTTACTTTGGACTAGTCGAGGCCGAACATTTTTTAATTGTTGGTTTTTTGGGTGTATTGATTCTGGTTTTTTCCCAAAAATATATTTTAAAAGAAACTGAACCTTCCGGGGGAAGTGGTTTCGTACTTCGAAAGCCAGATGATTTATTGTTGAGAATTGGTTTAGTAGGTTTTTTTGGGATGATGTGTGAAGGTTGTATGTTTGACTGGAGTGGGGTGTATTTCAAAAAAGTGGTTCAAATAGAGCCAAATTTTGTTGCTATAGGCTATGTAGCTTTTATGGGGGCTATGGCAGGAGGCAGATTTGTATCCGATGCACTCACTAATAGGATTGGCAAAATAAAAATGTTGAGAATTAGTGGCGTACTGATAGGAATAGGTTTATTACTGGCAGTAAGTTTTCCTATACCTTCAACAGCGCTTATCGGCTTTATGTTAGTGGGATTGGGCACAGCTTCAGTGATACCCTTATCCTATAGCATAGCGGGAAGATCTAAAGTTTATTCTCCCGGTATAGCATTAGCTATGGTAGCGACAATATCTTTCTTTGGATTTCTTTTAGGTCCCCCCATCATAGGCTTTATAGCTGAATGGTTTAATCTCCGGGTGTCCTTTGCTCTGATTGCGGTGATGGGTATTGTTATTACAATTTTAATGTCTATAAGACCGGCTGTCTTTCACAAAAAAGAAGAGCAGGCTGTCACTTGAGATACTAATCGTTAAAAATAAAGAAGCCAAGCCCGCCTGGATCCCGGATTATAATATTGTCTACTTCACCATCTTTATTGAAATAGGTAATTTCTTCCGTTATGGGTATGTCCTCATTTCTGATAGACTGTATTACCGAAGGGTTAGATGTTCCATTGAAATATGTAAGGGAGGGATTGAAGAACAGGTGGGGACAGCTTTGAGGTTTCATGAAACTGATGCCAAATCCACTTGGATGAGATAAAGTCATCCAGGGACTATCAGTTGATCCCGCAGCTACTGAGAATCCCAATACTTGATAAAAATCCAAAGATCTGACCATCGAAATAGTTTCAATGCTTATTCCCGAGTAATTTCCCAATTTGCTAAAGTTTTTCCGCTCACTCACTTCTCCCATAAATTCAGATTCTATCAGGTATATCCATACCCCATTTGGATCGGTGGTCATATATCCTTCAGAATATTCTATGATAGAATTTTGTTGCAAGAAAGATATTTCTTCTGACCAAGATTTTTTGTATAACCTAAATCCAGATCTAGCAAATCGATCAGTATTGATCTCAATTATTGCCATGCCATCAGTAAAAATAGATCTTCCTTCGCTAGGGATTTTTTGGAAGCCTAGCGTTTCATAGAACTGTGTGCTTTTGGCTATGGATGGGGTAGTGGTTTGGATACTTATCTGGGTCATAGTGATAGATTTTAATTGTCGAAGTATTTAATCGTCGAATCGATGAACTGTCGATTAGGGGTACAAAACTATTAAGGTGCTTATTCTTATCCAGGGTTATTTTTTCTTTTTGAGGAAAGAACAGAGTACAGTTTCCTTAATAGCTTAACAATACTTATAGTACGGCTCATCGGGTTTATTGTGATGAAAACAATTTTACTATAATACAAATAAACAATTCCAGATTCAAATATTGTATATATTCAACAATCCGACAATTCAAAAGTCCCACATTAAAATAGTCGCCCAACAAAAAGTCCCACGAATCAGCAGATCAATAATTACTCACTAATCGAATGGTTTATGTTGAAATTTTTAATAAATTAGAAATTATGTATACATATTTCAATTAAACCATCTGGGAATGTGAAACGATTTAGTGTAGGATTTCTGCTGTATTTTCTTTGCCTGTGCAACCTTTATGCACAAGACACCCTGAGATTCAGTATCTCTGTAGCTGGCATCACTATCGGAGAAATGAAAGCCGTAAAAACCAAGGCTGGCGAAAAGGAAAGATATCAGCTAGAGAGCAAAGTTGATTTTTGGTTTTTTGGAAAAATTAAGGCTTTGGTAAGAACTGATGCCTATTACAATGAAAAACAGTTCCTGCAGTCTACAATGAATACTCATACCAATAAAGGGGAATTTCTTACTACGATAAACTGGAAAGGTGATAGATACCATATAGATGCTGAAAGTTATAAATATGAGTACGAGGGAGAGGAGAAGGGAGCTATGGAGTATAGTGGGATTAAATTATTCTTTCAGGAACCGCGAGGAATCAGCAAACTTATGAACGAACACTATGGTAAAATAGCTCTAGTGAATAATGCCCAAGAGTACTATCAAGTAAAAGTAGAAGGCAATACCAATAAATACTATTATGAAAACGGCCAATTGGTCCGCGCCATCATGGAGCACCCCGTTAAAAATTATGTAGTAAAAAGGATCTTATGATGATTATTTTACTTCATTTGCTATTCAGTATTCAATGTTAAATTTCTGATAAAAAGGCCGAATGATGAACACTGAATTTCGAATAATGAGGTGCAATATAAACCTTCATCCAACATCCAACAAAACATACGCTTATGCACTCAACCCTCGCAAAGGTACTTAGGACAGACCCAGACGCAACTACTATCCTCATTCGCCTTATGGTAGGTGCGGTTTTTCTATCTGAAGGAATACAGAAATACCTCTTTCCGGAGTTGCGGGGAGCGGGTAGATTTGAAAAAATTGGATTGCCTAATCCTGAGTTCTTAGGGTATTTTGTTGGTCTGTTTGAAATTCTTTGTGGTCTATTTATTCTTATCGGTCTACTCACCAGATTATCAGCTATACCTACCCTGATCATTATGATAGTAGCCTTTGCTACCACCAAGTCTGAAATCCTGGCAAATGAAGGGTTTTGGTCCATGATGCATGGAAGTCGAACAGACTGGGCTATGCTATTGGGGAGCATATTCCTGATCATCAAAGGTGGAGGCAAGTGGTCGGTAGATAGGATCATTACTAATGTCGAACTGCAAGATGGATTTATATCGAAAGAAAATATGGATAGTATAAGAATTAAAAATAAACAGACAATTCAGTAGTATTCACTTTTATTAAAGCACACGGACTCCTAATAATACTTTTTTAGCCCAAGTGTATATTTGGATTGATTCCTTACAAGAATAACCGCATATTTGCCCAGCAAATTAATATATCCTTAAAATACTTCAAATCATCTTATCTCCATGAAGGTATGTATAGCCGAAAAGCCAAGTGTAGCAAAAGATATAGCCCAGGTGCTGGGAGCTACACAGCGTAAGGACGGTTACTACGAAGGCAATGGTTATCAAGTGACCTGGACTTTTGGCCATTTCTGTACCCTCAAAGAACCTCATGATTATACTGATCAATGGAAATCTTGGAGGCTCGAAAACCTTCCCATGATCCCTCCCAATTTTGGCATTAAGCTAATAGATAATGAGGGTGTGAAAAAGCAATTTAAGGTAATAGAAAAACTCGTAGCCAGCTGCGAAGAAGTCATTAACTGTGGTGATGCCGGACAGGAAGGTGAATTGATACAAAGGTGGGTATTGCTGAAAGCCAAATGTAATGTTCCAGTGAAAAGACTCTGGATATCTTCTCTTACTGAAAATGCTATACGTGAAGGTTTTTTAAAATTAAAGGATAGCGAAAAATACAATAATCTATATGCGGCGGGCAGTGCCAGAGCTATTGGAGATTGGCTGCTGGGGATGAATGCCACCAGGCTCTTTACCAAGAAATTCGCGCAACAAAAATCTGTCTTATCCATAGGCAGGGTACAAACACCAACCCTAGCCATGCTGGTGCAGAGACAAAAGGAAATCAATGCTTTCCAATCTGAGGAATACTGGGAATTAAAGACCATTTATCGAGAAACGGAATTCACTGCCACTATAGAACGAATTAGGATAGAGGAAAAGGCCGAAAAGGGTTTAAAGTACCTGGAGGGTTTTCCATTTACCATTACTTCCTTTGAAAAGAAAGAAGGAAAGGAAGGTAATCCAAGGCTTTTTGATCTTACCGCCCTACAGGTGGAGGCCAATAAAAAGTTTGGGTACTCTGCGGAAGATACACTTAAGTATGTTCAAAACCTTTATGAGAAAAAGTATGTAACCTATCCAAGGGTGGACACTACTTATCTATCTGAAGATTTACACCCAAAAATACCTGGAATACTTCAGAGTATGACTTACTATCAGCAATTGATAGAACCTATTTTGGCGAAGCCTATTCCTAAATCCAAAAGCGTCTTTGATGATGCAAAGGTCACTGATCACCATGCTATAATCCCTACTGAAATTTTGCCATCAGGCCTATATGTCAAAGAGGAAAAAAAGGTTTATGATCTGATAGCTCGAAGATTCATAGCGGTGTTTTATCCGGAATGTAAAGTGTCCAATACTACAGTATTGGGCAAAGTAGGGCAGGTAGAATTCAAAGCTACTGGGAAGCAGATATTAGAGCCAGGCTGGAAAGCTGTCTATGCTAATGATTCTAAAAAAGACAGTGAGGAAGAAAAGCTTATGCCAGTCTTTACCGAAGGTGAATCAGGTCCTCATGAACCAAAAATACATAAAGGCAAAACTACTCCGCCCAAACCTTTTACGGAAGCCACACTTTTGAGGGCAATGGAAACTGCCGGCAAACAGGTAGAGAACGAAGAGATGCGTGAGCTGCTGAAAGATAATGGTATAGGCCGCCCGTCTACTAGAGCAAATATTATCGAAACGCTTTTTCGAAGAAAATATATAGAGAAGAAAAAGAAAAACCTTTTTGCTACCCAGACAGGTATGGATCTTATAGACACTATCCAAAACGAGCTGCTAAAAAGTCCTGAACTCACCGGAGATTGGGAAAGAAAACTCAGGTTGATAGAAAAAGGTGAATATGAACCTGGTCTATTTAAGGAAGAACTTATCAAGATGGTGACCGATCTGACGCATGAAGTTAAGTCAGGAAGTTTCCGGCCTATAAGC
Organism: Anditalea sp.; assembly: GCA_035461405.1. Classification (GTDB taxonomy): domain Bacteria; phylum Bacteroidota; class Bacteroidia; order Cytophagales; family Cyclobacteriaceae; genus Anditalea. The sequence goes on from DATHVH010000307.1 coordinate 5,795, forward strand.
ATAGCCATAGCTGTAGAGCCAGCAACAGCAAAGCCTAAAATAAAAAAAGTAAAAGCTAAGGTAGATTTATCAGCACTGATTTGCCCGAAGTGTGAGGCCCATAACTTAATTAAGGGAAATTCAGCCTATGGCTGTGGTAATTTCAAGGTGTGTGGTTTTAAATTGTCATTTGTTCTATATGGAAAAACACTTACCGAAAGCCAAGTTAATGATCTGATTTCCAAAGGGGCAACTCGAAAAATAAAGGGAATTGTTTTAGAAGATGGATCCACAAAAGAAGGAAAATTTAAATTGGATGAAAGTTTTAATATAATAATAGAATAATTTTTTTATTTACTTACTACTTTTGTAGTTAATTAAAAGCAGGTCAAATACAATTTTTAGTTTTTCGTATAAAATAGCGTATTGGAGTAAATTTCAGACTTAAAAATAAATAGTAATGATTGAGCCAAATCGAGTAAAGATTACGTATTGTTTATAATATACTCTTAAGCTCATGAAAAGACTTTTTACTACTGTAGCCATGGCAGTTGGTTTTTCTACCATAGCTACCTTTGCTTTTTTCCATCTGAGGGCAGAAGCCAAGGCTAACTTACAATTCAGGTCCTTGTACCATCAGGTTCAAATGTTTATAGGAAATGAGGGTGATTACTATAATAAGGTAAGTTATCCTCAGTCCACCCCTGAAGTAGGCTATGATGATTTTTTTATTGAAATAGTACATCAAGGCCAGCTGGAATCCCCCTTTTGGACCAAATGGGGATTATCTAATCAGGTTGACCTCATTGAACCGGAATTCTTTTCCCAAAAAGTAAAATACATATCTATCACCAGCGACCAACCATTTCTAGACTATAAACCTGGAGATAATTTAGCGGAGCTATTTGTGGTGGAGAAAAAAGAAAGTCTGCACAACGATATGCTTACAAAAGAAACTTTACTTAAGCAATTAACGGATTTTCGATTAAAGGACTTTTCCTCATTTCTCTATACATTATCAAAAGCACCAAGGAAATCAGGAGTATATCAATTTACTTTTAATTATGTCCTTAGTGATGGTAAAAAATTGTCTGCTACCAGTAGACAGCTTAATATTAAAGGTGAGCATTGACAAGCAAACAAACAGTGTACTCAGTAGTTTTTATTTTATCGAAAACTAAAATAACCAAACTATGAGTACATCAGCACAAACACATGATCATGATAAAATAAGGAAATGGGCAGAGGCAAGAGGAGGTGTTCCAGCAGTAGTCAAAGATACCTCATCTGCTGACGCTGAAGGTGTATTGCGGATCCACTTTCCTAAAAACAGCGATAGCAATAGTGAACTGGAAGAAATCAGCTGGGAAGATTTTTTTAAAAACTTTGACAAAAATAAGCTTGATTTTCTCTACCAGGATAAAAAATCAGATGGGCAGGAAAGCACTTTTCACAAATTTGTAAATAGAGATTAGCATAACACAACCCGATTGAATTATCAATTAACAATGCCACTCTTTTAATGGGGGTGGCATTTTTTAATTTCGTCTCAATGGTTTGGAAGGAACCCAAAATGTCTTTTAAAGGTAACTTTGAAATGTGTAGGATATTTGAAGCCTAAATCCATACCGATTTAGACTATACTCTTATCAGAGAAAAGCCTACCAATGAAAGATTATCGAGATCTGTAAAAGCACTTCTTACCGGAAATGTATACGGTCAATTTACTAAATTGCTTTATTTCTTTGGCTGCTTGATTGCCACCACCTTACCTATAACAGGTACATTGATATGGATCAATAAAATGAAGAAGAAAGGGAGAAAGAAAAATATAATAGATACATAAAAAATTAGTAGTAAGAAGTTAAATATTAATCTATAATATCACGTGTTATAAAATCGGAAATGTTAATTTATCTTATGAAAAGATTCTAATTTATAGCCAAGAGAACTATTTGAGAGACTTGGTTGGTTTGGCTAATAGTAATTTTACCCGGATTGGAGGGGAATTGTAACTATTATAACCTATTCATATTGGTCAATAAACTGAAATATATATTAGTGAAGTATAGGGTGCTATTGATAGTAACTTTTTTTTCATTTTTATTTCCCAAGCTTGGCTATTCCTTTCAAGATCCGAAGTTAATCTCGCTGCGAAACGAAAAGCTGTCATTTGCACCCACCGAATACTATTTATCAGAGGTAGTCGATGAAAGGCTTGATCAATCGAAAATAGGAATGTTGCTTTTGCCTCAGTTTTCAGGTCCTCAGGCAGTTGACCTAAGAGGTGGGGGCAAAGCATCAATCAGTTCGTTTATTTTTAATAGTTTAAAGCAAGACAAAAATCTTAGGCCAATACAAGTAAAGATAAAGGAGAGTGCCATTACCGAAAAACGGGGAGCTTCCGGTATAGTGGAAGGAGCAGTTAAACTCCATCTGTCTTTTCATTTTTTGGGAGAAGAAGATCCGGTTCATCTAGTGGATTATAAAGGTGGTGTTTCCTACAGACGATCTGCCAGCCAACCAGAATTAGTAGAGCCAGCTTTGCGAAGGTCACTTGGTGCAGCACTTAAATATTTTCATGATTGGATAGAGATTGAAGCGGTAGATAATGTGATGTTAGCCAGAGGAATTAATATCACTATCGTAGATCAGCATGATAATCCCAATGTTGATACTGTTTTTTATTCTTCTACTCACCCCTTGGAGTTTGAAGACTTCAGAGCCCGTCCTAGACCTGGAAGTAGATATTCGGCATCTATATTTTCCAGTTTTTCTTTTGATGTAGAAAGTGAAATTGTAAATAGTATCCTGGAAGTCAAGATCATTTCTAAGGTTTTTATGCTCAAAGACCAGTCGTGGGTGCGTGGAGAATCTATAAGTGAATATACATTGAATCATGAACAGAGACATTTCGATATTACCCAAATAGTAGCCGAAAGATTAAAGGACAAAATAAAAAATCTTGAAATCTACCCAGATGAATATGACAGTGTGATTAACTATTATTATCTGGAGGCTTTTAGAGAAATGAACCAGTTACAAGATCTCTATGATAAAGAGACCAGACATGGAATGGACAGGGATGCCCAAGAACGCTGGAACAGAAAATTGGATCTTGCGCTGCAGACTGGTGATTTTGCATTTAATTAATTTAATATTTTAAAATTATACTTTTTTCAAGATTTTTTAATGTGATTAAATTATAATTTTTTTAATTATTTAAAAATTTATAGGTTAAATAGATGTATATGGCATCACTTTAGTTTTATTTCATCTGAAATTAATTTTAACTTAAACTATTTTAAGATGAAAACTAAAATATTTACTCTCATCACAGCATTGTCTTTTTTCTTAATACTAAATGTAAATGCGCAGGTTGATCCACGGACTTCATTACCACCTACCTCTTTTGCCGCAGGTGAGGAACCTATCAGAGCAGGTAATTGGATAGTGGGAGGAAGTATAGGTGCCTTGGGCTATAATTTTAGTACTGAAGCCTTTAATGTAAATTTAAATCCACGAGCAGGTTTTTTTATTTTAGATAATATAGCTGTTGGTTTAGGGTTTTCCGTAGGATTGGCCACAGTCCCTGTCCTACCCAACGTATGGAGCTATGGAGTTACTCCATTTGCGAGATACTATTTTCCTGAAGGAGCCACTGCTACAAGCCGATTCTTTGGTGAAGTAGAAACTGGTTTAGGTGGAAGTACTGAAGCAAGTGATTTTGCTTTTTTAGGCGCCATACGAGCAGGATATGCGCATTTTATCACTCCTGATGTGGCATTGGAAGCAACTTTGGGATACTCTTATTCCAGAGCTAATGTCAATACTCCTGTATCAGTGACAGGCTTAGGACTTGGATTAGGCTTGCAGATTTATCTAACCGGCAGGAGAAATAGATAAGAAATAGAATGACATTCCAAAAAAGGTAAGAAAATACCTTTAGGAATGACTTGACGCGGATATTTTTTAAACTATCCCTTGGATTAATATATAAACGATTTGTCCATTAGAGGGTACAGAGATATAATCAGGCTTTTTGGTTCGGCCAGCGATTATAAACTTTTTAAAACTAAAGAAAGCCCTGGATTTCAAAATTCAGGGCTTTCTTGTTTTTGGGTATATGGGATAGAGTATATATAATGTAATACGACTGAGTCTTTATACCTTTCAAACTTTTTGACTGTCGAATCGTCGAATCGGGGGCTTGCAGGTTTAATCGGCCTATGAGGCCGATCAGTTGATTTCCAGTAGTCTGGACGTGGAAAGGTCACGGACTTATATAATGCCTAAATTTAACCAAAATCGGTTCGACAGTTCGTCAATTAGTCGATTCTACAATTCTAACTTAGCCATCCGTGTCCCATATAACATCGGTCATCGGTCCTACCTTCGGAAGGCATCCTGCATCCGACATCGGTCATCCGGCAAACTTCTTCGGTCTTCTGTCTCCCGTCTTCCGTCCTTTTTACGCTACATCGGTCATCCGACATCCGACTTCCGACATCCAACACCTAATTATGGCCTATACTACAGCCGCAACCTGCATGCATAAAACTTTTAGCCTCTTCATGCCATGGGAAGGCTTCATTGAACGGGCCACTTTCCCAGTAGAAATCATTTCGTTCTTTGGGTTCGTTTCCTATCTGATGCATGGTGCTGGTGTCATAGAGTCTCCCATTAATCATTGTATGGCTTATCGATTCGGAGTTTCTTATGTTTTCCAGAGGATTTTCATCCATGACTATAAGATCTGCCAGTTTACCGATCTTTAGAGAACCTATATCCGCCCCTGCACCTATGTAGTTGGCTCCATTGATAGTAGCTGCTTTTAGTGCATCATGATTACTCATGCCTCCTTGCTGAAGACTCCATAATTCCCAGTGTGCACCCAGTCCCTGTAGTTGACCATGGCCACCAAGGTTTACTTTGACTCCTTTCTTAGCCAGTTCATTTACTGCTTTTGAAGTTTTGATATGGCCATTTTCATACTCCTCATCAGGGGCCATAGTACGGTGTCTGGAGCGGGCATCTATTATGCCTCTGGGAGTAAAGTTCAATAGCTTTTCATTTTCCCACACATTAGTATGTTGGTACCAATAGTATTCAGAATTAAGGCCTGAATAATTTACAATTAGGGTAGGGGTATAGCCAGAATTACTTTGGCTCCAAAGTTCCAGTACATCTTTATATACTGGGGCTACGGGAATATTGTGTTCAATACCTGTATGGCCATCCATGATCATACTCATATTATGAAAGAAAGTAGAACCTCCTTCTGGCACTACATTGATACCCTGTTCTCTGGCGGCCTGCATGACCTGCTGGCGCTGCTCTCTCCGTGGTTGGTTATAGCTTTTGACGGAGTTGGCACCAAAGGCTTTGGTTCTTTTAATGGACGATCTGGCATCATCCAGATTATTGATGACTGCCTTGAAATCCACATCGGCTCCATATAGAATAAAACCTGTACTAAAGATCCTTGGTCCTACCAGACTGCCGTTCCGTACCATT
>DATHVH010000308.1:0-9034 GCA_035461405.1 Anditalea sp.
AGTGTGATCCAGGTAAAATTTGGGAAAAGGTGATATGCTGCCTTAGCCAGTATTGAATAGATAAAATGAAATTTTTTTAATGAAGAATAAACTCCCTCTCTGTTTCAAAAGAGGGAGTATCAGTAGCTCTTTTTTTAAAAGATTGTCAATTTCTTAGGCCTATTGTCAACTGATCCAGCCAGGATATCAAAAATTCCAACACATCAGGAGATATGGTTTCCTCTATTTTACCATATTCATCAGGAGTCCCAGCTTTAGCACATTGGAACAGGTGATTTTTTCCTTCAAATAATTTAACCGTGAAATTTTTATTACCGCCTTCCTTTAAAGCATTTTCAATATCTTCCAGATTTTTGGGAAGGACTTGTAAGTCTAGACTTCCGTTAAGTGCTAGTACCGGACAAGTTACTTTTTGTATAGATGCCTTTTGGTCATAAAATAAATCCACCCTCATAGCAGGAGTCATAAAGAATTTGTATTTACCTGAAAGTAGGGGCATGGACATGTTAAGAAATTTTTGTTCTTCAGCTGTTAATTCAGCTACTGATGTGTTAAATCTTTCCAATTTTGCTCCGATTATTTCCAAAGCTTTCCCATTATCTTCCTCATCCCGTATAACCTCAAAGACAGTTTCTAAAATTTCGGTATTCAGCTGAACAGCTTCCGGCCTGACCATTTTGGAATAGTAGGCTTCGGTTTGCTCATAAATTCCCTGATATAGAGGTACTGCAACCCCTGCCATCATTACAATGTAAGCGACATCATCAGATTGATCTGCAGCAATAGGGGCAATGACTGCTCCCAAGCTATGGCCTATCAGACCAATCTGGTTTTTGTTGATTTCTGAACGGGACTTTAAATATTCAATACCAGCCACCACGTCATCTGCTAGTTCCACAATGGAGGCGGAATCAAAATCTCCACTCGACTCCGCTGTTCCTCTGTCATCTACCCTTAAAACAGCGTATCCAGAGCGGGTCAGCTGGTCAGCCAGCACCAAAAAATATTTGTGACCAAAAATTGTAGCATCCCGATCATTGGGACCTGATCCGGATATCAGGATAATGGCCGGATGTGGGCCAGGAGATTGTGGAATGGTCAGTGTGCCGGCAAGGGTTACACCGGCTCCATCATTAGGGAATGTTAATTCCTCTACCTGATAAGGGTAAGGGAGATCAGGTTCCTGGGTACGTTTTGGTTTTGGCCTTGGAAGGTTTTCGGTCATTTCCATATTAAGAACCCATGGTGCATTTTTTCCTTGGGTCATGTGTCCTTCCAGGATTCCATTTTCTGCCAGTAAGCCATTAAAAACAGCATTCAGTGGTGATACTTGCAATCTAATATTTGACCCCTCTACAGTAATATTATCGATAGGTAAATCATATGCCTCCTGATCTACGCTGTGCATCACCGCCCTCAGTTCTTGGTTGTCTCCCAAGCTTACCTCAAAAGCAACTTTCATCTTTGTTTTTTCATTGATTTCCATATTGCCAATCCAGATTCCTTCAAATGGATTCTGGGCGTAGGAAGTGGAACCTATTAAATTGAGAATAAAGAGAAAAGTAAGGGCTTTGGTTATTGGAATAGTACGAGATATTCTTTTAAAGCTTTTCATATTATTTAAATGATGTTTGAGATAATAATTTTCGAAACCTATATGTATTTCCGAAAAACAAATCTATACCTAACACCTATTTACCTTGTTCGGATTTTAAAATCCGAACCTGTTTAATGAAAATGAATAATGATTTTATAATATGATATTTTGCTGTATATAATTCCGGAAACAGTTTGAAAAAATATCACAGTATTTTATCAATCCTTATTTAATGGATTGCTTTGAGTAATTTTTTAACTCGGTCGGAGGTATGCCTTTTTGATTTGAGCCCAAAGAGTGGCCTAATATAATTCCACCTCCGGATACCGTATTCATAAATTAACAGTGATATCCCAAAGGTTCCGATAGCCATTAAAGACATCTTTGACCAAAAACTCCAATTTAGATCCATCACATAATATCCGATGGTAATTGATATGGTCTGATGTAAAATATAAAAAGGGTAGACAGCCTCATTAGCATAAGAGAGGAATGCATTTTTATGGTTCAGATAATATGCCGCATATCCAAATATGGTCATTATCCATGACCACATATTGAATGCCCTTACCAAAGATTCCAAATAATGTACAAAATGGGTTCGCTCTAAAAAAAGCCATATAATAAGCAATAGGCCAAACCCCAAAACTCCGCAGATGAGGTAAGCTTGTCGATTACACAATATTGTATTCCAAAAAGTCTCTTTAACTGAAATCAATAAAAAGCCAATGAAAAATAGTGTGCTATAGTTTATAAGGTTAAACCAATCTCCTACTAATGCATGGGTCGACGGATAGTACGGTGCTAAAAAAGAGTTATATGTGAATAAAGGAAGGATTAGCAAAAACATTCCAAATGGAGTAGAAACAAGCCTTTCTATCAATTTAAGTAGTAGGCTTTCTTTATTGTTTTTTACATATACAAAAAGAGGAACCAAAATTATAGAGAATATTAGCAGATAAGGTAAAAACCATAGGTGGTGCCAGGAAAAGTTTCCATCAGGATAGCTTCCTGAGAATGAATGAAAAGGCCAAAATTCTAAATATGAACCCATAAATTCTCCATTTGCTAATCTTTCAAAATAAACCTGTGGGGGAACAATAAATATCATTCCTATAAGTAAGGGGAGAAATAGTCTAACAAACCTTTCTTTCATAAAAGTAATCGCTGTCCTTTGAGAAAGAGCGAAAAAGGTTCCCATACCAGAGATTACAAATAGAATCGGTAATCTCCATTGATTTACAAAAAGCATTGGCCATTTCAAATCAATATAAATGATATTGTTCTTTAAATGAAAATCCCAGGGTACGAAAAACATTCCTACATGGTAAAAGATAAGAATACCAAAAACCAAAACTCTGAGCCAATCTAAATCGTGTCGTCGCATCTTTTTTTTCTTCAAAATTAGCTAGAGATTGATTCTTAAAAAGAATTTTGGGATGGGGGTCAAGATCTTGGGATGAAGAGCAAGCGATTAATCCCTTTTTGAAGTTAAAGTAGATTAGATATTATCATATCTATTTTCAAAAGCAGGAATAATCTTTCTTGATACAGGAATAGAAAGAGTATGTTTTTTGATTTCCAATTGATATCCTTGGGCATTGCCGTTGACACTGGTTATTTTTAATAAATTAACCAGGTAGGAGCGATGGGTTTTGAAAATATTTGGAAACTGCTGTAATTGGCTTTCTAATTCTGAAAGCGTCATCCTCTTTAATTTTTTTACTATATTTTGATCTTCTGTGATATAAAACTCTAAATAATTCCCTTCTGACTTGGCAAAGAGAAAATTTTGGAGATCAAGGTCAAAATCATCACTTTTTTGTTGCGTTAAAATGCCACAATATTTTGGGGCTGTTTGGTTATTATTTAGCGAAATGTGATGGATTTGCTTGGCTTTATCTTTATTTAGCTTATTTAACCTCATAAAATTCAGGGGCACCAATATACATACAAACAAAAACCCACTTAAAGTGGTATTTCTGATTTCTTCAAAGAAATATTTAATAGACCAGTTTTCGGGATTATTATAAATAAAATCCCTAATTAGGAACTGACTGATTCCTATTATCAACAATAAAAAACCTATTAATATAATTTCATGCATGACAACCCACCTGTCTTCATTGACTCTCGTATTAAATATTCCAATTATAATAATCACACATAAAAAAGCTATTGTGGAGTGAATAAAACATATCCAAAAATAATTGAACTTATGTTCAGGATCATAGACAACAAAAGGTTCAAATATATAAGTGAAAAACAGGCTCATACAAAATATAACTATAGCTATATTCAACAAATCACCCCCTTTATAGTAGTAGGGGTATGGTTGGCGCAAAAAAGTTATAATTTTTTTCACAGGTAAATTATTTAGCCATATTAAAATACTTCTCTAATTTAGAGAAAGTCCTACATCACCCCAAATAAAGTGGAATTATGACCTACAATTTCATTAGTTATTCTAGAGTGTGTAGAAGTAAACTTTAATTTGAATTGTCCCAGAAAGAAGATTTAGAATAAAGTAAAAACTCGCCTAAAAATGGGGATTATCACTTATGAGATGATGTTTTATATTAAATATTGTAATATTGGATAATATTTATTTCTTAAAGTCTTATCTTTAACATATTATATGGCCTTGACAGTTTTCCTTTTTTAGAATAAGAAATGGCTCAAACCATCAGTTACCTTGGTGCAATTCAAGGCTTGATTTTGGCGGTAATTATTTGGAATTATCCCCAACAGCATAAAATCTCTAATCGGATTTTAAGCCTTTTTTTGTTATCCCTTGTATATTTATATATTGGACCTCGGGTATTGGAATTAATCGATTCTCCTTTTCGCAGGCTGTATTATGGATTTAGAACGCTTGCCCCAATTTTATTAATATTATACATTCAAAGTCTTCACCAGAAGGTTCCAGACAAAAAGTACTACTTTCTATTTTTATTGATTCCTCTTGATTTCCTTATCACCTATTTCATTGCGAATCTTAGGCTAAATGAAAACCCCAACTTATGGAACTGGGAAGTGTTTAGTCATGGCTGGTTTATCATTATATATCTATTTTATTTACCTATTGTATATACCCAATTTAAAAAATATAAATCCAAAGTGCTTCAAAATTTTTCTAGTACCCATAAAATCGGTTTAAAATGGGTAAGTCAATTATTTTTCGGTTTCTTGTTTATCATGAGCTTTGATTTTTTGTTGAGCGTGATGGCTGTAAGTCTTACAAATTTTAATGGAAATACTGCTAGTATGGTAAGCACGCTTGCCTTCACTATATTCATGTATTTTATCACTATCAAGGGAAAACTTTCTTCGCAAATATATCAGCTAAGAAACCTGGAAGATGTTCCAAAATTGGAAAACAACCCCATACAGGAGGAAGAAGTAGGGCATCTAAAATTGGTTGCAGAAAAAGTTCTGCATATTATGGAGGCAGAAAAAGTTTATAAAGAGGAAGGTTTATCAGTGAAAGAAGTCGCCGATAAAATTGACGAAAAACCATACATAGTATCTCAGGCCATTAACACCTGTATTGGCAAAAACTTTTTTGAGCTGGTCAATGGATACAGGGTCGAAGAATCAAAGAATCTTATGCTGGATGAAAAGTTATCCCATCTCTCTATGATCGGAATTGCATTTGAAGCAGGATTCAGTTCGAAGACTGCATTTAATACTGCCTTTAAAAAGCATACTGGTCTGACCCCTAGCCAGTTTAAGAAAGAGGCGGTCATCGCCACCTGATGTAATCAATCATATCATATCGACTATAAGACTTTTTTTTATAGATCAAACCAATACATTATTGGCCACATAGACCGACTTTTAAAATCCGAACATCATCATTTGCCCAAAAAGGTCCCAATTTTCAAATTCGGACAATAGAGCCAGCCCATCTCTCTAATTTTGGATATAATTTATTCAAAACCAATATCATAAAGGGGGAAACATGAATCTAAAGAAAAGGTATTTAATGTTGATATTAATCGCATTATTTAAGGATATGGTCTTAGATCGATACGGAGAGTTTTTTAATAAGAATATAAATTCAATTAAAGGTATAGAAGTATCGTGGGATGCAACCATATATATTAACATGCTGGAACAGGTCAAATATATCTGCGAACAGGTAGCATTTTAGTTATTCTTATCCTTATATATAAAAGCTATAAAGCATTTTTTCTAAAACATAGAGGTTCGCCTTTTCCAGGTAGCACGATTCGTATCCCCAATACTCACACTTTTGTGTATCACAATATAGTACTCACTATCAATTATTTATAAAAAAAATTATTTAATTCTTAACCTTATTATAAAATGCAAAAAACTGTAATTCTTTTAATTTTCTGTTTCCTGCGCGTCTGTTTTTTAGTGGCAGCACAGCAGGAAAAGATTACCCTAAGTGGGTATGTTCGCGATGCTTCCTCGGGAGAGGAGCTTTTAGGTGCCTCTGTGCTGGTAAAAGGTACTGGGGATGGTTCTGTTACGAATCACTATGGCTTTTATTCTTTACAAATTGCTGAAGGCAACCAAATTTTACAGTTTAGCTATATGGGATATGAAACCCAGACTGTAACGCTTAGCCTTGATCAAAACACGACTTTCTCCATTGAACTTCATCAGACAGATTATTCAATGGAGATGGTGGAAGTGATAGATATAGCTAAGGATGAAAGAATAATGGAAATCGGAAGTGGCATAGAAAGAGTTTCTATGGATCAACTCCGAAAAATGCCGAAGCTGATGGGTGAAGTGGATATCATCAGAAATATTCAAATGCTGCCCGGTATTACTACGGTAGGGGAAGGAACATCCGGATTCAATGTCAGGGGAGGAGGAGCAGACGAAAACCTGATCCTGCTGGATGAGGCCCCTGTATTCAATGCGGCACATGTAATGGGGTTTTTCTCTGTTTTTAATTCGGATGCTATAAAGGATGTGAAGATCTACAAAGGGGGCTTGCCGGCGAAGTACGGAGGAAGATTATCCTCAGTTTTGGATGTCCGCCAGTTGGAAGGCAATCAAAAGAAGTTTGGAGCGAAAGGTGGAATTGGACTTTTAAGCAGCAGGCTTACCTTAGAAGGACCGATACAAAAAGACAGATCATCTTTTTTAATCTCCGGTAGAAGGTCTTATCTGGATATGTTTTCTCTGTTGTCAAGTGATGAAGAACTAAAAAACAGTGGGCTATATTTTTATGATCTCAATGCCAAGGTCAATCATAAAATATCAGATAAAGACAGGATATTTTTATCCTATTACTCGGGTAAAGATGTGTTGAATTTGGGAGATCTCTTCAGTAGCAGCTGGGGAAACAATACTTCTACTTTTAGGTGGAACCATATCTTCAACCCAAAGCTGTTTACCAATGTGACATTGACCAACAGCAAGTATTTCTATAATATTGAAGGCAGTCAGGGAGCCGATTCCTGGGACTGGGTGTCCAATATTGTCAATAGAACTTTTAAAGTGGATGCGGCATATTTTGTTTCACCATCACGGACCATAGACTTTGGTTTTCAGACCAATATCCAGGACTATCTTCCCGGGATCATAAATCCAAAAGGTGAAAAATCTGCTGTCAACAGGTTGGAGATGCAAAAAGAATATGCCCTGGAATCCGGGCTTTATTTGTCTTGGGATGAGAGATTTAGTGATCAATGGAAGATGCAGCTGGGTGTAAGGTATGCTGATTTTCGCCGTCTAGGCGGTACACAATTTATATATCAGGATGGGATAAAAGATAGAGAAGCTATCATAGACACCCTTCATTTTGCCAGAAACGAAACCATGGCTAGCTACAATGGAATAGAACCAAGGTTAAACCTTAGCTATACGCCCAACAACCGAACTGCCATCAAAGCCAGTTATCACAGAGCCAATCAATTTGTCCACCTTATTTCAAATACCAATGCTCCTTCACCTATAGATATATGGAAGCCATCAAATGCTTATATGAAACCGGCACAGGTTGATCAGATATCCTTTGCCCTGGTTCGGGGGATAAAGGACAATACTTTTGAATTGGTGGTGGAATCCTATTATAAGGATTACAGGCGAATTCAGGAATTTAAGGATGGAGGGCAGTTGCTTTTTAATAGCACATTGGAAACCGAGATTTTAGAAGGAATAGGAAGGGCTTATGGTCTTGAGGCATCGATTGAAAAAAAGGAAGGCCGGTTTACTGGCCGGTTAAGTTATACACTTTCGAGGTCTGAAAGGAAAGTGCAGGGCATCAACCAAGGGGAATGGTATCGGGCCAATTTTGACAAACCGCATGACCTTAATGTATTTGGATTATACCAGCTCAATAAGAAGTGGGACTTTTCTGCCAATTTTGTCATAGCCTCTGGCCGTCCATTTACTCAACCTATTGGGAAATATGAATTGGATGGTATAACTATGCCTATCATAGGTGAAAGAAATGCCCATAGAATTCCCACTTATCACCGTCTGGATATTGCCGCTAACCTGAGCCCGGAAGGTAAAAGACATTCATGGAGCTTTGGTCTTTACAATGCTTACTCCAGAAGAAATGCTTATTCCATCTTTTTCAGACAGCAGGAAAATTCTACCCTAAATGAGGCAGTTAGGCTTTCAATATTGGGAAGTGTAATTCCCAGCGTGACTTACAACTTTAAACTTTAATGATCATGAAAAATATAATATATCTTATAATCCTAGTGCCAATATTTTTAAGTTCATGTATGGATGTGGTAGACATGAAACTGGATAAGTCAGAGATAATGGTAGTGGTTGATGGCGAAATTAACGATCAGGATGAATTGCAGACTTTAAGACTATCACTTTCTCAACCATATTTTCAGGATGGGTCTAAAGTGACCATAGACAATGCGCAGGTAATCCTATTTGAAGATGGACAAGAGGTAGGTAATTATGAATTTATCAATCCGGGATTATATTCTTTGAATTATTCAGGACAGATTGGGAAAAAATATCATGTAAGTATAATGCTTCCCACTATTCCAGAAAACCCATCATTCAGTGGAAAGCAAATAACAAGCGAGCCTGAGCTTTTGGCACCTGTTTCCGATATTACTGATATATTTTATGAATTTAGAGAAGAGGGTTTGATTTACGAGGAGGGGTATTATGTATCCATAGATACATACGATCCAAAAGGAAAAGGGAATTTCTACCGTTGGAAATTAAAGGTAAATGGAGAATTTTCTAAGGATCCCAAACGCTTTTTATTATTGGATGATGATAGGGTAGACGGGAATTTGATAGAAAACCTTGATCTTACTTTTGACCCTTATAAAGCTGGGGATGTAGTGACAGTAAGGCAACAGTCGATCAGCCAAAATTTTTATAAGTATCTAATGGATGTATATATGCAGGCTCTTACCCAGGAAAATTTCTTTGATTCTCCTTCGTTCAATCCTATCTCTAACTTAAAGT
>DATHVH010000309.1:0-33810 GCA_035461405.1 Anditalea sp.
ATTTGGTAGATCTGGATGGAGCAAGAAGAGGAGAGCCCAAGAATTATCATATTCTGGAAACTATATCCGGGTACACATCACTGAAAGTAGACTTTACCGGTGGCATTTCTACAGATGGAGATGTTATAAAAGCTTTTGAACATGGAGCCAAAACTGTCACAGCAGCCTCTATAGCTGCCAAATCCAAAGATAAGTTTACCCAATGGATAGTATCATATGGAAGAGAAAAAATTAATCTTGCAGCAGATACCAACCCAAATGACCATAAAATTAAAATCAGGGGATGGTTGAAGAAAACTGAAATAGATCTTTTCGATCATATAGACTATTTCTATCAGCGAGGATTAAAATACCTCAAATGTTCCGACATAACCAGAGATGGCGTAATGGAAGGCCCGAATTATGAATTATATGCTGAAATTTTAGAAAAATTTCCCACCATTTCATTAATTGCAAGTGGTGGTGTGAGGAATATTGATGATTTTACCCGGCTTAAGGATATGGGACTAAAAGGCGTAGTCTTTGGAAAGGCCTATTATGAAGGGAAGATATCTCTCGAAGATATAGACAAATTTATGGCTGAAAATGTAAGCTAAAATGAAAAAAGGAGATCAAATGATCTCCTTTTCTATTTTGGGTTATCTGCTAATTGAATCTAATCTTCTTTAAATTTATCTACTATATACAAAAACAAATTAAATGAGAGGGTAGAAACATTTTCCTTTCTTACATCTTTCTCACCTGTTTGTTTGTATACATCTTTGTTTCTGTTGACTGGATTAGCCGTAGCTTTTTCCTTATTTGCAGAAGTAGACGATACAGAAGATTTGGAATTGTACTCCATTACATTAGCTTCCGGACTTTCCATTGCACCAAAATTATCGTCTACCCTTGATTCAGGTATATTCCTGCTTCTTTCTTCCCCTTGTGCAAAGGAATTAATAGTACAAAAAGCACTGAACATTATTGCCAGAAATGCCACCTTTTGAACAGAAAACGAAATATTGATTGGATTAATCATGGTTACTAATATGAATTACATATCTTTCTAACGCCTTACTTGCTAATAAGGTTTCCAAATATACAAAATTTAAAATATGATGCAAACGATTGACATTATTGATTTTCAAAAGGTTGACATTAGGATAGGTACTATAATAGAGGCTACAAAGTTTCCTGAGGCTAAAAAGCCATCTTATAAATTATTAGTAGACCTTGGCCCTCTAGGATATAAGAAATCATCAGCTCAAATCACAACCCTGTATTCTCCTGAAACACTTTTAGGCAAACAGGTGATTTGCATATGTAACTTAAAACCTCGACAAATAGCAAATTTCCTATCTGAAGTACTGGTGACAGGATTTACTAATTTGGAAGGGGATATAGTTCTGTCCACAGTAGAGCGAAAAGTAGAAAACGGAGCAAAATTACATTAAGAGAAAATGATCGAAAGTTTAAACATTGATACTTTAGCAAATATTACCACTGGTAAAATACTTGTTAAAGGTGAAGATATTCAAGTTTATAATATAATAACCGATAGCAGGAAAATAACATCTGGCGAAAACACCCTGTTTTGCGCTTTAAAGGGTCCAAATTTTGATGGCAGTGATTTTCTTAAAGAAGCATATGATAAGGAAGTAAGAGTGTTTATCATTCAAAATATAATTCCTGATTTAAAAATTTTTAGGGATGCTACTTTTATTCAGGTACAGGATACCTTAAGTGCTATGCAGGCAATAGCGGCTTACCAGCGAAATAAATTCAAAGGACATGTTATAGGTATTACTGGGAGTAATGGCAAAACAATCATAAAAGAATGGCTGGCCCAGATTTTATCATTAAAATATCCTGTGGCAAAAAGCCCCAAGAGCTATAATAGTCAGGTAGGTGTTCCCCTTTCTGTCTTTGGCATATCTCAATATCATAAAATTGCCATCCTAGAGGCAGGCATATCCCAACCGGGTGAAATGGATAATTTAAATAAAATTATAACACCCAATGTTGTAATTTTTTCTAATCTTGGTACGGCCCACCAGGAAGGTTTTAAAAGCATAAAGGAAAAAGCAGAAGAAAAATCACTTTTAGGTAAAGGAGCCAATTTTATTATATTCAGAAAAGATCATCACCTTGTCAGTGAAGTTTTAGAGCACAAGTACGACTCATCCCAATTAATATCCTGGTCAGATAATGCAGGAGCAGACTATACCCTTTCCATCAGAAAAAGTGACCAATCATCTAAAATCATGCTTATTAAACCTGATTTTACGATGTTCACTTTTTCATGCCCTTTTACAGATGATGCATCATTAGAAAATATTCGTCATGTTATCGTCTGCTGTATAACTTTGGGACTATCTGTTAACGCTATTCAGGAGGGGCTACAGCTACTTAGACCACTGGAAATGAGACTTACCATCAAGCCCGGGGTAAATAATAGTATCATTATCGACGACACTTATAATAATGATTTGGAAGGTTTAAAAGTAGCATTGGATTTTATGCAGCTTCAAAGACCTAAAAAAAGAAAAATTTTAATCCTCTCGGATTTTTTACAGGTAGGTGCGAGTTCCGAGTTATACACACAAGTTGCAAGTCTTATTCAGTCCCATCACATAGATCTTTTATATGGCATAGGAAACCACATTAAAAATATAGCTCCTATTGACAATATAGAAACTCGATTTTATCCACAGACAGATGATTTTATAAGTGACAACGATGTAAAAGATTTTGACCAGGATCTCATATTAATCACAGGGGCCCGAAAGTTTGGATTTGAAAAAATAGTGAACCACTTGCAACAAAGGGTACATGGAACGGCACTAGAAATAAACCTTAATGCACTTACCCACAATTTTAATTTCTACAAGCAAAAGCTTGATCCCAATACTAAGGTAATGGTGATGGTAAAAGCCTTTGCTTACGGGGGAGGACCTGCAGAAATAGCAAATCTCTTACAACAATTAAGAGCTGATTACCTCGCAGTGGCCTATACGGATGAAGGAGTATATTTGAGGGAGCAGGGTATTTCACTTCCCATAATGGTAATGAATCCATCATTAGAATCATTTTTTCAATTAAGTAGACATCAATTGGAGCCGGTAGTCTACAGCCTCAATCATTATAACCAGCTTGGTAAGTTTTGTGATCTGGAAAACATAACGCTAAATATTCACCTAGACTTGGACACTGGTATGCACAGACTGGGAATAAGTATGGAGGAGATGGAAGAATTAAGTAAACTTATCCACAGATATAATTTGCATATCCAAAGCCTATATACCCATCTGGCTGGAGCTGATGAACAAATCCATGAAGAATACTCAATAGACCAGTTAGAAAATTTTATACTCATGTCGGAAAGAATTTCAAAGACTTTGGGATACACCCCACTAAGGCATGCGTTAAATTCTGCGGGCATCATAAGTTATCCACAGTATCAGCTAGACATGGTCCGATTAGGAATAGGATTATATGGAGTAGAAGTGACTGGAAAAGAAAAAAAACCTCTTCAGCCCATAAGCACACTTAAAACTACTATTTCACAGATCAAGCAGTTAAAAAGGGGACAAACTATCGGATATGGTAGAAAAGGAATTATGCAGACTGACGGACAGGTAGCAACCATTTCTATTGGGTATGCTGATGGATATGACAGGAGGTTTAGTAATGGCAAAGGGTCTGTACTCATCCATGGACAAAAAGCTCCTGTGATAGGAAATGTATGTATGGATATGACCATGGTGGACATCACCGGAATAGAGGCAAAGGAAGGCGATGAAGTAATAATTTATGGAGAAGGGATTTCATTGAAAGAACTTGCTTCATCTATAGGTACTATTCCCTATGAATTATTAACCAATATCAGTAGCAGAGTGAAACGGGTATATTATATGGATTAAAAAAAGGCGGTTATCCACACCGCCTTAAATTTATCTATTATTTTCTCTCACTGTAGTATCCGGTTTTGTGGGAGGTATGCCCAATCCTCTGCGCAATACATTTTTTGCCTCTTGAGCGGCTTTTCTCTTAGCATCTTCTACAGCTCTATCAGTTTCTCTCCTTACACTGTCCTTGGCTACTTCAGCTTTTTGCTTCAGTTCGTTTTTTATACTGTCTTCTTTTGCCCGAAACTGTTCTATGGCATCTGATTGAGCTTGTTTGATCTGGTCTTCTGCCCGGTCTCTTTCTGCCCCGACTCTTCCTCGTAAGGCGCTGGTAAGCAGATTTTCTATACTGTTACCTCCCGCCAAAGAAACATTTGGGTTTTGGTAAGTACCGCCAACACTTAGTGCTACAGGAACCATAGTAGATCCTGTACCTTCTGCACCGGATATGCCGGCAATCACGTTATTAAGCTGAGATCCAAAACTACCAGCCGGAACCTGCATATTAAGAAGGTAATTAATAGAGCCATCAAACCCAGTACTACCTTCTACTGTGGTGGCATAATCCCATAGTCTCACATTAAAAGGACTTACCTTTAACCGGCCATCTTCTATAGTAGTACTAAGGACTAAATCCCTAAAGGTGATGCTTTGTGTTTCATTTAACCTGGTGATCGAAGTTATACCCTGTAGCAATCTACTATCTTTAAATGCAGCCTGTAATACTTTGATCAGCCCCTTCCCATCTAAACTCGACAATACTGGCAACATATTAGGTCCCAGGTCACCACTTAAAGCAAAATTAGTATTAAAGTTACCAGTAAGATGCTGGGCCACTGGAGCGAACACCTGCACGGTATTCAATGATCTGAAAGCTTCCTGGATACTTACAGCAGCCACATCAAATGTCATATCAAATTTTGGAATGGAGGGATTTTGGGAATTATAAGTTCCTGCGAAAGTTACCTGACCTCCAAGAGTAGATGTAGCCACATCTCTAAAAGTAAGAATGCCATCTCTTAAATTGATTATTCCCCTGGCATTCGAAAATACCAAGTTATCGTATACTACTTCATTAGCCGACACATTCATAGTAAAATCTATATTTCTCGGCAATTCTATTATCGAAAGTTGCGTAGTATCTTCTGTAGCAGCTGGATCTGCACTCATCCATTCATTTACATTAAAGCGGGTAGATGCAACTGTAAGATTTCCTTGAAGAGTCTGATTTTCTCCAAATAAATAAGCCATGTAATTAGTAAGGTTACCTGTAGCAGTGACAGGACTTTGTCCCACTCTGGCATCAAAATTAGTCAGATTAATTGCTCTTGGAGAAAAATTAGCCGCAGCATTTCTGATTCTAATACCCTGAGGCAGGTCCAAATCTGTATAATAAAGATCCCTAATCTCTATATCTCCTTTAGTGTCCAGTCTTTCATACCGCTCAGCCTCTACATCTGCGTAATTACCGCGTGTATCGATATCAGCCTGAATTCTACCCTCCATAATGACATCGTCCATGGGGAAAATTGCCATAAGCTTCCCGAGATCGACGGCCCCATGAACAGATCCATCCCAATTAAGGCGATTCAGATCATTTACCTCAAGATTACCTCGAATACTTTCACCCTCTAGATCAAACCCGAATGTGGAGATATTGACAATTAGATCATTCATGTTACCGGTAGTATTCACTACAGTGGCCTGCACATTTAGATTTTCTATTGGGGCGGGATATTCTACATTTCTTATATATCCATTAGACAAAGCCATACTTGCATCTATAGTAGGAATAGTGTTGGTGGTACTGTCATACCGTCCCTGAGCTATAGCATTTATGCTTAGAGCCCCCCTCATTTCGGTGCCTTCCAGAGGAAAGATAGAAGTAATTTCCTCTAAATTTACGTTACCTCTAAGCTGCCCATCCATATCATATGTCCGTAGGTTTTCTACCAATAATCTTCCAGATACCGGGTTGTCTCCAAAACTCATGTTGAATTCTGAGATATCTATTTTAGTGTTATCAATATGATCCGTAGGATTGACTATCTGCATGGAGATATTCACATTACTGACTGGACGAGGCAGGTCCGGGTATTGAAAAAATCCCTCATCTACTTTTAAGCTCATATCAAAGGAAGGTATGGAATTCTCATTATAAACTCCCTTTACAAACCCTTCAAAATTCATATTTCCGGAAGTTTTAAGGTCCTGAAATGAATCTGTATATATGCCGGGAACGAGAGACAGCACACTTCTAAAAGAATTGTCTTTTCCTGCAAACCTCAAATCCATATTTATGTCATCTTCTGGCATAGCAAGATAGCCTGCTAAATCAAAATTGAATTCATTCAATGTAAAATTGCCATCATTGAAGGTGAATAACATCTGATTCATATCTACAGTAATCTGGGTGTCTCCTAAAAATCTTTTGTTTTGTAGATAATTCACTCCTTCATAATCCATTCTCACAATATCCGCCCTAGCCTCTGCAAAAAGATCATATACATCCAGTGTGAAATCACCTTTCCCTTCAAGATCTAGATTAGCCAGCGCCATGAAAAAGCCTAACTGCTGGTCATCATATACAAAATTTACATCCTTAACTTCAAGAAGATCTATACCCAATCGAAATTCTGAGGGCTCAGATACCGCTTCCTCCTCTGTTTCAATAGCTATATCATAATTAGCCCTTCCATCTTCCAATACACTGATATACATAGAGCCCCCTAAAAGATGGACACCTTTAAGTTCTGGATATTCATCAAATAGCACCGACCGAAGATTTACATCCACTTGAAGTGAATTAATGTGCATCAGTGTATCATTCTCAAAAGGTACATTTCCCCTGATTCCAAACTCCTTGATAGTGGCTGAAAGATTGGGGAAACGACGTAGCAGGCTAATGTTTACATCATCATAATTATAATAGACTTGAGCATTAACAGAAGTGGCGATTTCCTGATCAATTCGTGCTAATATCTGGTCCTTAAATAAATAGGGAATAGATATAATCGCAATCAGTAGAAAGACGAAAATCCCTAAAATTATTATGGCTGCTTTTTTCATTTATATATTTATTTACAAAGGAGTATATCCTTTATACGGCTATAGCAATTACAATACCCTAATTTAATAGCATAAACGTAATATAATATTATAGGATGTTATAAGTTCTTAAAAATTAAGTGTGTATTTTCTAACATATACTATAGCCAAGTGATATTTTGATAGAAATTTTATAGCATATACCCATTCCATAAAAAAAGCCTCCCAATTTTAATTTGAAAGGCTTTTTATAACATTTGAAAAATGACTATACTGACATCAGTTTAAAGTGATAGTCCGAATTTGTGTTTTTCATATAAGAAATTTCTTTTCTGAGGTGGTAAAATGCTTCCAATAGAAAAGCATTCTTCAGCTTACCGGCATCTATTGCTTTAAAGCCAATTATCTCAATTAATCTCTTAATCTTCAATTTTTCTGTATCACAATCACCGCAAAAATAGGTTTCTTTAAGCAATTCCAATGGATCAGATTTAGGATAATCCAGTCCAAGATTATTAAATGCTTTAAAAATTTTTTTGTGCCCCGCAGTTTGTTGGATATATGTGGTATTACATCCTAAATCTGGATTATACTGGCCATTAGTACAATCAACAATTATTTTATCATCATTATCGGAATGGATTAAACAGGAACAGATTTGGGGTAGAAACTCATTTTCGCAACAAAGCAGAATTATGTCAGCCTTATCAATAGCATCGCAGTAACTAAAAAGTTTATCCTGCTGCATTTCAAGGATTTTCCATTCTATCTGCTTAGACTCAAAGTCTTTTCTTACGCCAAAAATCACATCCATACCTCGGGAAAGATATTTATTTCCTAAAGTAACTGCCAATTTTGTACCTCCTATTATTCCTATTCTCATCTTTGTATTCTTTTAAAGCTTACACACAAGCCTATTAAATTAACGACTCATCATCTATTATGTGATTTATATTCTAAGCTAATCACAAAATTAAATTTATGGCTTATAATTTTCTTCAAGAAATGAAGCTAATCTTTTGAAATGTAGGGATATAAGCCTAATATACCAAATAAATTACCGAAAAAAGATTAAAAATGTATTATAATGCATTTTCAATCTTTAGAACATCTTATTTATGCTTTTGAAATCTCTCTAAATCTTATGGAAATAATCCAGTTCTTCCAATAATTCACTGTGAATCATGGAATTGGAAGCTAAAATTTGGCGCCCGAATAAAAAGTTTTCGCCCCCATCAAAGTCAGTAACCTGACCTCCTGCCTCTAATACAATCAAAGCTCCGGCAGCTACATCATAAGAGTTTAAATTATATTCAAAGAAAGCATCGACCCTTCCACAGGCTACATAGGCTAGGTCCACTGCTGCACTGCCAAGTCGCCTGATTCCGTGACTTTTTTGCATTAATTTTCTTAAAGTCTCCAGGTAATTAGAGATTAGATCAAAATCATAGTACGGAAATCCGGTAGCTATTAAGCTGTCTGCCAGTTTGGGTGCAGTAGACACGCTTATAGATTTCCCATTGCAATAGGCCCCTTTTCCGGATATAGCATAAAAACATTCGTCCAGATTTATTTCGTAAACCACTCCTATTATCAATTTACCTCTTTCCGTTAATGCTATGCTGACTGAAAAAACCGGAAGACCATGGATGAAATTAGTAGTACCGTCCAATGGATCAATTATCCAATTATATATATCCTTTTGAACAGTATCTGTGCCTTCTTCAGTTATAAATCCAGCTTCCGGTAACAACTCTCTAAGACCGTCTACAATGATTTTTTCTGCTTCCTTATCGACATAAGAAACAAGGTCATTAAATCCTTTATGTTCTATACTTTCAACTTTGAAGCTTTGCCTCTCCTTTCGTATAAAAGCCCCTGCTTCTTTAGCGATAGATTTGGTTCTCTCCAATAATTGATCTAAGTCCATATTCTCTTTTTAGTTTTTGCCTCCCAGGGTGATAACTATTTCACCTTTAATCGGATGCTCTTTATAATATTCGATTACCTCTTCTAATGTTCCCCTTATATTTTCTTCAAATACTTTGGTCAGTTCCCGTGATACACAGACTATTCTTTCGCCGCCAAATGCGTCCTTAAATTGCTCGAGGGTTTTCATAAGACGGTGAGGGGACTCATAGAAAATCATGGTTCTAGTTTCATCTTTTAAGCCTTCTATACGAGTCTTTCTGCCTTTCTTGTGGGGAAGGAAGCCTTCAAAGGTAAAGCGGTCATTAGGTAGCGCAGAATTGACTAGGGCAGGTACAAAAGCAGTGGGCCCTGGAAGGCAATTGACTATCAGACCCTCCTCTCTGGCAGCCCGTACTAATAAAAAGCCTGGATCAGATATGGCAGGAGTCCCCGCATCGCTTACCAATGCCATCTGTTCTCCTCTTTTCATTCTATCTACCAATCGCTCTACCGTCTTGTGCTCATTGAAGATATGGTAGCTTTGAAAAGGACGCTGTATTTCCAGATGTTTAAGTAATTTACCTGTGGTACGGGTGTCTTCCGCTAATATTAGGTCTACAGATTTTAGAACCTCGATGGCTCTTAGGGTGATATCAAGTAAATTACCTATAGGAGTAGGAACTACATATAGATCAGGCCTGGTAGCTTCAGTCATATTATATTTTATCGATTGCTTCGGCTAATTTTCTATCCTTATCTGTGATAGTATTGCCAGCATCATGAGTAGTCAGTTCAATAAATACTTTATTGTACACATTACTCCAGTTTGGATGGTGATTATGAGATTCAGCCAAAAATGCTATCCTAGTCATAAAGGCAAATGCTTCCTGAAAATCTTTAAACTCAAATGTCTTCTTTAATTTGTTATTATCCTCTGCCCACATAATTTCTGTTTTTGATTAAAGTGCGATCACTCCTTCTATTTCTGATGCTCTTTCATAAATGTCTATTACAGCATTGCTACTTGGCATCATTGCTTTAATGGTAGCGCTTACATATTTGCCCTTGGTAGATTCCTTTATTACCATTTCATTACTGGGCAATAAAGCGGCAATTTCTTCCTGTCTTCCATTAGGTATGATAAATTTAAACATATATATCGCAGGAAAGACTGTCTGCGCCTCTAATTTTTCCTTAAAGCTATCTTTATCAAACTTCTTTTCCATAAATATCTAATTTAAGTTTTAACTATGATCAAGTCAAATTAAATCCCCAAAAACAAAAAAATCCCATCCTCAGAAGAGAATGGGATGTATTTTTAGAAGTTCTTCTTAGAAGAATCTATATCTGTAATCTTTTACTTTGGCCATATCTTCCATCGCCATCATTACCATGTAAGCAGTTCTTTGAGAAGCGTTCATTACTACTTGGCTTTGATATCTGGAGTAATCGGATATTTCTCCTGCAGGAGTAATAGAATTTACACGAGCTACCAAAACGCCAATATCCTCAGATATAGGCTCAGAAATCTGGCCTGTTTCCAATCCAAAGATCCTTCCAATCGCTTTTGGAGCAAATCCAACTCCAGGAATAACCGTAGAGCTCAATTTCAGATCTGGCGTATTACCCAAAGAAGCATCATCCTCAAATACTGCTTTCATATCAGCAAGGGTAGATTTACCTTTAAGTCTATCAGAGATAATCTTGGCTTTCTTTTCGTTCTTTACCTGAGCGGTCACTTCCTGTCTCACTTGCTCCAGAGAAGCTGTTCCTTCCTCAGTCTTATTAGTCAGTATGGCTACTAAGTAAGCATTGTCTAATTCAAATACATCAGAAACTTTGTTTACAGAAGCGTCATTGAAGGCCCATCGTACCACTTCCCTAGCATTAGGAATGTTATTTAGATTTCTCGCACCTTGGTTTAATCCATTAGCCTGTACTACTCTATAACCTTCCTGCTCTGCATTTGCTCTAAACTCCTTGTGATTAGAAGAGCTTGAAGCAAAATAATCAGCATTTCTGTATGCTTCATTTCGAGTAGCATCACTTGCCATTAATTCCAATTCTACGGTAGCGATCTGATATGCCTGAGTTTGGGACATTTCAGTTACATTGATAATATGAAAACCATACTCAGTTTCTATCACCCGAGGGATGACTCCGGTACTTCTAGCTGCAAATACAGCCTGTCCAAAATCTTCGATGAAATCATCTTTAGCAAACCAGCCTAGATCTCCACCTCGCTGAGCAGTTCCATCTTGGCCATATCTCTGTGCCAATGGACCGAATTCGTTTGCTTCAAGTGCTTCCTGTAAAATATTTTCTGCCTGTTCTCTTACCTGATCTTTCTGCGCATCATCCAGACCATCTGTTCCTAATAGTATATGGCTGGCTCTCATTCTTGGAGCACTTTCAAATCTGTCTGTGATTTTATAAACCACATAGGTAGACCTTTCAGACAGGAATGGACCATAAATTTCCCCTACCTGTGGATTTTCCACATTTCTAGTCAAAGAAGCGGGCAATGTTTCTCCAGGTAAAAAAGTCCTGAAAGGATTTGCAGCCTCAGAATTTCTCAAAGCAAAAACAGAATCAGACTCAACAGCTTTGAATTCTTCTCTCAGTCTGTTGATCTCCCTACTCACTAGAGCAGAATCTTCAGCACTAGGAGTCAAAGGAAATGCTACATACTCTAGATCTCTCGCATCCGTAACCTGAAATTTCTCTTTGTTATTTTTGATGTAATCATTTAACTCATTATCTGTTACCGAAACCTCGTTATCCGATATAGCATAATAGGGAACGAACAAATGCTCTACATCAGCAATAGTATTAGCCATCCTATGCTCCATTCTGCCTTCTGCTTTAGTAGCATAATCTGCAGTGGTGAGTAAGTTATCATACTTTAATCTAAGTCGAGCATCCGCAAATAATCTCTCCTGCTGCGCCCAGAAAGCACGCTCCTGTGGAGTAGCATCTTCAAGGGACTGTAGAAATCCGATCAGTTGTTGTCTGTCAAATTCACCTGTCTCGGGATTAGTAAGTTGCTGGCGAAGTTCTGCTATAATGTTATTACCCTGAACCATATCTACCAGTTCAGCATCAGATACGGTTAGACCAAGCTCATCGTATTGGGTAGCAAACATCCTCTCTACTATAAGTGCCTGCCATGCCTGCTCACGGATACTATACATTTCATTTTCGGTAGGGTTTCTACCTGTATTTTGCTGAAAAGAGAATTTTGATTCCTCAATTTTCTGCATGTATTCCTCATAGGACACATTCTCTCCCGCAATTTCACCCACGTTTGTTTGTGCACCTCCTAAAAGGGTTGAATTAGGGCTCAATATATCTCCTCCTACGAGGAAAAATATCAAACCGACCGCAATAACACCTATTGCAAGACCTGTTCTCTGTCTGATTTTTTTAATTAATGCCATTCTTCTAGTTTTTGAAGTGTCGCAAAATAATTACATCTAACTGTAATTTCAAAATTAAATGTGTTCTATAATTATTTGGCGTACTACGTTGTGGGTATTATTTTAACTTTTACTGTATCTATTCGGTGCTCTTGCTTGGAAACGATTATGAAATGAAAGGGCCCATAGGAGGTTGATTCACCCTTTTTAGGAATATTTTCTGTTAAAGATAAAATAAATCCTGATAAAGTTTCAAAATCTCCACTGGGTAAATTCCATGAATATTTTTCGTTCAG
Organism: Anditalea sp.; assembly: GCA_035461405.1. Taxonomy (GTDB): domain Bacteria; phylum Bacteroidota; class Bacteroidia; order Cytophagales; family Cyclobacteriaceae; genus Anditalea. The sequence continues at coordinate 12,565 of DATHVH010000309.1, forward strand.
ATAATCTATTTCATGTCTTGCACTTAGTAAATATTCAGAATCTGATAGTTTTTGCTCGACAAGATCATCATTATCATATTCATCTTCTATCTCTCCAAATATCTCTTCTATAATATCTTCCATACTTACTATGCCACTGGTTCCTCCAAATTCATCGACCACAAGTGCCAGACTTTTTCTTTCTGCTATAAACTGTACCAATAATTCATTCGCAAGCGCGGACTCAGGCACGATAATGATGGGCGTAAGGATATCAGCTATAGTTTTAGGTTTTTTAAATAGCTCTAATAGATGACAATATCCTATTACATCATCTATACTTTCCCTATAAACTATCACTTTGGAATGGCCACTTTCTACAAAAACCTGCTTTAGGTCCTCAATGCTATCATCTATATCTACTGCTACTATATCTGTGCGTGGAACTACACATTCCCTTACTCTGATGGTCTTAAATTCTACAGCATTGTCAAATATCTTGGTATCGAGATCAACCTTATGATCTTCTCCTACCACTTCTAGATTATTCTGAATAAAGCTATTTAAATCTGTAATTTTAAACACAGGTTTGTCTTCATTATATTCCAGGTTTAAAACCTTTGTGATAAAAAACCTTGATAATGTTACCACTACCCAAACGATAGGGTACATCAGGTAGTATATTACCAGAAATGGAATAGCAAAAAACGATAAGAGGTTATTAGGGTTAAGTATAAAAATGCTTTTAGGTATAAATTCTGCAGTGATCAATACTATAACAGTAGATATCAGGGTCTGCAAAATTAGTATGGTGGCTTGGTTTTCAAAGGTAGAAGGCAGCCATTCGATCAAAGGTGGTTCTAGCAAGTATACCATGTAGATACCATATAGGACTAAACATACTGTATTACCTAATAAGGTAGTACCTATAAATTGACCGGGTTTTTCATTGAAATTAGATAGTACTCTTCCGGTAAATGTCCCCTGTTTACTTTGAAGTTCTATTTGAAATTTATTGGAGGAAATAAAAGCAATTTCAATCCCCGAAAAAAATGCGGAAAACAGCAGCGTAACCAATACTATAATCAAATACTGATATTCCATTAATGCTTCCTTTTATTTACCTTTTTAGAATTTTGCTTTTTCTGGTTTTCTGAAATTTCCTGACTCTCCTTTTCGTTTGCTACATTTCTCCTATACTTAAACCAGAATAGAAAAGCCACCGCAAACATAAATACAGGATATGATACACCTGCACCCTGGGTAAAGGAAAGCTGGATCCCTACAATTATCAGAGCAGCTCCAATTGAAAGTAAAATTACATCTTTAATATCCATTAATTATCATCTTCCCCCGGTATAGGCAATATACCTGTTGGCTTTTTAATAGTATAGTCATTAAACCCTTCATCAGCCTCCAGACCGGTACCATTGATGATACGTCCTTTCTCTTGTACGGTCACGAACTTTTCGGTATAAATCATCTTTTCCACCGGATTCCAGAATAACTCCTCTGAATTTAACTTTTGATCCTTTAATATATTATGGACACGAACATCCCCTTCTCCTCTGTACAAATCTGCTTTCCTGTCATAAAAACCTTTGTCGGCTTGAATAGTACTGGATATTCCACCATCCTTTTCAAAAAAATGTATCTCGATTCCTTCTGGAAATTCAAAATTGCCATTAGGGAACTCAAGCTGTAAGTCACCCATTAATTTGGTCACCACTATCGCTGAATCACTGTGCAGCATTTCTATATGATGGCTTACTCTGGTAGGCCCATCATAGTTTTCGAGCTGACTGGGATCGACATCTTCTCTACAAGAGCTCATTAAAATCAATGCACAGAAAAGGAAACCAAAATACTTCATGTAAATAAAATTTTCTTTTCAAAGGTCGCAACTTGTCCCATGCTGAAGGTCAGAATGTCCGCCTGCCGTCGGGCTGGGAATGTCGCAAATTAATTAATGTTTCCTGTGTATGATATATTCATCATGCCCTACTGCAGTAAGGCAGGCTCGATATCATATGCAAATCTACTGAATTAATTTTTAGGGTAGATATACAACATAAAAAAGAGAGCGGCTATTCACCGCTCTCCCCATTATATTATGTTAATATTTATTAATCTCTGGTAGCTAAGGTTACACTCTCTCCTATCCAACAGCCGGTACTAATTGATTCACCCACTTGGAAACCTTCTGTAAATAATTCTTCCTTAGAAGGAAATCTAGCTTTGGCATTAGCCATACCGCTATTGTCTCCTCCTCTTCTGAACGCTTCGTGAGCAGCAATAAAGATAGACTGATCTTTCACTCTACTCTGTCCACCTCTACAGTCTGCAGAGGAAGCCATATAAAGATTACCAATTAAAGACCAGGCATCACTCGCTTTTGCTTTGTTAAGTTCAGCAGCTTTCAGTGCCGCAGCTCTAGCTTGCGATTTTCTGTTCATGGCAGAGTTTGCCCTTGCGATATCATATTGTACATCACCTCGCTGCTCATCTGTATTGGCTAAGCCAAGTGCTTTTTCAAAAAGCTCAATAGCTCTTCCGTATTCTTTGTTCTGATAATATCTCATCCCTCTCACCTGCGAAGTAGAGAAAGTAGGATCATCATTATCTATCATTTCCAAAGCTGTAGTAAAGGCAGCTGTACTGGTACACTTATACCTAACAGAGTACTGGAATACCTGCTGGGCAAGCTGCATGTTTTCAGGATCAGCTTCTAATCTTGGTCCTAACTTATTTTCGATAAAATCGCAATCTATAAGCTCCATAGCTACAACCAGTTGTTCTACGGTGCTCCTCTGATTTGCTACGTTTTCGCCTCTTTCTTCAGCATTATCAAGGATTTCATTTACCATAGTAAGTCTATCTAGAACTTCATCTGCCGTAAAACCTTTATATGCATAATTTCTGTACACCAAATCAAAGTATGCAGGAGCAAGACTGTAAGTAAGGGTTCCGTGAATTTCATAGGCTCTTTCGAATTCCGCAGCAGCATCTGCTACTTTATCCTTATCACCTTTGTAGAAATTATAGGCATAATATGCTTTATTTTCTATCCACTTATCCTCATTGTTATATAATTCAGCTCTTTTATTATATAGTGTGATGACTGAATCTTGATATACTCTTTTCTGAGCGTCATCCCCTACCTCTTTAGCTGCACCGTCATAGACTTTTACACCATTTATGTACAATGCCTCATTTAAATTTGGGACATTTGTCAACAGCCAATGAAGTGGTTTAGTAGCAGCTACAAATTCACCTGAATTCAGGTAATCATTATAGGCTGCATTGTATTCTCTAGCTTTGGCTTCTGCTTGAGAATCTTCTGGCCAATTCCACTCTTGAGCCTGTACCATCCCTGCATATGCGAAGGATAACAGCCCTATTAAGGCAAATTTAACTTTCATCATGTTTTAGACTTTATTCAAATACTTTTTTATAGAACCAACTGTTATCATTGATAGAAAATCCTAAGGAAATTCTAAAATAATTCTCTCTCACCAAATTATTTTCTGAGGACCCACGTGTTCCCAATTTAAATGCGAGGTTCATCAAGGAGAGGTTATTCATAGGAATCGACGCTCCAAAATTAATGCCAACATCATTTACAGCAGTATTACGGATAAGGTAAGGAGTTTGTTCGTATTCAAAACCTACCCTATAAATCGATCTTGCAAAGACATTATCCATGGAAAATAAATCCGGTATATATTGACCTCCCAATCCAATCTTATAACTATTGTTCAGCTCTCCTGTGGTACCATTAAATGAACGATAAGTTGAAAAATCCTGATGTTGAGCTTCAAGACCTATCATAAATTTATTTAATTTTTCATAAGTTACTCCATATCCAAGCCTATTAGGTATGTAAATAGAACCTGGCAAATCATTACTAAGAACGTCCCCCGGTGCTTCGGGGTTGCTAGCTTGACCAGAATCCGCCACTTTTGCAAATTCTTTTCCATTTATCTCGCCAAAAACCTGATAAATGGCTCCAAAATGAAGAAATTTCCTATTACCTACTTTGGCCATATAATGCGCTCCACCTTTGATGGACACATCACTGAGAGAAAGCCTTTCGTAATATTCTGAACTCCCACCCAATACTTGCCCCTCTTCATTGGATAAAGTAAGGTTGTTAGTTCTGATAGTCGAACCGAATATATAGGATGCTTGCACTCCAACGTTAAAATTCCTAAAAGCCTGGAATCCCGTTGAAACATATGCTTCACTTATACCTCCACTACCGTCAATGGTATTAAAGGCCAAGGCATTTGAGTCGGCAATAGGATTCCGAATTGTCAGGTTATAATTTACAGAACTTATTTGATTTAAACCAATACCCAAGGACATTTTTGACGGTTTAACAGGAAATGACATAGCGACATAACCCAGACCCCCTCCATCTATCTGAGAGGTCTGCTCTCCGGAAGTAGCATTGATTCTCTCATAATTAATAGCAGCTTGAAAATTGAAAGCATAGTTCTGTACGGAGAGCGCTGGGTTGACATGATTGACGCCGAAAGAATTCCCATAGCTAATACCAAGTCCTCCCATTCCCTGATTTTGCGTAAATCCGGAATTATTAAATTCCCCCAGTCCAAGTGAACTATAGGTAGATGAGCTGGATTGTGCCAGTGATTGTTGTTGTATGCAGAAAGCGCCGAAAACGCTCAATATTAGCAGTCTAGTTTTTATCGACATTATAAGTTAAAATTCTATTTAATCCATGAAGGACCAAATTGGGGATTACAAATATGTAGTCTTTTGTTAATCTTTCAAAGAAATTTGCATCTCCTCCACAAAGAAATACCTTTAAATTTTTATGATTCTTCGAATATTGGCTGATAAATTCGGAGATTTCACCCTTTACACCATAATATATACCAGCCTGCAAAGCTGTTTGGGTAGAATCACCTATTGGCTGGACTGTTTTTTCATCTGCTACTTTTACTTTTGGAAGATTGCGCGTCTGTTCAGCCATAGCCCGAGCCCTCATTTCCATTCCAGGGGAGATAGCTCCACCCAAATATATTTCATCGGCTGTCAAAAGATCATAAGTGATACAAGTACCTAGATCAATGGCTAAAATCGGGCCTTCACCTGCGTAAGTTAAACCTCCAATAACTCCGGCTAAGCGGTCTGAACCTAAGGTTTCCGGGGTACTATATTTATTAGTTATCGGCAAAGGTGTCTGTTTATCAAAATACATAAAAGGGAAATCAAATATATTTTGGAGTTCATTATTGTTTTCCCTTACTGAACTTACCAATACATACTCCACCATTTCATTTTGGTGAAATTTTACAATCTCATCTAAACTGGCCCAATAGTGCTCACTTATAAGTTGATCATTTTCAAATACCCCGCCCTTTATGCGTGTGTTTCCTATATCAATAATAAGATTTCTCAAATGTATTCTGGACAGTTTATTATAGTGTTATAAAATTTGTTCTAAATTTAGTGATTTATGAAAATGATCAATATTTCAGCTGGACATATTTACCTTAATCAGCTGGTATTTAACAAACATTAACCCATATGCAAACCCCAAAAACCTATAATATCATAGGATTAATGTCTGGAACATCCGGTGATGGTCTGGATATAGCTTACTGTGAGTTTAATTTTAATTCAGCCTGGACTTTTCATATTCCAAAGAGCATTACAGTACCATTTCCTGAGACAATGGCTAGAAATCTTTCTGGTAGCCACCTTCTTTCAGGAGAAAAACTAAGAATTTTAGATATAGAATTTGGCAGGTGGATGGGAGAAGAAGTAAATAAATTTTGTCTATCATATTCTCTATCTCCTATTGCCATAGCTTCTCATGGACATACAGTATTTCATAGGCCAGATGCGAAAAACACTTTACAGATAGGCAATGGTTGGAGCATGCATATTGCTTCTGGTTTACCGGTAATAAATGATTTTAGGATGCTGGATGTACAGCTTGGAGGGCAGGGAGCCCCATTGGTACCTATAGGAGATAAGCTCCTATTTCCAGAATACGATTACTGCTTAAATTTGGGGGGTATAGCCAATATTTCATATGAAGAAAACAATATAAGACATGCGTTTGATTTGTGCCCATTTAATCTCCTTCTCAATCATTTTTCCAATAAAATGGATTTGGCTTTCGATGATGGCGGGCAACTAGCCATGCAGGGGCAAATAAATCCAGAATTATTAAGTCAACTTAATGAAATTCCTTTTTATAAGAAAACTGGAGGTAAATCACTCGGAAGAGAAGATATTGAAAATGATTATATACCTCTATTAGAGAAGCAAAATTCGCATGTAACTGATATATTGGCAACATTAGTAGCCCATTACGTACACCAAATCAGCAAAATTTTGACGCATGGTAATCAAAAAAAACTTATCGTAACTGGCGGAGGGGCATACAATAGGTATTTCGTAGCTGAACTAAAGAAAGAATTATCTGGCAAGGTGGATATAATCATCCCAGATAGAACTATCATTGATTTTAAAGAGGCATTGATTTTTGGATTTCTTGGTGTACTAAAGATAAGAAATGAGATAAATTGTTTAAGCTCAGTAACAGGATCATCACGGGATAATGTAGGTGGCGTAATATATGGAGATCTGTCGATGTAGATTCTATATTATTATCTATAATTTTCTGTTTCCTAATACTCAATAAACCTCTAAGTAAGAAACCGTAAAAGTTAATGTTAGTGTTTGGAAAGGAAACATCAACAAATTTTCTATTTTTGTCCAAACCATAAACCCAAATATATGAAAGAGTTATTAGCCAAGTTTGAAAACAAACAACCTGAGATTGTTTTTGAATGGAGCGACAGTGAGACCGAGGCTGAAGGCTGGGTCGTGATCAATTCCCTCAGGGGAGGAGCAGCCGGGGGTGGTACCCGTATGAGAAAAGGATTGGATAAAAGGGAAGTGGAATCACTTGCCAAAACCATGGAAGTAAAATTTACCGTGTCTGGACCTAATATTGGAGGAGCTAAGTCAGGTATAAACTTTGACCCTGCCGATCCCAGGAAAGATGAAGTACTGAAAAGATGGTATAAGGCCGTCATGCCTCTTTTAAAAAATTATTACGGTACTGGTGGTGATCTAAACGTGGATGAGATCCACGAAGTGATTCCCATCACTGAATCTTATGGTCTCTGGCATCCCCAGGAGGGTGTGGTAAACGGACATTTTAATGCATCAGAACCTGAAAAAATAAGAAAAATAGGCCAGCTGAGACAGGGGGTATCCAAAGTTTTGGAAGATCCACACTATACGCCTAACGGTGTAAAAAAATATACTGTGGCAGATATGATTACCGGATTTGGGGTAGCTGAAGCGGTCAGACACTATTATAAAATATGGGGTGGACAACTAAAGGGTAAAAGAGCTGTAATCCAGGGATGGGGAAATGTAGGTGCAGCCGCTGCCTGCTTCCTAGCTGTCGAAGGCGTAAAGATCGTAGGGATAATAGATAGAGAAGGTGGTTTAATGAAACAGGAAGGTTTTACGCTGGATGAAATCAGAACCTTATTTGTAGAAAGGGATGGAAATAAACTCATAGCTGATAATATTATCCCATTTATGGAGATAAATGAAAAGATATGGGATTTAAAAAGTGAAATATTCATTCCTGCCGCTGCTTCAAGATTAATATCTAAAGTGCAAGTAGAAAGAATGGCAAATGCAGGACTTGAAGTAATATCATGTGGCGCCAACGTACCCTTCTCTGACCCTGAAATCTTTTTTGGTCCCACGGGAGTATTTGCAGATGAAAAAATAGCGGTAATACCGGACTTTATAGCTAACTGTGGTATGGCGAGAGTTTTTGCATATCTGATGACAGAAAAAGTTGAACTTACAGATGACGGAATATTTAAAGATGTAAGCAGGACTATAGCTAAGGCTTTGAAGAAAACTCACTCTAGAAATCCTGGCAGAACAAAGATTGCCCAGACCTCTTTTGAGATCGCACTAAACCAACTTGTATAAGTAATATTTTATCGGGAAGAATTTTAAATATTCTTCCCGGTTAATTATAACCAGTGCTTTTTAAAGACATTTTGCCTCTTATAAAAAAAATAACCCAAAATAATTTTAAATACATTAAAAGATGATTCAAATATCTAAATTTGAAAATACTTTATACATCACCTAAATGAAAAAATTATTTGGTGTCTTATTGCTGCTTATAAGTATGATGGTGGCCTCACCCCTCACCTACCTAGCTGCACAGCAAACCCCACCTGCACAGGAAACCAATCCTCAATATGAGGAAAACATTCAGGATTTGGATACTGAAGAAGTACCTGAATCAATTTTAGAACCTGAGCACCTTGATGAGCATGGTCATGCACCTGTGTGGCTAGTATTTCCTTTTGTGCTCCTATTATTAATGATTGCTACAGGACCCCTATTTTATGAGCACTTTTGGCATCATAACTATCCAAAAGTAGCCGTAGGTCTAGCAGCCCTAGTAGTTTTATATTACTTATTTGTCCTTCATAATGTCCATCATCCAGTGCATGCTCTAGCTGAATATATTCAGTTTATAGCCTTATTGGCTTCCCTTTATATAGCATCTGGTGGTATATTAATAGAAATTGACAAAAAATCTACGCCTTTAGCTAATGTAGCCCTTTTGATCATAGGAGCTCTTATCTCTAATTTAATCGGTACTACTGGTGCGTCTATGCTTTTAATAAGACCTTTTATTAGATTGAACAAAACGAAGATCCAACCCTACCACATCATCTTCTTTATCTTCATGGTAAGTAATGTAGGAGGGTCTTTGACTCCTATTGGTGACCCACCATTATTCCTTGGCTTCTTAAAAGGTGTTCCTTTTTTCTGGACACTTACCCACAATTGGCCAGCATGGGTTTTTGTACTAGGATTTCTTTCTTTGGCTTTTTACTTCATAGATAAGAAGTTTGGGCGTGCCGGACAGGAAGAACCTCTAGAACCTGTAGTCTACACAAATAAATTTTCATTGATTGGGGCAAGAAATTTTCTTTGGCTTCTGGTAATCATATTATCGGTATTCTTAGATCCTAATGTTTTGGATTGGGTACCAGCGATAGAATATGACGGACAGCAGTTTTCTTTCATTAGAGAAATCATCATGCTGAGTGTAGCGTATTTATCCTATCGCTTTGCTGACCAAAAAGCCATACAGGGAAATGAATTTAACTTTGAACCGATACGGGAAGTAGCTTTTATCTTTATAGGTATATTCGGCACCATGATGCCGGCACTTGAACTGGTGGGTGCTTTTGCCAAATCTCCGGAAGGAGCTGCTTTGATTACCCATAATACCCTATTCTGGGGAACTGGATTGCTTTCGGGCTTTTTGGATAATGCGCCAACCTATCTGAATTTTGTCGCTGCAGCTATGGCATCCCAAGGAGCTGATATTAATAGTGTAGCCATGGTGCAGGATTTTGCATTAGACCGTTATGAAAATTCTGCATTTGAGCTGATGGCCATTTCCATCGCTGCAGTATTCTTCGGAGCGATGACCTATATCGGTAATGGTCCCAACTTCATGGTAAAATCCATAGCCGAGCAAAATGGCATTAAGATGCCATCCTTCTTTGGGTACATCATCAGGTTCTCATTACCTATACTGTTGCCCATTCTTATTATTACTTGGTTGATCTTTTTTGCTTTTGTGTGATTTGGTTGTAAAATTAGAGAAGGCTGATTAGGATAAAGACTTTAATTTAAAACAGTTACGGATAAAAAAAAATGTGGATAAGTAAAGTTAACCTTACTTATCCACATTTCTTGATTTTAAATTTATACTTCTTTCTAACTAATGAAACTGTACTTTTACTATTTACGCGCTTCATTTTTATAAATCAAACTCCTCTATCTGACATCTATGACTTTACTTTTCTTTCACTTCGCTATTTACTTGCAAAATGTTAGGCTGTAAAAACCAAACCTTCTGAGTGCTTTCCATTTGATAAGATTTGATTATACCATCATCACCGGTAGTGAGTCTGCTAGAAGCATTGGATCTATAGAATGTATTTTCGCGGGCTGAAACTATGATAATTTCTTTGACCTGCTCACCATCATAAAGCACCTCCATTTCCTGAAGTGTTCCTTTTTCTCCAGGTTTAAGGGTATGGCGTACTCTGTCTCCAATTTCTTCCGTTTGGTAAGACTGCGCTAGGGAAGCCTTATTAATGTCCGATTGAATAAACCAATCAAACTCTTCCCGCCAATCTCTTTCATTGAGAACCTGTTTAACTTCGTGGTTTTCTCCATTGATTACTAATTCTTTATGAACAGATCTTCCTTCTAACAGTGGGATCTGTTCATTTATAAATTGCGATATTGGAAAATAGTTATCTATCTGAACCGGATTCTTTAGAAGAGCCTCCTCCTCCGAATCACAGGAAGTCAGTAGACCTACTGTTATAATTAATACTAATCTTCTTAAGGTCATTTTATTTAAGTAATACGTCACCTGTCATTTCCGGTGGTATTGGTACGCCCATCATGGTGAGGATGGTAGGAGCTAAATCACCTAACTTACCATCATTTACATAAAGCTTATCATGCTTATCTACCATAATACAGGGCACCAAATTAGTCGTGTGGGCTGTATTAGGAGATCCGTCTTCATTGATCATACAGTCACTGTTTCCATGGTCTGCTATTACTATCACACTGTAATCATTGGCCAGTGCCTTTTTAATTACTGATTTGGCACACTTATCCACAGCTTCACAAGCCTTTACCGCCGCATCAAATACACCTGTATGCCCAACCATATCTGCATTGGCAAAGTTCAAGCACACAAAATCAGCATCTTGTTTATCAAGTTCTGCATTAATCTTGGTAGTGATTTCATATGCACTCATTTCAGGCTTAAGATCATATGTAGCTATTTTAGGGGAGCTACACATAATCCTGCTCTCTCCTTGGAATACAGTTTCCCTTCCTCCGGAGAAGAAAAATGTTACGTGTGGATATTTTTCTGTTTCGGCTATTCGTATTTGAGTTTTTCCAGCATTAGATAAAACCTCCCCGAGGGTATTTTGCAGGTTGTCTTTTTCGAAAAGTACCTTTACGTTATTAAAAGTTTCATCATAGGTGGTGAAAGTGATATAATCTAACTCTAATTTCTCCATTTGGTATTCTGGAAAATCCCTCTGGGTAAGGACCTGTGTTATTTCCCTTCCCCTATCGGTACGGAAGTTAAAACAAATCACTACATCATCCTTTTCAATATTTCCCACGGGAAGACCCTTTTCATCTACCTGTATTATTGGCCGGATAAACTCATCCGTAACACCGTTTTCATATGATTTTTTTAGGGCTTCTAATATGTTTCGGGATTTTTCTCCCTCACCTTTTACCATGGCATCATAGGCAAGTTTTACTCTTTCCCACCTATTATCCCTGTCCATAGCATAGTATCTTCCTACTACAGTAGCTATTGTTCCACTGGATCCATTTAGGTGAGCCTGCAGATCCTGTAGATAATTAATTCCGCCTTTGGGATCGGTGTCCCTTCCATCTGTAAAAGCATGTATATATGCCTTATCAATTCCGTTAGCTTTAGCTGCGTCACATAATCCTTTGACATGATTAATATGGGAGTGAACTCCGCCATCAGAAACCAAACCTATAAAATGAACTTTTGTACCCCTCTCCTTAGCTTTTGCAAATGATCTTTGAAGTACCGGATTAATATTAAGATCACCTTCAATGACCGCTTTATTTACTTTAACAAGGTCCTGGTAGACTACTCTGCCAGCCCCAATATTCATATGTCCTACTTCTGAATTTCCCATCTGCCCTTCAGGCAAACCAACAGCTAGACCTGAAGCATCCAACTTTGAATGAGGGTATTTTTCAAATAAATTATCGATAAAAGGAGTCTTAGCCTTCGCTATGGCAGACACTTCCGGATTGGTAGCTAATCCCCAACCATCTAAAATCATTAATATTACTTTCTTATTCATGTGTTGTTAATTTGTTTTAATAGGCCACATGGAATCTCGCATGAGTAGCCTTGATAGTTAAGAGGGCACGATTATGCGCATTGATTGGACAAGGCTCGATTTCATCTGGTAAATATAGTAAAAATTGAGATCATCAACATGATCATAAAAAAGTGGATTATTTACAGAAAAACCAATTTTTTCTTAGTTTATGTTTTCATTTCCCAATTAACTTTATTTGTTTGCACACTTAAAATAATCCTATAAAACTGGGTTTAGTTAAATTTGGAATAGATTTTGAGAAAGTGATTAAAAATGAAAAAAATGTTTGCCTCTTTCTATACTTTTATATTAACTGTGATTATGATCACAGCCTATCCTGCTATTGCTCAGGTTAAAATCATCGATGAGATTATTCCGATTTTTAAGTCTGGCTCTAGCAAAGATTTAGTGAAATACTTTGATAATACAGTAGAACTGAATATGAATGGCTCCCAGGGGGATTTCTCAAAAAATCAGGCTGAGGTAGTTGTAAGGGACTTTTTCAAAAAAAATCCACCCACAGACTTTCAAATTGTGCACCAGGGAGAGTCTGGATCAAATATCAAATATTATATAGCTTATTATATAAGTACTGAGCATAATTTTAGGGTACTGATCAAAACAAAAGGTATCAAAGAAAGACCCATCATCTACAGTCTAGAATTTAAGAAAGATTAAGTTAAGGGATTTAGCTTTATCTCAATATTATACTTTATCCATTAAAATATAATTTTTTTTCCCCTTCAGACATGACTTTCTGAATCTTTTTTGCCGGTTAAGAATTTTAATCGCTAACTAATAAATATTGGGTGTGATCGTTTTTACATGCATCTATTTAAACTCAACTTTGCCAAAATCTTTCTTCTTATCCAGCATTAACGTCTTTGGCTTTTTATCCACATATAAATTTATGACATGTTGTTGGGTTTCAAACTGTTTTAAAAATACAGTGTTTTTCATTCCAACTTCTTTAGGCGTTTTTACTTTTCCGCTCTGGAAATAAAACCATACCGCCTCATCCTCCACTTCATATCCAAGGTATGTAAGTAAAACGTGTTGCCCATTAACATAGAATGTATTATGATTTAATAAATATTCTTCCACCATGCTATCAAGATCATCCTGATCGTCTGGGCGGAGAAAATTCACTTTTTTCGCATACTCTTCAGATAAAACGGTTTCAAGATCATCCCAGAATAATTTCTGTGAGATTTCAAATGTCTTAGAAGTATCATTATATCTCGCCTCGGTAAGACTGATATAAAAAGGATGGAAAATCGCCATCCATCCCAGTAATAGGGAGAAAATGTAATGTTGATGCATTTACTTTTGATTTTCTACTTTTTGTGCAAATTATGCATTAATATTACAATCCTAAAAACTGCCAGGTTAAAAAATTCAAAATTAAACCCTAATGCAGCTACTTAAATTAAGTGACACCAAGACTTGGTAAAAGGCAAACAGTAAATTTTTACTAAAAACATAAAATTATAACTATTTCATGAGTCAATTTGAGGCTTATTTTAAAATTGGAATTGCACATATTTTGGATTTAAACGGTTTTGACCATATCCTCTTTGTGATAGCATTATGCGCTATTTACTCGGGGCGCGACTGGCGCAAAATCATCATCTTAGTGACTGCCTTTACTATCGGTCACTCTATCACTTTAGCCCTGGCCACCTTTAATGTAATTAAAGTAAATGCAAATCTTATAGAATTTCTTATTCCTATTACCATAGCGATTACAGCACTGGGAAATATCATGAGGCCAAAGCCTACCGGAAGTAAAGGAATTCAAATTAATTACCTCTTTGCTCTTTTCTTTGGTCTCATTCATGGATTGGGTTTTTCCAATTACCTGAGGGCTTTGTTAGGAAGGGAAGCATCTCTATTTCAACCCCTCCTTGCCTTCAATTTAGGCTTGGAAGTAGGGCAATTGATCATAGTGGCAATCTTTATTCTTGTCAGTTCAATATTTATAGGCATATTTAACAATAGGAAAGAATGGACACTGGTAACATCAGCCATTGTCCTGGGAATGTCCCTGATGATGATACTAGAAAACAGATATTGGATTTAATATTATTAACCCTTTTACCAATACCCATAATAAGTACATATGAAATATTTCTTTACTCTGGTACTGCTTAATCTCGCGATATTTTCAGCTATAGCACAGCAGACTGAACAAAACCATGCAGAACGGTTTGAACAACTGGGCCCAATGCTACGCTCACCCAATGTGTATAGAACTGCATCAGGCGCACCGGGACATCTATATTGGCAACAAAAAGCCAATCATGAAATAGAGGTAGAGCTTAACGATGAAGACCAATCTATAACAGGAACCCAAAAGGTAACTTATATCAATCAATCTCCAGATCAGCTGACATATTTATGGATTCAGCTGGACCAGAATGAGAGAGCTAAAGATTCGGATACCCATAAAGTAGCCGCAAGCAGCATAAACCCCCGTATGACAATGAGACAGCTAGAGAGCATTCTCTGGCATGACTTGGACTTGGGATATAAGATTCATCAGGTGACAGATATGGCTGGCAATAATATACCAGTCACTATTAATAGAACAATGATGCGGGTAAACCTTCCCGAACCCCTTAAGGCTGGTGAACAATTTGAATTTAGGGTTGACTGGAGCTTTAATATTCATGACAGAATGAGCTTTATTGGCGGAAGACCAGGTTATGAGTATTTCGAAAAAGATGGTAATTACCTTTATACAATGGCAGAGTGGTTTCCACGCCTGGCTGTATATTCAGATTTTGAAGGCTGGCAAAACAAACAATTTTATGGAAGAGGTGAATTTGCGCTGACTTTTGGAGACTATAAAGTAAAGATTACCGTACCTGCAGATCATATGGTAGGCTCCACAGGAGTATTACAAAACCCTGAAGAAGTACTTAGCCCAGCTGAACTAGACAGATGGAATCAAGCGCAGTCATCTTTCGATAGACCGGTAATCATCAGGACTCAAGCTGAAGCTGAAAAGCTGGAAAGAGGAAGATCGAAAGATAAAAAAACATGGATCTTTCATGCTGAAAATGTGAGAGACTTTGCATGGACCAGTTCCAGAAAATTTATATGGGATGCTATGGCAGTAGAGCTTGGCGGTAAAAATGTAATGGCTATGTCCTATTATGGTAAGGAAGGAAATCCATTATGGGAGCAGTATTCTACCAGGGTAGTAGCCCATACCCTTAAATCTTATTCCGAAAAAACATTTGACTATCCCTATCCTGTCGCCATATCCGTAGAAGGATCTAATGGTATGGAATATCCTATGATCTGCTTTAACTATGGCAGACCGGATGAAGATGGCACCTATTCTGAAGCGGTAAAGTATGGGATGATTTCAGTCATCATCCATGAAGTGGGGCACAATTTCTTTCCAATGATTGTAAACTCTGATGAGAGACAGTGGTCTTGGATGGATGAAGGATTAAACACTTTTATGCAGTTCATGGCTGAGCAGGAATGGGATAGAAACTACCCCAGCCGTAGAGGACCCGCTCATAAGATTGTGCCTTATATGAGATCCGAAAGACATCTCTTGGAGCCTATAATGACAAACTCTGAAAATATCATCCAATTTGGTCCAAATGCCTATGCTAAACCAGCAACTGCCTTGAATATCTTAAGAGAGACAGTAATGGGGCGTGAGTTATTTGATTATGCATTTAAGGAATATGCCCAAAGATGGAAATTTAAACATCCTACTCCAGATGATTTTTTCAGGACTATGGAAGATGCCTCTGCGGTAGACTTAGACTGGTACTGGAGGGGTTGGTTCTTTGGAACAGAACCTGTAGATATCTCACTGGAGAATGTCAAATGGTATAAACTGGACAGCAGAGATCCAAAAGATATCAAGGCACGGGAAAAAATGGCTTATGAGCGGGAAGAAGATTATGTCACTCGCTCTCACAACCGGAATGATATAGCACAAACTGTATTAGAATCAGATCCTGAAATTAGAGATTTTTATAATGAATACGACAGATTTCGTGTAACGCCTGAAGATGAAAAGGCATATAAGGACTTTATGGCAAGATTGAGTCAAAGGGAAAGGGATTTGTTATCATCTGGCATGAATTTTTATGAAATGACTTTTAAAAATCTTGGAGGTCTGGTGATGCCCCTGATAATTCAATTTAACTATGAAGATGGTTCATCTGAAATAGAACATATTCCGGCAGAGATCTGGAGATTAAATGAGTCAGAAGTAACCAAGGTATTTCCCAAAAAGAAAAACATCACTAGTATAGTGCTGGACCCCTATAGGGAAACAGCGGATATAGATGAAGATAATAATTATTGGCCAAGGCAGGCAATGCCTTCCCGCTTTGAATTATTTCAACAGAATGGGGCTGCCCGTGGAGCTTCTACCGGTGACAATCCTATGAAAAGATCGAGAAGAAGATAAGAAAGACAGCTTGAAAATTAAGTAAAGTAAATATCTCGGATGTCCGATGACACGATGTACAATGATAGATGAAGTATAATCATATAATATTTAAGTAACATAAACCAACCAACCGAAAGACGGGCCCGTAAAGGCTCGTTTTTTTTATGGCAAGCACCACGATAGCAAATAGAGAATACCTCACATATCAAAATTAGTCTATAGTATTGGTCTGATTTATGTAAGTCCATTTGGATTATCAATTGTGAGTGTCCCAGTCTCTGGATAATTCCTTACATTTGAATTTGTGATTCTATCAAACTAACCAAAAATTATAATGAGTAAGCCAACACTTTTAGTCCTAGCCGCAGGCATGGGCAGCAGATATGGAGGAAATAAACAAATCGACGGATTTGGACCAAATGGTGAAACTATAATAGAGTATTCCATCTACGATGCTATCCGTGCAGGATTTGGCAAGGTAGTATTTATCGTAAGGAAAGAAATTCTAGAAGAAGTTAAAGATAAATTTTTACCGAAATTAGAAGGCAAAATTGAAGTAGATTTTGTCCTCCAGTCATTGGATAAGTTAGTTCCTGCAGAATTGAATAATCCGGAAAGATCTAAGCCTTATGGTACAGCTCATGCGGTATTATGTGCAAAAAATGCTGTCAATGAACCATTTGCAGTTATAAATGCAGATGATTTTTATGGTTTAGAGGCTTTTGAGGCGCTGGGTAAATTTCTTACCAATGGTGTACAGCCTAACCTTCATTGTATGATAGGCTACGCTGTAGAAGATGTTCTTTCTGAAAATGGGTCTGTTGCAAGAGGAGTCTGTGAGACCAATGAAGAAAATCAACTATTGGGTATGGTCGAAACCACCAATATCCTAAGAGAAGGAAATAAAATTGTTAGTAAAGAAGATCAGGTTACTCAGGAAATCAAGCCTGGCACTCCCGTATCAATGAACTGCTGGGGCTTCCACCCCTCTATATTTGATGCTATTGAAGATATGTGGATACCATTTCTTAAAGAGAGTCAAAGTAATTTAAAATCAGAATTTTATATCCCAACTGTGGCAAACCAACTGATACAAGATGGTAAGGCTGTGGTGGAAATTTTACAAGGGGGAAAAACTTGGTTTGGTGTAACTTATGCTGAAGATAAGCCAGACGTCATAGAAGCTCTTGAAGGCCTTCACAAGAAAGGGGATTACCCTTCCAATCTCTGGGAATAAATTAATTGTGATACTAAACAAAGGCTGTGCTCTAAATAGCACAGCCTTTTTTTATTCCATTCGGATAAAATAGTTTTAAAATTTATTTTATCACTTTCTCGATATGACCAATTTTAATATCACTTCTATATTTACCATATGGAAATTTATTCCTAATAGATTTCATTAGGCCTCATACCAAAATTAAATCAGGACTACTTGGACATTGATTATATGAGATATGATCAAATAATGCGTTAAAGAAAATAAAGAACATTAGAAAAAATACAGTATCGAAAAAATAAATAGCTCCTAATATTTATTAGTTAATGTAATATTAAAACAGTCCAAACAGGCTTGCGCAAATTAAGTTTGATGATAAACGGTTTGAAATTTTATATGCTGTTTTAAACTTGGCAAGTACTATTATTTAAATTACTAAATTAATGTTGTTACCGAAATATCTCATTTGCCTTTTGGATCGGCTATAATAATTAATTAAGTTCAAATCTATCAATTCCACAAAACCCTATTTTACCTACATACAAATTTATTTATAAATGAAACGATTATTATTTTCCACCCGTCCGTTTTTTGTTGATACTGCCTTACTTATATTTAGAGTGGGCGTAGCCATGATGATGATCACACATGGATGGAGCAAAATTGCCAACTTCAGTGAAAGGATGGAAAATTTTCCAGATCCATTGGGGATAGGTGTAGCATTATCACTTCAGTTAACCATTTTTGCAGAATTTTTCTGTGCTATTTTACTTGGGCTTGGTTTTTTGACGCGCTTAGCTTTGATCCCGCTGTTTATAGCTATGATTACTGCTGCCTTTGTGGTACATGGTGGTGATCCTTTTTCTGAAAAGGAGCTGCCATTATTCTATCTCTTGTCTTTCTTTTTTCTTTTTCTCCGAGGTCCTGGACTTTACTCTATGGACGGTCAGATTCTCAAGAAAAAAAGGTATTAGGTAGAAGTGAGTATACCATTTTGGATGTAGAAAAATTTCTTTTCTGCATCTATAGTAGTTAAAATCTGCTTTGACCGCTCTGGCCTGGCATCAGTGATAAATAACTGTCCAAATTCATGATTAGCTACCAGTTCGATCATTTTTGCAATACGAAGGTCATCTAATTTGTCAAAAATATCATCTAGTAAAAGTATTGGTAATATTCCCTTACCTTCTTTGAGAGTTTGAAATTGGGACAGTTTTAATGCTATCAAAAAAGATTTTTGTTGACCCTGAGACCCAAATTTCTTAAGAGGATATCCGCCAATAGTAAATACAAAATCATCTTTATGTATACCCTTATTGGTCCTCTTTAAAATAATATCTTTACGCAATGAAGCATTAAATTGCGCTTCAAAATCACTATCCTCGCAATCACTTTGATAAGCCACTTCAACAGCTTCTTTATCATCACTTATCACCCCATAGTGATGTTGTAATTGCAACTTATAATTTGATATAAATTCTATTCTTTTTGTATAAATACTCTTGCTTAAGGTAATCAGTTCAAGATTATAAGGTTCTAATAAGCCATGATTTATATTTCCACTATCTGCAAATTGCTTTAACAGTGCATTTCGCTGCTTCAAAAAATGCTGATACCTGACCAATAGCTGCAAGTAAGGTCTGTCCAACTGAGAGATAATACTGTCAAAGAAATTTCTTCTGCCTTCACTTCCTTCTTTAATGAGTTGAGTATCATCGGGCGCTATCATGACTACGGGTAAAAGCCCGACGTGATCGCTCATTTTATCATAAGGTTTTCCTGAATTCAAAATTTGCTTTTTCTTGCCGGTTTCAGAAATACATTTGATTTCCAGCGCCTTATCATCTAATTCAAATTCGCCTTTGACAGTAAAAAAAGTTTCTCCATGAAGGATATTCTGTGAATCTACGGTATTAAAAGCACTGCGGGTGAAGCATAGATAATGGATAGCATCGAGAAGATTAGTCTTTCCACTTCCATTAATTCCTAAAAAACAATTGATCTCTTTTGAAAACTCAGCCCCAACCTGTTGGTAATTTTTAAATTGAACAAGTTTTATATTTTTCAGGTGCATAGAGAACAAAAGCGAGTATAGGGTGAAATTTAATTTAATGACTATAATTCCACTTTCCTATATGCAAAAATACGTTTTGAGTATTGGATAGAAAAGCCATGAAGCAGATTAAATTGTAATATAGGTTACTACTCTTTTATGATAAAGAATAATAATTGCTTAAATTATAAACCATTATTTATATTACTGTATTTTTGCACTTTCTCTAAAAAAAGAATTAATGAAAAGAATATTAGTTACAGGTGGTTCTGGGTTTTTAGGTTCTCACCTATGCGAAAGACTTCTAAACGAAGGAAATGAGGTGCTATGTGTAGACAATCTCTTTACAGGAAGAAAAAACAATATCTATCACCTTCTGGATAATAAGAATTTTGAATTCATGCGCCATGACATCACTTTCCCGATGTATGTGGAGGTGGATGAAATTTATAATCTAGCATGTCCCGCAAGTCCGGTCCATTATCAGTTTGACCCAGTGCAGACTACTAAGACTAGTGTAATAGGCGCTATCAATATGCTTGGACTTGCTAAAAGGCTAAAAATTAAGATCTTACAGGCTAGTACCTCTGAAGTATACGGAGATCCTGAAATTCATCCTCAGCCAGAATCATATAAAGGAAGCGTAAGCACTACAGGCATCAGAGCCTGTTATGACGAAGGAAAAAGATGTGCAGAAACCCTATTCTTCGATTATCATAGACAGCACAAAGTGAAGATCAAGGTGATGAGAATATTTAACACCTATGGTCCACGTATGCATCCTAATGATGGCAGGGTAGTGAGTAACTTTATTGTTCAGGCCTTAAAAGGAGAAGATATTACGATCTTTGGAGATGGTCAGCAAACTAGAAGCTTCTGCTACGTAGATGACAATATTGAAGGGATGTACAGACTTATGAATTCGCGTGATGGATTCACAGGACCAGTTAATATTGGGACTCCCGGAGAATTTACCATGCTTGAGCTAGCAGAAAATGTAATTAGACTAACAGATAGTAAAAGTAAACTTAAGTTTTTACCTCTTCCTCAGGATGATCCTATGCAGAGAAAGCCAGTTATCGATTTAGCAAAAAAAGAATTGGACTGGGAGCCAACAGTAAATTTAGAAGCTGGTTTGATCAAAACAATTGCTTACTTTGATACACTGCTTAAAAAAGAATCTTAATAATAGTATTGACTATAAAAGAAGGCTTAAATAATACTGGATAAAAGTATTTATTTAAGCCTTCATTATTTCAGTCGGCACTGCAGGATAAAGATGGTCCTTAAGTGGCGTATGTTAGATTAATATTTTTTTAGCGTCAATCCATTGAAAGTCAAAACAGCCACAAAACTGTAAATTATAAGAGATCCCAATTGTAAAGACCTAAATTGCATATCACAATCAATCATCAGCAATAGACCACTCGGACCTAAGCCTAATTTTATTAGTTTTTTTATTTATCGTTAGATTATAAACTATATACTTTTTCCAGTATTTTCGCAAAGGGTTCTAAAATTCAGCTGTTTTGCTTATATTTGGGCCCCA